>NZ_JBFUFK010000008.1:0-174608 GCF_056403475.1 Rhizobium sp. P2_G9 | reverse complement strand
CTCAAAATCCCAATCAGTGCAAAACACCAACCAAAATCGAGCTTTCGTCTTCTCATTTCAAAACGTAGACTGGCCAAAGTCTCTTTCGGTAACGTCAAGCCTTTCGACCTTCCGCCACCGCAGACACCCGCCGTCCACGTCTCTCTTTCTTCTTAACCAACAATGTCAAAGATCAGACGAAAAAAACCTCGTCCCCAGAAACAACATCCCTGCTATCCCCGGTCAAAGCATGCTCACCAATGTCTTGGTAGTCTGCTCTCTATCTAGTCTCCAGCCCTCGATCTTTCAACCGTTTGCAGGAGCGAGTTCGTTGGCCGCCAGAAGCAACCGCCGCCCCGTTCGATGTGCGGCTTATAAGACCCACCGGCAGCGAAGGTCAATGGCAAAATTTCGTTCTGCAGAAAAATTCTTATAAGCCATAGAAAACAAAGGATAATTTTGGCGCGCTCAAAGAAACGGCGTTCCGACACAGTCAATCCGTCAACCGTCGAGCACTCGCATCAGCGACGGACGTCGGGATTACGCAGTGACGCGGTGCGGGTTCCAGATCGCCCGCACCCATGCACAAAGCCGAGGGCCTAATGACGTGATCGCTTTCATCACGATTTCGCCGTCAACCGCCAGATCGGCGCCGCGAGACCACTGCGTGCCAGGTCGGGCCGGGAGATGATCTCACCGGTCAGATTCGGCACCCAGCGCGGATCGACACCGATATCGACCAGCAGATGATCGGGGAGCGAGGCCAGTTCACGCGGCAGGCGGGGATGCTCCACCTTCTTTCCAGAACCGGTAAACAGGCGCTCCACAAGGAGCCATAAGCGGTCGGCAAACGTGGCCGTTCTGAAATCGTTGGCATAATCGGACATTTTAGCACCTCTTCTGTCATCAAGATTTCCTTGATGCTCTTCCATGCTGCAAACATGACAGATTGACCTGATTGAGAGAAACGAATAGTCTTTTCGACATCATTAAGTTTTCCTTGAAGATGAGATGCGCGCAGTTCCGGGTACACGGGCGTTGAGAACACTGGTTGCCGCGGGCCGGCATCTCAATTTCACGCGCGCGGCGGATGAGCTGGCGCTGACACCGGCGGCGGTCAGCTACCAGATCAAGGAGATCGAGGATCAGCTCGGCGTGCAGCTGTTCATCCGCTCCAGCCGTTCGATCAAGCTGACGGAAGCCGGGACGATCCTGCACGAGGCGGCGTCGGAGGCGCTCGACCAGCTCAGCCGGGCGATGACGCGCGTCCACCGGCTGTCGCGGGGCATGACACAGCTCAAAGTCTCGGTCGATCCGCAGGTGGCGACGAAATGGCTGATGGGTCGGGTAGACCAGTTCCGCAAGCTGCATCCGGCCATCGATCTGCGGTTCGATGTCGCCTATGAACTGCGTGACTTCGAAATCGACGATATCGATGTCGCCATCCGCTTCGGCGCCGGCAAATATCCCGGACTTGCAGCCAACAGGTTGTTCGAGAACGTCATCGTGCCGGTCTGCAGCCCGCGTCTTCTGGCTTCGGGCAGGCCATTGAAGGAGCCGCACGATCTGCTGCAGCACACCCTAGCGCATATCGAATGGTCCCGCCCCGGGGTGACATGGCCGAATTGGCACCAGTGGATGGCCGCGGCCGGCATCGCCGATTTCGACGACAGCCGCACCATCGTCTTCGAGCGGTCGGCCGACGCGGTCCAGGCTGCATTGACAGGAGAGGCGGTGGCGTTGGCCGACTTCGCCATGGTGGCAAACGACCTCTCCGAGGGGCGCTTGATCCGACCGTTCGAGCTCAGCATCCGGGTGCCGGCAGAGTTCGCGTATTTTCTCGTCTACCCGGAAGAGACGACGAACGACCCGCGGATTGCCGCTTTTCGCGAGTGGATTCTCGGCGAGACGGCGAAGATGGCGATGTAAGCAAAGGCGTTGAAAGTGTCTCCATCAATCGCATATCTCCACGCTGCGGCGGGCTTTTTGCAGCATGGCGATACCCCGGTGCATCTCGTCTTCATCCGCGCCGGCATAGCCCATGACCAGGCCCTTGCGCGCAGTCCCATGCCGGTACTGGATTGACAGAGGCGAAACGCCCAACCCGAGCTTGCGTGCCTCATCGGCGAGAACGCGGTCATCCATGTCATGCCGAAGAATTCCCACCATCTGGATACCGGAGCTGTTGGGCACGATTTCGAGCCAGTCCGAAAGATTCTCTTCGCATAGGGTACGGAACCTTTGCCGCCGGCTGGCATAGTGTCGGCGCATGCGCCTCAGATGCCTAGCCATATGCCCCTCCTCGATGAACTCGGCCAATGCCGCCTGCAGCACCAGCGGCGCGAATTGGCCGGTTATGCTGAGGGCTCGCGCAATGCCGCCGGGAAAGCCGGCCGGCAGGACCATGAAGCCCAGCCGCAGAGCCGGAAACAGGATTTTTGCGAACGTGCCGACATAGATGACGCGGCCGCTCTTGTCCTGGGCCTGCATGGCCGGGATCGGCTGGCCTTCGAACCGGTACTCGCCGTCGAAATCATCCTCGATGATCCAGCAATCCAGCGCATCGGCGATGTCCAGCAGTCGCAGTCGCTGCTCCATCAGCATGGTCGCGCCAAGCGGATGGTGACAGGCCGGCGTTACATAGGCGATCCGCGCAGCCTGAGGCGGATCGAGCGTCCAGCCCGTCTCGGTCACACGCATCGGGTGAAGAAAGGCGCCGGCGGCCGTGAATGCGGCTTGCGCACCATAGTAACCGGGCTCTTCCATCCACACGGTTTCGCCGGGATCCAACAGAAGCCGCGACAGCAGGTCGAGGCCGGCCTGTGCACCAGTGGTGACCACGATCTGCTCGGCGCTGCAGCGAACACCGCGCGACGCCTTGACATAATTGGCAATGGCCACCTTGAGCGCCGGCAGGCCGGCAACATGATAGGTGCCGAACAAGGAGGCGCGCGAGAAGCGGGCATGCTTGGCTATCAGCCGGCTCCAGGTCGAGAACGGGAAGGTCTCGGGATCGGGCATGCCGGGATGGAACGCCAGCTGCCCGGGCACGCCATGATGGGCCGGCTGGCGCAGCATGGTCTCGCCCCGCGCCGACAACCGGCTGGGTGCGGCCTGCAAGCGGTCGGGCTCCAGGCCCGACGCTATCGGCAGGTTGACGATGATGGGCGTCGCGCGGTGCCTCGCCTGGATATAGCCCTCGGCTGTCAGCTGGTCGTAGGCGGCGTTGACCGTGTTGCGGGCGATTTCGAGATCCTGTGCCAGGAGCCGGGTCGAGGGGAGCGCGGCCCCGGCAGGCAGGATGCGTTCGGTGATCAGCCGTCGCAATTCCTCGTAGAGTTGCTTCCGCAGCGTTTCTGTACTGTCGTCACGCGATAAAGCGATCGATTCCAGCGGAAAGTTTTCCACGCGAGCCCTCTTTCCAGCAACCGCCAGCCCTTCCGCGTGCGAATCTGGTTCCTCGCAAACGAGCCGATCTGGCTCTTTTGGTAGGCACAGATGCTGGTAACATTTCTTTCATGAAATGAGGGAAATTCCAATGGGCGTGAAGATCGGCATCAATCCTATTACCTGGTCGAATGACGATGTGCCCTCCCTCGGCGGCGACACGCCGCTGGAAACCTGTCTCAGTGAAACGCGGCAGGCCGGCTATGACGGAACCGAACTCGGCGGCAAATTCCCGCGCCAAAGTGCCGAGCTTTCGGATATCCTTGGTCGTCATGATCTCGCACTCGTATCGGGCTGGTTCGACGGCCGCGTTCTCGACCGCGAGGTCGACGAGGAATTCGACGCCATCCTGCCGCATCTGACCCTGCTGCGCGATCTCGGCGCTACGCGCGTCGTCTACGCCGACACGTCCCGCGGACGCCATGACGGGATTTTCCAGCCGATCTCGCAGCGCCCAAGGTTGCCGGAGGATGAATGGGCCGCCTATGGCGCCAAGATCACCAAGCTCGCCGAACGCATGGCGGAGTTCGGTGTTGGAATGGCCTTTCACCATCATATGGGCACGATTGTCGAGACGGACGCCGAGATCGGCCAGTTGATGCGGCATTCGAGCGAGGCAGTCGGGCTGCTCTACGACACCGGCCATTGCGTGTTTTCCGGCGGCGATCCAAAGACCTTGCTGGCCACGCATCTTGCCCGCGTCGTTCACGTTCATTGCAAAGACGCCCGCCCTGCCATGCTGGCGAAGGCGCGCGCCGAGGATATGAGCTTCATGGGCGCGGTGCTGGAAGGAATTTTCACGGTGCCCGGCGATGGCTGCATCGACTATCCCACGCTTTTGAAGATGCTTGCCGATGGCGGCTATAGCGGCTGGCTTGTGGTCGAAGCGGAGCAGGATCCGGCAAAGGCCCATCCGTTGACCTACGCCACCATGGGCTACACCTATCTGAAGCAGGCGGCGCTGGATGCCGGCTTCACACTCGACGGCAGGGGATGAACATGGACAGACCAGCGCCAGAGCGTTCCGGCCTGATCGTCAATGTCGACGATCTCGGAATGTGTCACGGCGCGAATGCGGCCTTCCTCGATCTTTTCGCCCGTGGCCGCTGCGATTCCGGCTCGGTCATGGTGCCCTGCCCTTGGTTCTCCGAGATCGCGGAAGCCGGTCGCCAGACGCCGGGATTGAAACTCGGCGTGCATTTCACGCTGACGGCCGAGAAGAAATACTATCGCTGGCGGCCCCTCACCTCGCCTTCGATACGCTCAGGTCTGGTGGATGGCGAGGGCTACTTTCATGGCGACCCGATCGACCTGCGCTACCGCGCCGATCCGCTGGCAGTGGAAGAGGAGATGCGGGCTCAGGTGGAAACCTTTCTGGCAAAGGGATTGAAGCCGACGCATTTCGACCCGCACCAGGACGCGGCGCTGGCTCCGGAATTCCTGCCGATCTATCTCAAGCTGGGCAGGGAATATGAGGTGCCGGTGCTGTTTCCGAAGTCGCTGTCCGGTCATGGTTCGATCGGAGGCATTGGCGCGCTGAATGCCGCCTTTTACGAGGACGTGGCGCGGGACTTGGCCTCCTCCGGCAATATACTGGTCGACCAGGTGCTGGAAACGCCTTGGCATCTGGAGGGAAACGCCGAAGACCGTTACCGGGCGATGTTTTCCAAGGTCCCGGGAGCCGGCCTGACATTCGTGGCGCTGCACGCCAATGCGGCGGGAGAGATCGAAAATATCGAACCTGACAGCGCGATGATCCGCATTGAGGAATACGACCTGTTGAGGAGTCCAGGACGGATCGACTGGCTGGACGGCCTGGAGGTGTTGCGTGGCACACTCCGGGAC
This sequence comes from Rhizobium sp. P2_G9, assembly GCF_056403475.1. Lineage (NCBI taxonomy): Bacteria > Pseudomonadati > Pseudomonadota > Alphaproteobacteria > Hyphomicrobiales > Rhizobiaceae > Rhizobium > Rhizobium sp. P2_G9. Next base: position 169,337 of record NZ_JBFUFK010000008.1, on the reverse strand, counting down.
TTCCAGCAGCGCATGAAGATCACTGAGGAGATAGGCGCCGATCCCGCGGGCGCAGAGTGAATTTTCCGACAATGCGGGCAGCCTGTAGAGGGATGGAACAATGCAACGCATCAAGAGAATGAAGGAAATCCTGTTTTCTGCCGGTATTGCGGGAGCGCTGCTCCTGGCCGGATTTTCACCCGCGGCCGCCCAGATGAAGCCGGCCAAGGATGTCCATATCGTCTTCGTCACCCACGGTCAGGCCAACGACAATTACTGGTCGGTGGTCAAGAACGGCATCAAGGAGGCGGTCGACCAATTGCATGTGAAGGTCGACTATCAGGCGCCGACGACATTCGATGTCGTCAAGATGGGTCAGATGATCGAGGCCGCGACCGCCGCCGGCGTCGATGGTCTTGTCGTCACCATCCCCGACGCCGCGGCGCTGGAAGCGCCGATCAAGGCCGCCAAGGCCGCCGGCATTCCCGTCATCGTCACGGATACCGGCCTCGAACAGGTCAAGCCCTGGGGTCTCGACCTCTATATCGGCGGCGGCGCCGAATATCCGAATGGCCTCAATGCCGGCCACATGCTCGGCAAGGAAGGCGTCAAGAAGGCGATGTGCGTCAATCACGAAGTCGGCAATGTCAGCCAGGACGAGCGCTGCCGCGGCCTCGCCGATGGGCTGAAGGAAACCGGCGGCACGGTCGATATCGTCGCCGTGACGCTCGACCCGACCGAGGCCACACGCCGTGTCCAGGCCTTCATGACGGCGCATCCAGGTTCCGATGCCATGGTCCTGCTCGGCACGACGCTGGTCGGTCCGATGCTCGACATGCTCAAGGAACAGGGGATGGACGGCAAGCTGAAGATCGGCGTGTTCGACCTCTCGCCCGAAGTGCTCGACGCGATTACCGACGGCAGGATCCTCTTCGGCCTCGACAACCAGCAGGTTCTGATGGGGTATCTGCCCGTTGCCGTGCTGACGGCGCATGCGATGTTCGGTACCATGCCGACCTCTGACATCATCACCGGTCCGGTGCTCGTCACCAAGGCGACCGCCGCGTCCGTCAAAACCCTCAGCCAGCAGGGCTACCGCTGAGCGCAAGCGGGCGGTGCGCTCTGCCGCGCCGCCCGCAGGTCGACGTGCCCCCTGAGAATGCGAGGACGATTTATGAGCAACGAACGGATTGCAGCTGCGAGTGGAACCAATCCACCCACTGGCGTACGGGCGACATCCCAAACCGCATTCCTGTCCCGGGCGCTCAGGCGGCCGGAACTGGGCGCGCTTGGCGCCACCCTTTTCGTCTTCCTGTTTTTCCTGGTCACCGCGTCCGGCAGCGGGCTGTTCAGTCCGCTCGGCATCGTCAATTTCCTCACCGTATCGGCTCAGCTCGGCATTCTGGCGGCAGCCGTGTCACTGTTGATGATCGGCGGCGAATTCGATCTTTCGCTCGGCTCGACGATCGGCTTTGCCGGCATCGTCATCGGCATTGGCGTGGTCACGCTGGGTCTGCCGATCTGGCTGTCGGTGCTGATCGCCTTCATCGTGGCCGTCATCATCGGCGCGCTGAACGGCCTGCTCGTGACCCGGACGAAGCTCCCCTCCTTTATCGTCACCCTGGCGAGCTACTTCATCTTGCGCGGGCTGAGCCTGGTCGTAACCCGCATGCTGACCGGCCGGACGCAGATACCCTACATCACCAAGGATTCACATGAGACGGGACTGATCTGGATCTTTGGCGGCAAGTTCGGCACCTCGTTTCTCAACTGGCTGGCCAGCATCGGCTGGTTTCCAACCCGTCCCGATGGATTGGCCGCCGTGCAGGGCCTGCCGGTGTCGATCGCGTGGTGGATATTGCTGACCATCGCCGCAAGCTGGATCCTGCTGCGGACCTCGTTCGGCAACTGGATCTTCGCTGTCGGCGGCGACGTCAATGCTGCCCGCAATGTCGGCGTGCCGGTGGAGCGGGTAAAAATCCTGCTGTTTATCGGTTCAGCACTGGCAGCGACCCTGTTCGCCACGATCCAGGTGTTGGAAGCCGGCTCGGCCGACGTGCTGCGCGGGACCCAGAAGGAGTTCGAGGCGGTGATCGCAGCCGTGATCGGCGGCAACCTCCTGACGGGTGGTTATGGCTCGGCGGTGGGCGCCATGTTCGGGGCGCTGATCTTCGGCACGGTGCAGATGGGCATTTTCTACACCGGGGTCGACAGTGACTGGTTCATGGTTTTCTTGGGATTGATGGTCCTGGTCGCTGTGCTGTTCAACAATTACATCCGCCGCAAGGCGACCGAGTCACGCTCATGATCGCTACCGCCAACCAGACAACGCCAATCGTCAGCCTCGAACAGGTGAGCAAGCGCTTCGGTTCGGTCAATGCGCTCACCGATATCAGTTTTGCCGCCCACAGGGCGCAGGTCCACTGCCTGCTGGGCGACAATGGCGCCGGCAAATCGACGCTGATCAAGATTCTCTCCGGCGTTCACCAACCTTCGGCCGGTGTAATGCGCATCGACGGAAAGGAAACCGTGCTGACCTCGCCGCGGCAGGCGCTCGACAGCGGCATCGCCACGGTATTTCAGGACCTGGCAATGATCCCGCTGATGTCGATCACCCGCAATTTCTTTCTCGGCCGCGAGCCGCACAAAGGCAAGCTCCTGACCCGCCGCTTCGACGTCCGGCGCGCGGACGCCATCGTCACGGAAGAGCTCGACCGCATGGGCATTGCCGTGCGCGATCCGCAGCAGCCGGTCGGCACGCTATCGGGTGGAGAGCGGCAATGCGTGGCGATCGCCCGCGCCGTCTATCATGGCGCCAGGGTGCTGATCCTCGACGAACCGACGTCGGCGCTCGGCGTCCACCAGGCTTCGATCGTCCTGCGCTACATCGCCAGCGCCCGTGAACGCGGCATCGGCGTGATCTTCATCACCCACAACATCCACCACGCCTATCCGATTGCCGACATGTTCACCTTGCTCAACCGCGGCAAGGTCTACGGCACATTCCGCAAGGACGAGATTTCCGAAAGCGAGGTCCTCGACCTGATGGCCGGCCGACGGGAGCTCAAGGATTTGCATCAAGAGTTGGCGCGATCCGCCTCCTGAACTCATTCAAAAGGTAACCGCTATGAACAACAGACATCGCCTGAAAATCGGCGTGGCCGGCTGCGGCCTGATCGCCCAGGTCGAGCATATTCCCAACCTGCTCGCCCTGCCCGCCATGTTCGAGCTGGTCGCCATCAGCGACCCCTCGCAGACGGTTCGCGACGCGTTGTCTAAGCGCTTCGGCGTGCCGGCGGTCGCCGATGCGCAAGTCCTGTTCGGCATGGGGCTCGATGCGCTGATGGTCTGCGCGCCCGATGCATGGCATGGCGAACTGGTCGAGGCCGGGCTGAAGAACGGCCTGCATGTGTTCTGCGAAAAGCCGCTTTGCTACGGTGCTGCTGAGATCGATGCGCTCATGGAGCTGGAGCAGCAATCCGGATTGGTGGTTCAGGTCGGCTACATGAAGCGGTTCGACCCCAGTTACCAGGCCGCATGCGAATACATCAAGGACAAGGGCGGAAAGCTGCGCGCCATCAGTGTCGAGGTCAACGATCCCGATGCGGGACCATTCGTCGGCCATCATCCATTGATTGCTGGTTCTGACGTGAGCCCAGCACTGATTGCCGAAACGGGAGACCGCAAGGCGAAGCAGGTTGCCGCCGCACTGCGGCGGACACCTGGCGCGATATTGGCCAAAGGGTTTGCCGGGGCGTATTGCTCATCCCTGGTGCACGACGTCAATGCCGTTCATGGTCTGCTCGATGCCATGGGCATCACGGCCGGAAAACCGCTGCAAGCGGCAATCTTCGCCGGCGGCGCTGCCGCCCAGGGCGCGGTCGAACTGCGCGATGGGATGGCCCTGTGGAATATGGTCTATCTGGAATTGCCGTCGGTCGGTTTCTACCGTGAGCGGATCAGCCTCTATTTCGACGACGAAGTGGTCGAACTGGTCTTCCCCGCACCCTATCTCAATCATTTCCCGACGCAATTGACCATCACCCGTCCGGGCGGCAAGGATATCGAAACTGTCGACGTGAGATCCGGCTTCAACGAGCCCTTCGTGCTGGAACTCGAAGCATTGTGGTCAAGCATCACGCAGGGAACGTCGAAGATCAACACCATGAGCGAGGCCCGGCGCGATCAGGCTTTGCTCGCTGCCCTCGCTTTGAAGGCCGCGCAACATCTGGATTGACAAACATAGTCCGGCGCCGTGTGAAGCATGGCACCAACACCCATCGAGACCACGCCCTGGCAGGTCCGGTCGACAAGACGCGCGCCGCGCCGCGGAGGTCACTCCTGCGGCTGCTCCCAAAAAATGATAAGATCGCTGAGGACCGGGTTTATCTTGAGCAATTGGGGATTGTCGGGGGCGATGTGATCGGCGCCATAGAGCGGCCCCAGCATGTCAAAGGTGACACCGGGCGCTGAAAAAACCGCAACCACCCTGCATCCGCCCTCCAATTTGCCCCGCGGGAATTCTGCGGATACTGCGTTGGGACCGCCATCCCTCGTTTGATCGAAGCCCGACAGATCGAGTGGGGCGCCATAGACCGCGGTGGCTTCTTTGAGCGTCATTCCCACTTTGAGGCCAAAAACAGTCCATTGACTATTCTGTTCCCTGAGGTAGAGCCCCGTCGGTTTGCTCCTGATGACATCGTCAGACCATTGGATTTCCAAACGCAGCGTCGGATCATCGGGATAAAGCTGCATTCCAGCCCACGATTCTCCATCGGTGCCGGCCACAACTGCAACCCTGGCCTGCTTGCCATGGTGCTTGAGGATCGCCAGACCGGTCTGACCGGGATTGACCGGCCATTTGCAGTTGACCTCGCCTCCCGGCGGTCTTTCCGCAGCCACAGTCATATTGCCGGCATCAGCCGCCAGAACCGCCAATGCGGCCGATACGAAGAGGGAAAAGCGCGACTTCATGATACGATTATCTCCTGGACCACGAGAGGGACAGTTGGCTGACAGTCGGACGCTGCTTCACCAAGTCCGGACTGTCGGAGGAAATCTCTTTCCCGCTGAGCAATTGCTGGATTTTGAGATCATAGGAACCTGTAAACGTGACGTTCAGGCGGCAACCACCGTCAAGCTTCTCCAATCGCCCGCCTGAAAAGACTCCGTTGCCTTCGATATCATCGTCCGTCATTTTGAGCTTGAACTGACCGCCATTGATCGCCGCGACATCCTCAAGGCTCATTCCGATCTTCACACCGTTCACCGACCAAGCAGTGACGCTCGACGACACTTCGACGGCTGCAACGTTTTTGACGAAATCATTGTCCTCGAGTTTCACATCGAGCTGAGCCTCAGAGGAAAAAAGCGCAACTTCGATGGAGGAATTGTTGTTCTCATCGTCGAATTCGCTGAGCCTTGCCTGTTCGCCAAAGCGCTCATACAGACTTTCGCCCGTGTCTTTGCTTGAGACCGGACCGCTGCAGGTGAGTTCTCCGCCGACCTTAGGAGCATCTGCCGCATGAGCGGTACCCAGCCCAAAGGTCGCAACGATCAAAGGAAGCAGGAATATGCATAATTGCTGTTTCATGAAACGAAATCCTGTGCATGCCCGAAGAGCTGGGCGATGTCTGATGTGATATGATTGAGGCGCAACGGGCACGCTTTCAGGGGTCATCCGGGTTCGCTTGCTGCAGGCGCTGCAGGGCATCCTTAGGTCCCAGATAGCGCCCGAGCTTGCTGTCCCATTTGAAGCGAACCGATTGCTTGCGCTTGGAGACCGCAACTGGCGGCTCGCCGCAATAATCTCCCCCGCGTGTCTTCGATACCGTCACGCTCACCTCGACTGTATCCGGCATGTGCCTTCGGCGTGCGCCAAGCGTGCGGAAGGATGAAACCTGCTTGACGGTGCCGTTGTCGTCACAGCCTTGCCAGTCGAGTGTGAAATAGGAGACCACCGTTGCCAGCCGATCGTTTCGCACCAGCAACAGGGTGGTGAACAGATAGGCCTCCTGCGAATTGAAGTGCGAGGAGCGAAAGATCAGCACACTTCCGCCGCTCGACAGCGGCAATATCGGCGGTTCCTCCGGCGAGGTCCAGAGATCGAGGCCGACATCGATGGCGTCCAGAAGACGAACCTCTCCGTCAAGCGCATAAAACGCCAGCACGGTAAAGCTCTGGGCGGAGCCGCCGTCCTGGCCAAAATCGAAAACCAGCACCATCTGCCGCTTGCCGCCCGAAACAAGGTCGAGCCTTTCGACATGATCGATCTCGGCCAAGCTCATGTCCGTGTTTTCGCTGTCCGGGTCGTTCACATGCCGCACCCTGCGGATCTTGCCGCCTCTATAGACGTTTCCGTCTTGGTGCAGGTCGGCGACGAAATAGCGGGCAAGATCGAGATAGGTCGTCGGCAATCCAGGCGCGACGCGATCCTCCAGAGCCACATTCGCAAACTTTGCGCCGGCGCGCGCTGCAAATGCCACATCCGCCGCGAGGAGCCCGATTGCAAACGCGAGCAGCAAATTCAATAGGGGTTTCATTCGGCATTCCTTCGATGTGACTGGTCTGCCGGCCAGGAACGGACAGCTATCCCGTGGTCCGGGTCAGAACATGAAATGGTCCTGTGCCAGGTCGGCCATCGTGGCGTTGTCGAAGGTTAGGACATCCCCACCGCCGAAATGCATCGAAACGCCGGAAGCGGTCTGCTTGGCATGAGAGAGGACGTCGGAAAAATCGTCGAGCCCTGCTATGCCGCGCAGATCGATCACGTCCTGCAGGCCGTTGAAATCGCAGATATGGTCATGACCGCCGCCTTTCGAAAACACGAATGTATCGTAGTCGGCGCCGCCATACAGCATATCGTCACCCTTGCCGCCGGTAAGGATATCATCGCTGTCGAGACCATAGAGGATATTGGCGCCTGCATTGCCTCGGATGACATTGCTCTCACTGTTGCCGGTCGCCGTCAGTCCGCTTTTGCCGAGCAGCGTCAGGTTTTCGAAATTGAGGTCCAGCGTCCAGTTGGACGCAGCTTTGACGGTATCGATGCCACCGTCCATGCCCTCGACGAGCTTGGTCTGCTTGTCAGATACCAGATAGCGGTCGTCGCCGATGCCGGCGTCCACTTCCGTCGCATGGCCGCCCCGGCCGTCATAGATGTCGTTGCCGCCGCCGAGATGCACGGCTCCGGTCAGGGTACCGTCATTGCGGATGATTTCACGCGAGGCGTAATTGCTGGACCCTATGGAAAGAATGCCTCCGGTGATTTCGCCATGGTTGACGACGACCGAGCGGGCGCCGGAACCGGCCAGGAAGCTCATCCCGACCACGCCTCCGTCAATCGTGCCAGTATTGACCGTCTTACAGCTGTCGGTGCCGTCGAGGGATAGGACAACGCCTACGCTATCGCCGCCGATAGTCCCAGCGTTGACGATCATTCCTTCAGCATTGCCCGTGACGCCATACATGGTGGCGGCGATGTGTCCGGTGTTTTCAAGCAGCGTATGGGCACCATTGAACTCGATGCCCGATTGGCCTGAGATCTTGCCGTTATTGACGAGGTGCTCGTTGTCGGCAAAGCTGGCAATGCCCTTGGCACCGGTGACGACACCATGCGCTGAAACCGTCAATGTGCCGCCGCCGCGATGCAGATCATTGCCGACGACAACTCCGAATCCGGCGGATGGATCGGCGGTTATATGGCCGGCGATGAGGAAATCGCGGTTCTCGGCGCCATTTTTCGCGTTGATGCCATGTCCCGGTTTTCCGGTCACGGCGATATTGGCGTCACGATCGAGGACATAAAGGACGTCGTCTTTGGCGGCGCTCACCGTGGTGTCGCTATCGGTCGAAAAGTGGATGGTCTTCATCAGTTCAGCCTCAGGAACATTTGTTCGTCTGATGCTGATTTGAGGCGCGTCCGTTTCACGGGTATTTTCCGCAGCACGCCTTTTTGTTTCAATTGTTTCATCGGGAGTTTTTTGAACGAAAACGACCAGGCTGCGGCGCGGCCGTTAGCGCCAGGCTTATCCGCGCGTCATGAACCGCGCCAGGAGCGCGGCGATCCGGCCATAAGGCGGCATGGCCAGACGTGCCGGATTGAAAAGCCGCACCTTGGCGATGCCTCTCGCATGCGAGAAGCGGACAAAGCCGTCAAAGCCGTGATAGGCGCCGATGCCGCTCGGCCCGATGCCGCCGAACGGCAAGTCGCTTTGGGCGATGTGCAGCAGCGTGCCGTTGATCGTGACATTGCCTGATATGGTCGCCGCCAGTGTCTTGCGCTCGAGTGCCCTGTCGCGGGTGAAGAGATAGAGCGCCAGCGGCCGCGGACGCTGGCGGATAAAGCGCAGCGCTGCATCGAAGTCGTCATAGGACACGAGCGGCAGAATGGGCCCGAAGATCTCCTCCTCCATCAGCAGGCAATCCGGAGGCGGGTCCAGCACCAGGGTGGGCTGCATGCCGCCAGCTGGGATCGGGAGATCAGCGGCGACGAGCTTCGTGCCGCGGGTACGGCATTCGTCGAGGCCCTTCGTGAGCCGATCCAACGCGCGGGCGCCGACGAGGGTCGAATAGTCCGCACCGCCATCCTCACTCGGATAGAAAGCCTTGATCCTGGCGAGCAAGGCTTCCGTGAGCGCATCGAGCTTGCCGCGCGGCACGAGGACATAATCCGGCGCGATGCAGGTCTGGCCCGCATTCATCAGCTTACCGAAGGCAATGTCGCGCGCTGCCTCTTCGATGGGATAGTCCGGCGCGATCAGCGTCGGCGACTTGCCGCCGAGTTCGAGCGTCACCGGTGCGAGGTTCTGTGCTGCGGCCGCCATTACCTTGCGGCCAACGGAAGTGGAGCCGGTAAACAGCAGATGATCGAAGGGCAGAGCCGAAAAGGCGGCGGCCACGTCGGGGCCGCCCTCGACCACCACGACTTCCTCAGGGCTGAAATATTCAGCGACCAGCCGCTTCAAGAGGGCCGAGGTTTCCGGCAACAACTCCGACGGTTTGATCATCGCCCGGTTGCCGGCGGCGAGGACATCGATCAACGGCCCGAGCGCCAGCAGCAGCGGATAGTTCCAGGGCACCATGATGCCGACCACGCCGAGCGGCTGATATGCGACCCAGTTTGCCAGTTGCAGGAATTCGATCGAGCGGCCGCGCCGGTGCGGCCGCATCCAGCGCCGCAGGTGCCAGCGCGTATGGCGAAGCGACGTCATCAGCGGCGAAATTTCCAGCAATAGCGTCTCATGGCGTGAGCGGTTGCCGAAATCGCGAGAAATGGCGCTGCACCACTCTTCGCTATGCTGCTTCAGCAGTCGGCCAATCCGATCCAGGCGGTCTCGGCGCGTCGCATAGGTCGGATTTGGCTCGAGCTCGAAAGCATCGCGCTGCCGCGTCTGGATCGATTGCATCGTCTCGGAAACGGCGGCGTCCAAATTCTCATTCTCCCGTGCGTGGGCTGAGAGCCGATGGGCTGCGATGCAGGTGCCCGAACACGATCATGCCCAAACCAGCCGCCAACACAAGCGGTAGCAGGCAGGACCAGGCAAAGACCGATGGATTCGTCGCGACGAGGATCGGCCCGGCGACCCCGGTGCCGATCGTTGCCCCGACAATAGCGACAACCAGCGTGCGCGACATCAGCGATCCATCCGCATCATTCTCCGTCAGCACGCCCGTCAGGAAGGGGGTGACGATATAGAAGCCGATATTGACGAAGACCTGCGTCGTCACAAAGACGAAGGCGGTGAAGATATTGAACAGGAAATAGATCGCGACAGCCATGACAAGGAAGCCGAGCAGCACAGAGGGCAGCCGCATCGACCGCTCGCGCGTCATCGAGGGAACCACGGCGCCGACGAAGCCGAGAAGTGACGAAACCGCGAGATAGAAACCGACCTCGCCGCCGCTCAGGCCGACCCGCTCGCCGACATAGCCGCAGATCGCCCATTGCGCAGCCTGCACGGCATAAACCAGGAAGACCACAACCATGGTCAGCAGCATCTTGCCGCGGTCGAGCCTGGATTGCTCGGTTGCGACGGGCATGGCGCGTGGACGCCGGGCGAGAAAGATGAAGAAGGGCGCCATGATGACTGTGAAGGCCGCGATGGCAAGGAAGACGGGCGCACTGTCGGGCTGCAGCTTCATCAGCGAAACCACGAAGAGCAGTAGGCCCATGGTCGTGCCGCCGATCAGGCTTATGCCGCCCCAGAGCCGCTCGGCATTGGCGATCGAGGCGAGATTCATGCAGACGAGGCTGAAGATCGCCCCTTCGCCAAGCCCCGCCACAAGCCGCGCTCCTGCCAGCAGCCAGGGCGAGTGAAGCCAGAAGCTCGATGCTTCGCCGAGAGCGACGGCGATCAGGCCGGCCACGGCCACGACTTTCCAGGATCGCTTGGCGAGGCCCGGCAGGAAGATGCCATAGAGCGCGATGCCGGCCAGCTCGGCGGCGGCGACCATGGTGGCAAGGCCCTCATCATAGCCGGCAAGCTTGCTGATCGACATCACCACGAAGGGCGTGACCATCGTGCCATTGAGGGCGACGGCATAGGCGGCGCTGAGGCCAAGAATCCACCAGATCATCGAATTCCCCCAGGCTCGCAATTGCTGATTTGCATGACCCGCGCGCCTTCGATCCTTGTCATTGCCCCTCCCCCGAAGCGGTATCGTGCAGCATAGAACGTCGAAACCCGCCGGCAAGGGATCGCTGAGGACATGATGGTATCCGATCCGGCCAAACTGGAACACCGTGACATGCTGAAATTCGTTCGGGTGGACGACAGGAGATCACATGGCAAGGCAGGAAAATCTTGAAGATCGCGGCAGGATGGCTTTAAATCGGCAGCCTGCGAGCGAACCAAGAAAGGGGTCAGATGAAGCCAGTCGATGCGCGTTACATGACCGCGAACATCCCAGCCTTTCTTATTCGCAGCCTTGCCGCGACGCTTGGCGAGGTCGGCCTTGATGCCGGGCGCCTCCTCGCCGGCCTCGGCGTTACCTTGGACGACCTTGCCGATCCCGCATGCCGTATCTCCTTCCGTCAGGGGCGCGAAGTGATCCTGCGGGCGATGAAGATGGCGAAGGGCAGGCCGCTGGGGCTCGAAACAGGCATGCGCGAGAGGATCACGTCGGTCGGCCTTGTCGGCTATGCGATGCTGACGGCGCCCACGGTGGGCGAAGCGGTCCGGCTCGGGCTCGAATTGCAGAAGGACACCGGCAGCATGCTGGAGTTCGACATGCGCGCCTCGGGCGAGGGTGTAGCTGTGATGGCGACGAGCCGGTTCAGCGATCCCGACATCTATGTCTTCCTCGTCGAAGAGGCCTTTGCCAGTTTCATGGGCATCGGACTTGCTCTCGCCGGCGAGGATTTCAAGCCGCTCCGCGTCGACTTCGCCTATCCCGCGCCGCCCTATGTCGACGCGTATACCAATGTCTTCGGCTGCGACATCCGGTTCGGTGCGATCGCCAATGCCTTCGTCTTCGACCCTGCCTGGTACGATGAGCCGCTCAAGACAGCCGATCCTTTCGGCCATCGGCAGCTTCTCGAATTCCTCGCCTTCCATCGCGCCCGCTCGCGCGAGGCCGCCGAAGTCATCGAGTCCGTCGAACGGGTGCTGCGGCAGCGGCTGGACGGGCATCATGCCATAGCGAAGGTCGCTCGCGAACTTGGCATGAGCGAACGGACGCTCCGGCGCCGGCTTGCCGAGGGCGGAGTCTCCTTCCAGAGCGTGCTGGATGGGCTGAAGAAAAACCGGGCGCTCGAACTGCTTACCAATCCGCAGATGTCGGTCGAACAGATCGCCTTTGCCGTGGGCTTCACGGACCCGCATAATTTCCGCCGCGCTTTCCGGCGCTGGACGGGCTCGACACCTGGCGCCTTGCGCAAGGATCTTGCCGTCAATTGGCCGAAATAGACCCCAAATCGGATCGGTCGGCCGCTTATCGGAATGTGAGGCCTCGGTTAGACCCTTTCCCTGGGAGACTGTGAAACTAATGACATCCGACCGGTACATATTGGCGATCGATCTCGGCACGAGCGGCTGCAAGGTCGGGCTCGTCTCGCTGACGGGCAAGGTCGCCGGCTGGGCGTTCCGTCCCGTCCGGTTCGAAGTCGTCGACCGGATCGGTGCCGAACAGAACCCGGAGGATTGGTGGACGGCCTTCATCGACGCCGCCCGCGAGGTAATCGGCGGAAGCGCCATCCCCGCCTCCAGCATCGCGGCCATTTGCACCTCAACCCAGGGCGAAGGCACCATCGCCGTCGATCGCGACGGCAAGCCACTGATGAATGCCGTGATCTGGCTCGACATGCGCGGCGCCCGTTACCTGAAGCGTGAAATGCGCGGCCTGAAGGTTGCGGGTTACGATGCGCTGAAGCTGCAGAAATGGCTGCGGCTCTGCGGAGGCGCTCCGGCGTTGTCGGGCAAGGACCCGGCGGGCCACATGCTGCTGATCCGTGACGCCTTCCCCGAAATCTATGCCCGGACCTACAAATTCCTCAATGTGCTCGATTTCTTCAACCTGCGCCTGACCGGCCGCTTCTGCGCCACGCAGGATTCGATCCTGACCTCCTGGGYGACTGACAACAGGGATGTCGACAATATCCGATACCATGACGGCCTGATCGCGATGAGCGGCATCGACAGGGAGAAATTCCCCGACCTCGTCCGCTGCACCGACGTTATCGGCACCCTGCTGCCCGAGGTCGCGGAAGCGATTGGCCTGCCGGCGACAACGCCCGTCGTGGCCGGCGCGATCGACAATACGGCCGCCGCCATCGGCGCCGGCACGCAGGCAGACCGTGATGCGCATCTCTACATGGGATCGTCATCCTGGATCGCGGCACATGTGCCGTTCAAGAAGACCAATGTCCTGACCCAGATCGCCTCGGTGCCCTGCGCGGTCCCGTCGAAATATCTGATGATGGCGATGCAATCGAGCGGTGCTTCCAACATCGCCTTCCTCAAGGATCGTATCGTCTTCCACAAGGATGGGCTGATCGATGCCGAGCCCTCGATCGACACCTATCGCATCCTCGACGAAATCGCAGCGCGCGTGCCTGCAGGCGCCGAGGGTGCAATCTACCTGCCCTGGCTGTTCGGGGAGCGTTCCCCGGTTGACGATCGTTCGCTCCGCGCAGGCATCTTCAATCTCAGTATGCAGCATAATCGCGAGACGCTGGTCCGTGCCGTCTTCGAGGGCGTGGCGCTGAACACACGCTGGATGATGAAGCCGGTCGCGGGCTTCCTCGGCCACAGGATCGAGGAACTCGCCATGATCGGTGGCGGGGCCATATCGGGCGCCTGGTGCCAGATCTTCGCCGATGTGCTCGATGTCCGCATCCGCCAGCTCCGCGACCCGGTGAAGGCCAATGCACGCGGTGCTGCCTTCATCGGCGCAGTCGGCCTCGGCCTGCTCCGCTTCGAGGATGTGCCTGGCCTCGTCGAGGTCGAACGCCGTTACGAGCCGGACCGCGCCAACCGGCAGCTCTATGACGACCTGTTCGGCACCTTCACCGAACTCCACAAGCGGCTTGCGCCGCTCTACCGGCGCCTCAATGGCGGCAATGAGAGGGCCTATGGCTAGTTTTCTGACCGAACGGCAAGAGGTCGCAGACATGTGCCGCCATTTCGCTGCGCACGGCTATTTCGCCGGCACCGGTGGCAATATCGGGCTGAGGCTGGATGACCGGCATTTTGCGGTGACGCCGACCGCGACAGATTACGAGACGATGCAGGCTGAGGATATCGTCGTCCTGCTGCTCGACACGCTGGAGCAGGTTGAGGGCGGCAGGAAGCCCTCGGTCGAGAAGGGCCTGCATCAGCGCATGCTGACCGCCTGGCCGGAGCGGCGCGCCAGCATCCACACCCACCAGCCGATCGCAAGCGCCGTCGCCCTGTTACACGAAACCCTGCTATGGCCGGTCGGCAGCCCGTCCGAGCTCGGCCGCTATATCGGCCTCGTCCCCTACAGACCATCCGGCACCGGCATGCTGGTCAAGGCACTGGGCAAATCCTTGCGATTAGACGTCTACGCCTACCTGCTCGCCAGCCATGGCGTTATCTACACCACGACGAGCCTCGATGACGCAGCCTCGATGGCCAGCCGCATCGAGGCCGCCGCTGCCATCCATCTCCACACACGCATCGACCAGAACGGCCCGGCTGCCTCGCTCCGGCCTATGATTGCCGCAACGCTGGACAAAGCCGTCACCTCAGGAGCCTGAGACATGAATATGACACCACGCCCCGCCGAGCCTGCCTATGCGATCAGCCAATGGCCCGACAACAAGGACCTGATGGACAGGTTGAATGCGCTGCTGAAACTGCCGCCGCGCGGCATCCGCAAGGACGCGATGCCCGGCGTGCTCGATTATTTCGAGCAGAAATGCCAGACATCGAAGGCCTGGGCGAAGCGGGCCGAGGATGTGATTCCGGGCGGCGTACAGCACAATCTCGCTTTCAATCACCCCTTCCCGCTCGCAGCGACGAAAGTCGACGGCCCCTATCTGTGGGACGCCGACGGCAACCGCTACATCGACTTCCTCCAGGCGGGCGGACCGACGCTGCTTGGCTCGAACTATCTGCCGGTGCGCGAGAAAGCGCATCAGGTGATCGACGAATGCGGCCCGGTCACCGGCCTGCTGCATGAATATGAGTTCAAGCTCGCCGAACTCATCCGCCACCACATGCCCAATATCGAAATGTTTCGCATGCTCGGCTCGGGCACGGAAGCCGTCATGGGCGCAATCCGCCTTGCGCGTGCCCATACCGGCAAGAAATGGGTGATCAAGGTCGGCGGCGGCTATCACGGCTGGAGCGACCAGATGGTCTATGGCATGCGCGTCCCGGGCACCGGTCGGCGCGAGGCGATCGGCATCCCGCGTGGCGCCACCGGCCATACACAGGAAGTCTTCCCCAACGAGCTTTCGACACTGCGCCGCAAGCTGCTCTTCAATCGCCTCCGCGGCGGCACCGCCGCCGTCATCGTCGAGCCGCTCGGCCCGGAAAGCGGCACCCGGCCTGTGACTCCGGACTACAATGCGGAAGTCAGAAGACTCTGCGACGAGTTCGGCGCGTTGCTGATCTTCGACGAGGTCGTGACCGGTTTCCGCGTCGGCATGGGCGGCGCCCAGGGCTATTTCAATGTGCGGCCGGACCTGACCGTGTTTGGCAAATGCATTACCGGCGGCTACCTGATGGCTGGCGGGATCGGCGGGCCGAAGGACATCATGATGACGCTGGTCGGCGGCATAGGCACGTCGAAGAAGCGCGCCTTCGTCGGCGGCACGCTCTCGGCCAATCCGCTCTCCTGCGTCGCCGGCTACCACGCGATCGAGGAAATGGCGCGGACGAACGCCCCGGTCATTGCCGGCCGTGCTGGCGACCGGCTTGCCAGCGGGCTGAAGGAGATCATGAACCGGCTCGGCCTGCCCTATGTCGTCTACAATATGGGCTCGATCGTCCATCTCCAGACCTCGGCGGTGCTGCTGATGAGCATGCGCAACCCGATCAAACTCATGCGCGAGGTCAATGCCCGCCGGCACCTGATGGAGGAGATGGGTGCGGCCTATCTCGCGCATGGCATCCTGACGCTCGCCGGCAGCCGCATCTATACGAGCATGGCCGATACCGACGAGGTGATCGACGATGCGCTGAACCGCTTCGAATCCGTCTTCAAGTTGGTGTGACATGACTGCGGACAACAGGGTAATCGAGGATGCGCTCGGGCAGGCGGCCATTCGCTTAGCCGGCAAAGGTTTTTTGCAGCCGGGCGATACGCTGTCGCAACGCGTCCCCGAACAGGATGCTTTCGTTGCAGTCATGATCGCCGCGCCGGGTGGCATGATGGTGTTCCGATGGACCAACCTGTCGGGTGCGCCCTCCGGCTTGCACCACCGCATCTACGCCGCTCGACCGGATGTCGGCGCCATCGCCTCGGGTGCCCTGCCCTGGACCGGCGCGCTCGCCAGTCTCGGCGTGTCGCTGCCTGCCGTCTTCGACGAGCAGGTCCGCCATCTCGGCGTCGAGGTATCTCGCCTGTCCATGCGGTCAACTGATGGCAGGCCGATCGCGGCGCTGTCCAACGGCGCCAATGCCTATGCGCTCGACGATGTCTCGCTCTGCCTCGGCATGGGGCTCGCACGGCTCACGGCCAATGTCGAGATTCTCGAGAAATGCGCCGAAAGCTTCGTGCTGGCGCAGAGCACGTCACGAAAGGTGAAACGCATTCCATGGCTGGTCAAATTCATCGCCAATGGGCGGCTCAGGAAAGACCAGAAGGACGCCGCCGCACGACACCTTCGTGGCGAGCGGGCGATCATGAAAGCCGGCTACTGATGATCAAAGGCGGGCGACAGCGCCGCGACAAATTCGTCTGAACCGCCATTGCCTGTTTGATTTCGCGGTTTCCCTACGGACCAGAACCTGTGCTACAAGCGGTCGAGATTGTTTGCACACGAACGTTCTATGACGACATCTTCGATCCACGCCGAGCTCATCGCCGTCCTCGCCGCCGTGACCGACGGTCAGCCGCGCGTCATGACCATTGACGCCGGCAACGCCCTGCCCTCCGGTCCGTTCGAGACCGGACACCGTTCGCTGCAGCATGGGCTGCGCGAATGGGTGGAGGAACAGACGGGCCAGGCACCCGGCTTCCTGGAGCAGCTCTACACATTTGCCGACCGCGACAGGACGGACGGCGCAGGCCGCACGATCTCGATCAGCTATCTCGGCCTGATGCGGGAACAGACCGAACCTGGCCGTGGGCATTGGCGGGGCTGGTACGACTACCTCCCCTGGGAAGACCATCGAAATGGCCGGCCGGCCATCTTGGTCGATTTGCTCGATCGTCTCCAGCGCTGGGCGGCGGACAGTCCGGTAGCGAAATCCGACGAGCGCAAGCGCAGGATAGCGATCGCTTTCGGCGGCGCGGATGCGCAGTGGAATGAGGATCTCGTCCTCCAGCGTTACGAACTGCTCTATGAAGCCAAAGCTATCGGGGAGGATCGAGGCCTCGGCCCGACGACCTTCGGCCGCGCCATGGCGGGCGATCACCGGCGCATCCTGGCGACGGCTATCGCAAGGCTCCGTGCCAAGATCAAATACCGGCCGGTCGTGTTCGAACTGATGCCCAGCCAGTTCACCCTGCTGCAATTGCAGCGTACCGTCGAAGCCCTGGCAGGACTGACGCTCTACAAACCCAACTTCCGCCGGCTGATCGAACAGCACGATCTCGTCGAGGAAACCGGCGAGAGCGAAAGCGAGACGGGTGGCCGGCCAGCGAAGCTGTTCCGCTTCAGGCGCAGCGTGCGGGAAGAACGCGAATTCGCTGGAACTAAATTACCACTTTCGCGGGTTTGACATATTCTCAAATCGAGAATATGTCTCTGTCCGACTAATACTCAATCTGAGTATATAGGAGGCGCATATGTCACCCGCAGTTTCACTGTCTTCGCTCTACGACCGAGTCAGCCGTGTCGTTCCCAAGGCCGAATGGATGTTTCACGAAGAGGACATCGCGGCCATCCTCGACCTGAAACGCAAACGCAACGCGGTGATCCTCGCGCATAATTACCAGACGCCCGAAATCTTCCATGGAGTGGCCGATATCGTCGGCGACAGCCTCGCACTTGCCCGCAAAGCCATGCAGGTCGAGGCGGACGTGATCGTACTGGCCGGCGTGCATTTCATGGCCGAGACCGCCAAGCTTCTCAACCCGGGCAAGACCGTGCTGATCCCCGACCTCGAAGCCGGCTGCTCGCTTGCCGGTTCGATCACGCCTGCGGATATCGCGCTGCTGCGGCAGGCCCATCCGGGCGTGCCTGTGGTGACCTATGTCAACACGTCTGCCGCGGTGAAAGCCGCGTCCGATATCTGCTGCACCTCGGGCAATGCAAAGGAGGTCGTCGAGTCGCTCGGCGTCCCCCGCGTCCTGATGCTGCCCGACGAATATCTTGCGCTGAATGTGGCGCGCGAAACCTCCGTCGAGATCATCGCCTGGCACGGCCATTGCGAGGTGCACGAACTCTTCGATGCCGACGACATCAGGCAAATCAGGGAAAATCATCCGGGCATAGTGGTGCTCGCGCATCCGGAATGCCCGCCGGATGTGGTGAAGGCCGCCGACTTTTCCGGCTCCACGGCGGTCATGTCGGACTTTGTCGCCCGCGAGCGCCCGGCGCGGGTCGTGCTGCTCACCGAATGTTCGATGAGCGACAATATCGCTGTCCATCATCCCGATGTCGATTTCGTCAGGCCCTGCAATCTCTGCCCGCATATGAAGCGGATCACGCTCGGCAATATCCGCAAGGCGCTGGAGGAAAACCGCCACGAAGTGACCATCGACCCCGCTATTGCCGCCCCGGCACGCTGCGCTGTGGAAAGGATGCTGGCAATATGACCAAGCTTCCCCAGACGCATGAATGCGTCATCATCGGCAGCGGCATCGCCGGACTGGTGACGGCGCTCTCGCTCGCACCAATGCCGGTGGTGCTCGTGACCCGCGCTTCGCTCGGTCAGGAATCCTCGAGTGCCTGGGCACAGGGCGGCATCGCCGCGAGCCTCGGCGAGGATGACGACATCGAACTCCATATTGCCGACACCTTGGCCGCCGGAAATGGCCTATGCGACGAGCCTGCCGTGCGCGCAATCGTCTCCTCGGCACCTCACGCCATCGAATTGCTGGAGCGGTATGGCGTCCTTTTCGACAGCGATGCGAATGGCAGGTTGGCGCTGGGACTAGAGGCTGCCCATAGCCGACACCGTATCGTCCACGCCCAGGGCGATGGCTCGGGAGCGGCGATCGTCAAGGCTCTCGTAGAGGCGGTTCGGCAAACGCCATCAATCATGGTTCTGGAACATTGTGAGGCACGCCGTCTGATGGTCGATGCGCATGGCATCTCTGGCGTCGTCTGCGTACACAAAGGCAATGCGGTCACGCTTTCCGCACGCCGTGTCGTGCTGGCAACCGGGGGCATAGGCGGGCTCTATCGCGCCACGACCAATCCTGCCGGCAATTTCGGCCAGGGTATCGCGCTTGCCGCCCGGGCTGGTGCCGCCCTCGCCGACATGGAGTTCGTGCAGTTTCATCCGACGGCACTCGACACTGACCAGATGCCGCTACCGCTGGTGAGTGAAGCCGTGCGCGGCGAAGGTGCCGTCCTTCTCAACGAACATGGCCAGCGTTTCATGCAGGCGACAGACGGTGCAGAACTCGCACCAAGGGATGTCGTTGCCCGCGCCATCAGCACTGAGTTCGATCGCGGCGGCCGTGTTTTCCTCGACGCGCGATCCGCGCTGGGTTCGCGTTTTCGAACCCGCTTTCCGGTGATCGACCGCCTGTGCCAACAAGCCGGCATCGACCCCGCGACCACGCCGATCCCGGTATGCCCTGCCGCTCACTATCACATGGGAGGCGTCGCCACCGACCTTGATGGGCGCAGCACCATCCCCGGCCTTTGGGTCGTCGGTGAAGCGGCCTGCACAGGCCTGCATGGCGCAAACCGGCTTGCCAGCAATTCGCTGCTCGAAGCTGTGGTCATGGCCGAACGCGCCGCTCTTGATATTGGCGGAACCACTGGCCGCCAAGCACCGAACAAGGCGGCGATCAACCTGCCGCCTCCACCCGATCTTGTCGCCGCACGCGCGATCGCGAGCCGGCATCTCGGACTGCGCCGCAATGAAAGAGGCCTCGTAGAGGCAATCGAGCAGTTGACGCCACTCGTAAGCACGGGTGGCGCCGGGAGCGATCCCGCCCTCGTGGCGCTCCTTATTGCAGTCTTCGCCCATCAGCGCTGCGAATCACGTGGTGCCCATGCCCGCACGGACTTCCCGGCAACAGCCATCGTGCCAAGTCGACAGCAAATGACGCTTGCGGAAGCCCTCGACACCACCAACGCCAATCGACCCAACATCCTTGCCCGGAGCGCCTGATATGAACCTGTCCTCTCCCCATCGCCTGATTGTCGAGCCGATCGTGCGTGCGGCCCTCCTCGAAGACCTCGGCCTCGCCGGCGACATCACGTCGAACGCAGTCATTCCGCTCGACGCCACGTCGACCGTTGTCCTCGCTGCCCGGGAGGCCGGCACGCTTGCAGGCCTCTCCGTCGCCCAGCTCGCCTTCGAGCTTGTCGATCCGGCTATCCGCTTCGAATCCCATATGCAGGACGGCGCCGCGCTAAGGCCCAGGGATGTGATCGCGACGATCTCGGGTCCGTCTCGCGGATTGCTGACGGCCGAACGGACGGCGCTCAACTTTCTTGGCCATCTCTCGGGCATAGCCACGACCACGGCTGGCCTGGTCGGTGCCGTCAAAGGGACCAAGGCCCAGATCGTTTGTACGCGCAAGACGACCCCAGGTCTCCGGGCGCTCGAAAAATATGCCGTCCGCGCCGGCGGCGGCATGAATCATCGCTTCGCACTCCATGACGCCGTACTGATCAAAGACAATCATATCGCCATCGTCGGCAGCATTGCCGAAGCGATCCGCCGCGCCAGGAACAATGCCGGTCACATGGTCAAGGTCGAGGTTGAAGTGGATACGCTCGAACAATTGGCTGAAGTGCTGGCGATCGGCGTCGATGCGGTGCTGCTCGACAATATGAGCCCCGGCATATTGCGAAAGGCTGTCGACATGGTCGGCGGCCGCGCGATCACCGAGGCCTCCGGCCGCGTGACCAAGGCCTCCGCCGTCGCCATCGCTACTTCCGGCGTCGACCTGATCTCGGTCGGCTGGTGTACGCACAGTGCGCCAACGCTCGATATCGGGATGGATTTTTGTGAGCGGGCGGATGATCGGACGCCGTCTCTGCAGGAACGGTTCGGATAGCATTCATGTCGGGTGAACGCCTTTGCAATGGAGACCGCCTTCGTCGGCTAGACTCGATAGACCACTGCACCGCCCGTCAAACCGGCCCCGGCAGCGGTCAGCAGCAGCGTCTCGCCCTCCGCAAATGGTCGCTCTTTCCTGGCGACGGAAAGCGAAAGCGGGATGGTGGCAGCGGAGGAATTGCCGAAGGTTTCGATCGTCCGCACCGTTCTTGCCGGATCGATGCCGAGATTGCCGCAAACGGCGTCAAACATGCGTGCATTGGCCTGATGCGGGACGAACCGATCGATCTGCCCGATGGCGATTTCCGCCCGATCGAGCACCCTTTGCGATGTCCTGGTCATGAGCTCGACAGCCCGCGAAAACACCTCTCGGCCATCCCGCATCGTCATCAGGAAATCCTCCGCCGGGATATCATGCGAAAAAGGCCGATTGCTGCCCCCCGCCGGTATATGGATCAGATCATAGCCGCCGCCATCGGAGGCAAGTTCAGCAGCAAGAAGACCGCGTTGGCGGTCGCGGCTGGGTGCGAGCACGACAGCGCCCGCGGCATCGGCGAAGAGGACCGCACTGGCCCTCTCTGCGGGATTGATACGCCGGCTGAGAATGTTAGCGGCGACCACGAGAACCGCGCGTCCCTGGGCGCGAACAAAGCCGTCCGCGAGGGTGAGTGCATAGAGAAAGCCCGAACAGGCGCCTGCGAGATCGATCGCACCGGATTTTTCCAGGCCCAGCCGGTGGGCGAGCAAGGGCGCCGAAGGCGGAAGCAGATGGTCCGGGGTCGAGGTTGCCAGCAGCGTCAAGGCAATCTCGTCATGAGCGACACCCGCATCGTCGAGTGCCATTCGCCCGGCCTCGGCGGCAAGGCCGCTCAGCGTCTCCCCATCTCCCGCCCAGTGACGCGCCCGGATGCCGGTCCGTCGTTCGATCCAACCATGTTCGAGCCCAAGGCTCGCCTCGATCTCGGCATTGTCGACGCGCCGCGCCGGCACGGCATGGCCGAAGCCGATCATGCGGGAAGACCAGGTTTGCATCGTCAGGGCGCCCCCAGGACGATGGATGCCACCTCGTCGATGGCGTCATAAGCGCGGCCAAGTTCGTCGGCGGTCAGGCAATAGGGTGGCATCAGGTAAATGACGTTGCCGAGCGGACGGATGAGAAATCCGCGCTCGCGAAACAGCCGCCGCATGCGAGGTCCGACCTCGGCCAGATAGCCGCCGGCCGGCACGACAAGATCGAGCGCAGCAATCGTTCCGGCCTGCCGGATGTTGGCAAAGCGCGCGTCGCCTTCAAATCGCTCAAGATTCTGCCGGTGCAGCGCTTCGAGATTTCGTATCCGCTCGACGACCGGTTCGCTGCGCCAGATCTGCAGATTGGCAACCGCCGCCGCACAGGCGATCGGATTGGCCGTGTAGGAGCTCGAATGGAAGAACGTCTTGCGCCGATCGGTCGAGAGGTGCGCGTCGAAGATATCGCCGGTGCACAGCGTTGCTGCGAGCGGCACAGCGCCGCCGGTGAGACCCTTGGAGGTGCAGAGGATATCGGGCGAGATGTTCGCCTGCTCGCAGGCAAACATCGTCCCCGTCCGGCCCCAGCCGGTCATCACTTCATCGGCGATGAACAGGCAGCCGTGGCGGGTTGCGATCTCCCTGAGCCCGGCAAGGACGCCGGCATCGTAAATCTTCATCCCGCCGGCACCGAGAACCAAGGGCTCGATGATCAAGGCGGCCACACGACCCGAACGACAGAATGTTTCGAACATGTCGAGCGTCTGCTGCTCGCGGCCTGCCTCGGGAAACGGCAGCCGGTCGACGCCGAACAGCAGCGGTTCATAGGCAGCATTGAAGACGCCGCGCTCGCCGGTCGACATGGTGCCGATCGTGTCGCCGTGATAGCTCGCCTCCATCACGACGATGCGGTCGCGCGGCTCACCGCGATTGTGGAAATAACCGAGCGCCATTTTCAGCGCCACTTCGACCGAGGTCGAGCCGCTATCGGAATAGAAGACATGCTTCAATCCGGATGGGGCGAGGCCGATCAGTCCTTCCGCGAGCTGTTCGGCCGGTTCGTGCGAATATTCGGCAAAGATGATCTGATCAAAGGCTTCAGTCGCGGCGCGGATCGCTTGCATGATCACGGGGTGCCGGTGACGATGGGTGATCACCCACCAGGACGAAATGGCATCAAGGATACGATTGCCATCCTCCTCGATCAGATAGGCGCCGTCTGTCGCTGCGATACGTTTCATCACCGGTTCGAGCGCGTGCTGGGTGAAGGGATGCCAGACAGCCGAGCGGCTCATGCGGACACCTCCGCGAAAGCGGTGAGATCGAAATTCTCCCGGAATGCCCGGCCGAGTGCATCGGCACTAAGATGCGGAATGCCCGGCAACCGGCCGAGCGAGCGGACGCCGCCCATTTTTGCGATTATCCGCTGCGTCTCCTGGTTCTCATCGCCGATAAAGGCCACGCCGAATACCGGGATGTCCCGATGCTTCAGCGCTTCGAGCGACAGCAGCGTGTGGTTGATCGTGCCGAGTGCCGTCCTGGCGCAGAGGATGACCGGAATTTGCCAGCGGGCAAAGACATCGGCGAAGACCAGATCATCCCGAAGCGGCACCAGAAGCCCCCCTGCCCCTTCGATCACCAGCGGCCGGTCGGTTTCCGGCGGCATGAGCCTTTCCGGATCAATCATCACGTCGTCGAGTCGAGCCGAGAGATGCGGCGAAGCGGGTGCCGAAAGGCGATAGGCTTCCGGCAGGATGCGTTGGTGCGGCACGCGGCCGAGCCGTGCGACCGTTTCGCTATCGGTCTCGTCATCGAGCCCGGACTGGACCGGCTTCCAGTAATATCCGCCTAAGGCACCAGTCAGAGCAGCGGAAAAGATCGTCTTGCCGATGCCCGTATCGGTGCCGGAGACCACAAATCGTTGGATCATGGCTTTTCCTCTTCGATAACAGCTGCAAGGTGCTCGACCATGGCGGCAATCTGGCCTTCATCGACATTGAGTGTGATGGATATCCTCAGCCGTGCCGTACCTTCCGGCACGGTCGGTGGCCGGATCGCACGCAGGTCGAAACCACCGGCCCGCATACGGTCGGCGATGCGCAGCGAACGGGCATTGTCGCCGATCATCACCGGCAGGATCTGCGAGCCGCTGGGTTCAATGCCCAGTCGTGACTGCAGCTGTTCGCCCGCAAAATTCCTCAAGCTCTCCAGGTGCGCGCGCCGCTCAGGCTCGTCGGCGATCATGCGCAGGGCCTCCCGCACACCCGTCGCCATCAATGGCGATGGCGCCGTCGAATAGATGAAATTGCGTGCGCGGTTGATCAGAAAGCTCGCGAGCGTCGCGGGCAGGCCTAGAAGCGCACCCGACACGCCAAGCGCTTTGCCGCAGGTGTGCAGCACCAGCACATTGCCGCGGCTCTCAGGCCCGGCGGCAAGGCCGCGGCCTCCGGGACCAAGTATGCCTGTGGCATGCGCCTCATCCACGACGAGAAAGCCGTCATGCCGGTCGGCAAGGTCCGCAAGTTCGAGCACGGGCGCCTGGTCGCCATCCATCGAATAGAGGCTCTCGACGGCGATCCAGGGATGACCCTTGCCGCCGGCCTGCCGCCAGCGGCGGATCGCCTGATCAAAGGCATCAACCTGGTTATGCGGCGCGGCAACCGCCTCCGCCTTGCTCTGAGCTATGCCGTCATGGGCACTGGCATGGATCAGCGCATCATGGACGATCAGGTCGTCGCGTTGCGGCAGGGAAGAGAAGAGCGCGACATTGGCGGTAAATCCGCTGCTGAAATAAAGAGCCTTCTCGGCTCCGAAGAATGCCGCCGCTTCTGCTTCGAGCGCCTCGTGTTCCCTGTGATTGCCGCGCAACAGCCGCGAGCCGCCGGCGCCGGTGGGCACGCCTCTATCCAGCGCCGCCGCTATCGCCGCTTTCAGCCGCGGCGCACTGGCAAGGCCGAGATAGTCATTGGAGGTGAAATCCACGCCTTGCTGGGGCGTGAGTTCGCGGAGCCGCGACCTGCGCGCGAGGCCGGCGAGCGTGGCCTCGTAGCGGGCAAAAGCCGACGAACTCAAGAGGCCGGTTCCAACTGCATCGGCGTCAGGCCCAGCCGGCGGAACAGTGCAGCGTCATGATCCTCCCCGGGATTGTCTGCCGTCAGCAGCGTGTCGCCAACGAAGATGGAATTGGCACCGGCAAAGAAGCAAAGGGCCTGCATCTCGTCGCTCATATCCGTTCGGCCAGCCGACAGGCGCACATGCGAGTGCGGCATCAGGATGCGCGCCAAAGCGATGGTGCGAACGAAATCGATTGGATCGACCGGGGCTGCGTCGGCAAGCTTCGAACCCGGGATCGGGATCAGCATGTTGATCGGCACGCTTTCCGGCGGAACCGGCAGGTTGGCGAGCGTCACCAGCATCGAAATGCGGTCCTCGACCGTCTCGCCCATGCCGAGAATGCCGCCGGCGCAGACCTTGATGCCGGCGTCACGGACATTGGCAAGCGTTTCCAGCCGGTCCGCAAAGGTGCGGGTGGTGATGATCTCGGAATAATAGCGCTCGGACGTATCGACATTGTGATTGTAGTAATCGAGGCCGGCATCGGCGAGCGTCCCGGACTGCTCGGGGGTCAGCATGCCGAGCGTCATGCAGGTTTCCATCCCGAGCGCCTTGACGCCTTCGACCATGGCGACCAGCGCATCCATGTCGCGATCCTTGGGATTGCGCCAGGCAGCGCCCATGCAATAGCGCGTCGCCCCACCCTCCTTGGCCTTGCGCGCTTCGGTCAGCACGCGCTCTACCTCCATCAGCTTCGAGGCCTTCAAACCTGTCGGGTAGTGGGCGGATTGGCTGCAATAGCCGCAATCCTCGGCGCAGCCGCCAGTCTTGATCGATAGGAGCCGGCTCATCTGGATGGCGTTCGGATCGAAATGGGTCCGATGCACCTGCTGGGCGCGGAAGAGAAGATCGTTGAACGGCAAATTATAGATAGTTCTGGCATCCTCTAGTGAAGCGAGCATGCCAGCCGCCTGCGTCTCGACGGATTCTCCGTTCACCACTGCCGATTCCACCAACATCAATGCTCTCCCATGTGGATAAATAGATAGAATCCATTTTTATCTATAATTTTATGCCGCGCAGAATTTTGCAATAGCCCTCACGGGGAAAATGAGTTCTCCGAGCAACCATAGGGAGAGGATTGCATTATGCCACGGACGTGCCAGTGCGCCGGCCAAGGACCGCGCACCATGGCGTGTGCAATCATCGAGCCATCAACTCCGCGAATTTGGCTCTGCTTTTTCAAAAAGGATCAGAAATACGGATGAGCGCCACGCTCAGCCCTCGATCGCAAACGCCGCGCCCGTCGCGCCCGAAGCATATTGTATGGGCTTCTGGCCGATTCTCTGCACATGCCGCTCCAATACGACGACAGCTTGGTCGATCCGGCCCTTGCGCAGATGATCGAGAATGGCGTGATGGTCGGCATCGAGCCGCGGCAACCATCCGCCAGGCCCGCTCGCGAACAAAAACCGTGATCCCACCATGTGCAGATCATCGATCGCGGTCAGCAGCCGCGGCATGTCGCAGGGCGCAAGCAGCAGCCTGTGGAACCGGCGATTCGCCTCGTCCCACAGGCGGATATCAACCGCGACATCGCAGGCGAGCACGGCCGCCTCCGCCTGATCCAGGATATGCGGCGTCAAATGCGGTGCGGCGTGGCGCAGCGCCAGCGCCTCCAGCACCGAACGCATGCGCGCGACTTCCTGTACCTCGGCGAACGAAAAAGATGCAACCCGCACGCCGCGACGCGCCTCGCTCACCGCCAAACCCTGCGCCTCGAGGCGACGGAACGCCTCGCGCACCGGAACATGGCTGGTGCCGAACTCATCGGCAATATGGTCCTGCCTCAGCTTGCTGCCAGGCTCCAGCACACCGGTGATGATGCGGTCGGCGAGAACGCGGCTAATGCGATTGGCGATTGTCTCTTCTGATGCGATCGTCATGTTTCATAGATAATTTGCAACAGCGACGCTGTCGAGCCTCGCAACAGGCAGGCGGATCTCGTCCACCGGCTTTATGGTCGAGGGGAGCGGGCTCGGATCGGGGAGCCCGCATTTGGTTGGCGCAGTCGATGGAAGCTGAACCGATGCCAAGTATCGTTTTTGGGTTTCCAAGCTATCGAAGACCTGCGGATGCCCGGGCATGCACTGTAAAATGACCGCAATTGAATGCGTCAGGCCTGATAGCTGACCTTGCCGTCGCAGATCGTCAGAACCGGCTTGATCCGGCCGATCGCTTCGCTTGCTGCACGCTCGATATCGTCATCGAGCACGACGATGTCGGCGAGATAGCCGGGTTTGAGAACGCCCTTCCGGTCCTCCATGAATTCGACCCAGGCACCGTTGCTGGTATAGGCTCTGAGGACCTCCATCAAGCTCAGCCTCTGGTCTCTCAGCTCTTCCTTCCACGGCTTGCGTGTCATCGCCTCCTGAATGCAGACAAGCGGATCGAGGCCAGTCACCGGCCAATCGGTGCCGAACACGAGTTCCACACCAGTCTCCGCGATGGTCCGCCAGGCGAAAGCGAGAGGCCACCGTTTCTCGCCGATGCGGCTGAGATAGGGTTCGACCGGCGTTGCCCCGGTGCCGGGCGGATGTGTCGGCTGCATCGACGCGACGACGCCGAGTGCATTGAGACGCGGCACGTCGTCCGTCTCGATGGTTTCAATATGTTCGATACGATGCCGGCTGTTGCGCCGGCCATTGAGCGCAATAGCCCCCTGATAGGCGTCAAGCGTCTGCCGCACGGCAGCGCTGCCGATGGCATGAACCGCAATCTGCAGGCCGAGACGGTCGGCCTCCGCGGCGATCGCGCGGAACTGGTCGTCGGTGAACAGTGGATCGCCGTTTTCATCGGGCTTGTCACCATAGCCGCCGACCATATAGGCGGTGCCGGATTCAACGACGCCGTCGGCAAACATCTTGACGAAATTGCAGCGAAGACGATCCGTGTCATAGCGACGGCGCCACGCATCCGCCTTGTCGGAGAGATCGCTCAGCGGCATGAAATTCTTCATATGGAAGGGCATGCGCACGCGCACCGGAAGCCCCGCGCCTTGCTCGATCTCGTCGAGCAGTTCGAGCTGGTAGAGATTTCCGTCCATGTTCTGGAACGACGTTATGCCCATCGAAGCGCAATAGGCGAGGCCACGCTTGAAGAGTGCGGCATCGCTGGCCCTTTGCTCCGCCGTCACATTGTCCGGGTCGCCGCCGGTGGCCACCCCGAAGCGCTCGCGACCGCCCGTCGCCCCCAGATCAAGCACCGGCCCGATCGCCTCGCTCTCCCGCAATTCGCCTGTGGCAAGACCGTCCGCACCCATGACGATCTCATTGCCGACGCTGAGCTTTTTCCCCCTGAGTATCCCGGCCGCTTCCAGTGCCGCGGTGTTCGCCCAGGCGGTGTGATAGTCGACCGCCATGACCACAAGCGGCCGATCGGCGACGATGGCATCCAATGCCTGCCGTGCTGCACCATCAGAGCCGACAAGGACGTAATCGGCCCCGTGTCCGACGAGCAACGGCAGGTCGGGATGCTCTGCGGCATAAGCTTCCACCAGCACTTTCAGCCGTTCATGTCCGCGAACGCCCGACAGCGGAAGCTGGGTGAGGCTCAGCGAGCCGCCAAAAATATGCATGTGCGATTCGTTGAAACCGGGCATGACCGTGGCGCCACGAGCATCAACTATGCGTGTCGCCTCCCCGGCATGAGCCTTCGCCGTGTCCGCCGATCCGACGAAGACGATTTTGTTGCCCTTGAGCGCAATGGCTTCGGCACGCGGCATGGCGTCATCCATGGTGATGACCTTGCCATTGGTGATGATGATGTCGGCTATTTCGGCCATGATCTCGCTTCCATGAAATAAGTCATCGGGCGGGCGCCGGCGCTGCCGCCGCCCGTTGCTTCAGCCAATGTTCCGCAAGTTATTTGCGCAGATTGGTCCAGATCTTGTTGTAGATATCGATGACCTCGGGCGGGCACGGCGGGTCGAAGCTGATTTTCATCGATGCCGGCGCATGCAGTTCCGGCGCATTGCTGATGTCCTTGGACATGAACTTTTCCGAACCGACAATGCCGTTATTGTAAGTGGCAAAGTCGGAAATCAGCGCGGCATTTTCCGGTTCCATGACGAAATTCTGGAACAGCTTGGCGTTTTCGAGGTTTGCCGCACCCTTCAGGACAGCGACATTGTCGACGAAGCCTCCGGCGCCTTCCTTCGGGAAGGCAAACTTCAGCGTTGCGCGATTGGCGCGTGCCCGGATTCCTGCGCCATCCCAGATCATCGAGGCATCGACATCCTTGGACGAGAGCAGCGTCGGCGCGTCGTAGCTGAATGTGCGCCAGCTCGGCTTTGCAGCGTTGAGGATTTTGCTGACCTCCTTCAACTGCGCCTTGTCGGATGTGCAGCGGGGAAAGCCCTTGTAGAGTTCGACGGCATGGATGACAGTCACCATGTCGTCGAGGATGTTGATGCGGCCCTTGAGTTCGGCCGGCGGGTCGAAAAGAACGGCCCAGGTATCGATGTCACCTTTGTAGACGGTCGTATCGACCGAGAAAGAGGTGATGCCGACCTGCCACGGAACCGAGTAGTGACGCCCATCATCGTAATAGAGGTGAACCAGGTCCGGCTTCATGTTCTTGAAGTTGGACATCTGGTCCGGTTCGGTCTTTTCCAGCAGACCCTCGTCCGCCATGATCTTGACCGCATAGTCGGACGGAACGACAATATCATAGCCCAATCCGCCGGCCTTGATCTTGGCCATCATCGACTCATTGGAATCATAGGTGTCGAGCGTGACCTTCACACCGTAAGCCTTCTCGAATTTCTCGATCAGCTTGGGATTGGTGTAGTTGCCCCAATTGTAGATATGCAGCTCGCCCGCAGCAAAGGCGCTGGTCGACGAAGCCAGCAGTGCTGAAAACGCAAACAAGGCTATCTTCTTCATTTCGGTATTCCCCTTTTTGGTTTCAGGATTCCTCGTCCTGGCTTTTCTTGGTGAAGATGAAAGAGACGACGATGAACGCGATTGAGACGAGAAGCAGCAACGTGCACATGGCGTTGAGCTCCGGCGTTACCGTGTTGCGGATGCGCGACCAGATGAACAGCGGCAGGGTCGTCTCCCCCGGCCCGGCGATCAGCTGGGTGATGGTGAAATCGTCGAAAGAGACGATGAAAGAGAGCGCCGCCCCGGACATGATGCCGGGCAGAAGCAATGGCAGCGTGACGTATCGGAATGTCCGCCAGCGATTGGCGTAAAGATCGGCCGCGGCATTCTCCAGCGTGATGTCCATGCCTTCGAGGCGACCTCGGATCGGCAGATAGGCAAAGGGAATGCAGAACGATGTGTGGGCGGCAATCAGCTTGGCAATGCCGAAGCTGATGCCAAAAGCCTGCGCAGCGAAGGAAAAGAAGGCGAGCAGCGACACCGCCGAGACGATTTCCGGAACAATCAGCGGCGAGGTAATGGTCAGGACCGTCGCCGTCTGCCCTCTCCAACGTTTGACGCGGGTTGTCGCCAGCGCCGCAGCGGTGGCCACCACCGTCGCCATGACGGTCGCCGACACGGCGATGACGATCGACAGGATGGCGGCGTCGAAGAAGCCGCCATTGTCGAGCAGCGACACATACCAGCGGATGGAAAAGCCCTGCCACGACGCGCCGATGCTTGTGGAATTGTTGAACGAAAACAGCAGCACGATGAGGATCGGAACATAGAGCGCCGTTATCGTTACGGCAGCAATGAAGCTGAAACCGGTTTGACGCTTGACGTCGATGGTGCCGTAGGTCGGGAGATCAGCCATGCCGCACCTGCCCCGAGCGACGGATCTGGATGAGAAGAGCGATCATGATGATGACCATGAGAACGATCGAGAAAGCCGAGCCGAGCGGCCAGTTCCGCGACGAGCCGAATTGCAGAGCAATGAGGTCGCCGATCATCAGATGGCTGCCGCCTCCCAGGAGCAGCGGCGTCACATAAGCGCCGAAGGACGGCACGAAGACGAGGATGGCGCCGGTGATGATGCCTGGTTTCGCCAAGGGGACAATGATGCGCGTCAGAACCTGGAAACGTGTGGCGTAGAGGTCGAACCCTGCCTCCGCGAGCCGAAAATCGAATTTCTCCAGCGAGGCATAGATCGGCAATATCATGAACGGCACGAAACTGTAGACCAGGCCGAGCAGGATGGCGAAATTGGTGTAGAGCATCGTGATCGGGTGACCAATGATGCCGAGATCGAGCAGGATCGAATTGATCAGGCCTTCGTCGCGGATGATGAACATGACCGCGATCGTGCGAACGAGAAGGTTGGACCAGAAAGGAATGGTGACCAGCAGAACCCAACGGTTGCGGGTCGCCTTCGGTCTTGTCGCCATGAAATAGGCCGTCGGGAAGCCGACGAGCAGGCACAGCACCGTGGTGATCGCGCCGAAGATCGCGGTGCGGAGATAGATTTCGAGATAGTCTCCGGAAAAGGAAAGCGTGTCGTCGAAAATGTCGCGCTGAAACAGCAGCGAGATGTAGGATTCAAGCGAGAATTTCGGCACGACGCCGCCATAATCCGCCGGAACCATGAAGGAATAGGCGATCACCACCGCCAGCGGCAGCAGGCCCAGGATCGCCATGATCAGGATAGCGGGCGAGGCCAGCGCCAGATTGCGGCGGGCATGCTGTCTGTCTGCGGCCGGTACAGCTGACATCTCGGTCAATCCTTCAGAACCTGGGCGACGCCCGCGGGAATGGCGACGCCGATTTGAGCCCCCTCGCCTAGCCCGTCGCTTGCGCCGGGCCGGTTCTGACGACGGATCGTCAGCGCCGTCTGGTCGCCGAGACGGGCGTGGATATGGGTGTCGGTGCCGAAATAGACGATGCGCTCTATCGTGGCGGCCAGCGTTCCAGGTGTGCCGGCTGCCGCGATTTCGAGGTGTTCCGGACGCACGACGATGGTGATTGCCCCGGAGGCTGCAAGCGATTTCGATGTCAGCGCATCGACGGTCAGCCCACAGTCGAGAACAATGGTTCCGGTTGCCCCGTTGCTTGCGCTCAGATTGCCTTCGAGGAAATTCGTCTCGCCAATGAAGCCGGCAACAAAGCGGTCGGCAGGATGTTCGTAGATTTCGTGCGCCGATCCCACCTGCAGGACCTTGCCCTTGTCCATGACGGCGATGCGGTCCGACATGGTCAGGGCCTCTTCCTGATCATGCGTGACGAAGATGAAGGTGATGCTCGTCTCCTCCTGCATGCGCTTCAATTCGATCTGCATGGATTTGCGCAGCTTGAGGTCGAGCGCCGACAAGGGCTCGTCGAGCAGCAGAACTTTTGGTTTCGGCGCCAGCGCCCGCGCAAGTGCAACGCGCTGCTGCTGGCCTCCCGAAAGCTGCGTGACAAGACGCTTGCCCGCACCGTCGAGGCGCACGAGAGCGAGCATTTCGTCGACGATCCCGGCAATTTCCGCCTTGCTCTTGCCGAGCATTTTCAGGCCGAAGCCGATATTTTCGGCGACCGTCATATGCGGAAAAAGAGCGTAGTTCTGGAAAACAGTGTTGATGGGCCTGAGATTTGCCGGCAGAGCGGCTATGTCCTTGCCGTCGAGGAGAAGCCTGCCCGTGCTCGGCGCCTCAAAGCCAGCCATCATGCGTAGAAGCGTCGTCTTGCCACAGCCCGATGGTCCAAGCAGGGTGAAGAACTCGTTCGGGCGGATTTCCAGGGAAACATCGTCCACGGCACGGAACGCACCGAAATCCTTCACAATATTCTGCATCTTGACCGCGCCACCCGCAGCGACATCCGAGTTTGGCAAGCTCATTCGTTGTTCCATTGACCTCTGTCTCCGACCGAGCCGCAGGGCTCAAAGCCAGCTCTGATCCTTCGATCCAATCGACGCGCCTAAGCGCACGCCAACCCTCGCGGGATGGGTATTCCCGTCTCAAATCTTGCCGGATAGCTGAAACACCTGACGGCGACGAAGCATCGCTTCGAACGCCTGGCATCAGGCGCAATCCCAGTCTTTAAGCTCCTCGATGCTGGCGGCACAGTTGCCGCACAAACAATGTCGTTCCCGTTTTTCTTTTGTTGTTCGCTTATGTTTAATACTGTATGTCATAAAAAGTTTGTGTCAATAAAATCTTTTACGCCATAAAATATTTTGGCAGGAAGGAAACGGGATGGCGGGCGATCAGGCCGTCGGGCTTCGCTCAAGGCAGAAGCAGGAGCGCCGGAACAGTATTCTTGCATGCGCCAAGCGGCTGTTCGAGGAACAGGGTATCGAGACAACCACGATGGCGGGAATCGCCGCCGAGCTCAGCGTCTCGACGCCGACGATCTTCAATTATTTCGGCAGCCGCGACGACCTTCTGCTGGCGATCATCTTGGAAGGTCACGAACGGGGCGTCGAGGCCAATCGTTCCCGGCCCAAGCGCAGTCATCCGCGGCTCTATGACGATATGGCCGAGTTGTTGGCCGAGTTTTCAGCATTTTCGCTGCAAATCTTCAGCAGGTCAGTCTGGCGCTATGCGGATTCGGCTGCGATCCGCAATCCGGAATCCGAGTTCGTCAAACGCTACAGCCAAATCGACCGCGTTCTCAAAGACACGATCAAGGCCGTTCTCGCCGATCGTCCCTGCAAGACGCGCCGCGGAGGTGATTATGATGCTGAGATGCTGGCGAACGTCATCTATAACCATTGGATTGCGCATTATACCGCCCTGATCAAGGACGATACCTTGAGCCTTGAGGAGCACTACAGCCGCCTTTTGCCGCAAATCCGCGAATTGCTGGACCTGATTTTCGACGAATGAGACGGTCTCCGATCGTCACACGCCCAGTCTGTCGCGCATGCCGTACCACCATGCACCGAGAACCGTCAGCGGAACGCGGAAGCTGCGGCCGCCCGGGAACGGCAAGTTCGGCAGCGACGACCAGACGTCGAAGCGCCCTGCCTGTCCGGCCACAGCCTCGCCGAGGATTTTTCCGAGCAGATGCGTCGTGGTGACGCCATGGCCGCTGTCGCCGTGGGAAAAATAGACCGTATCGGACAGTTTGCCTACATGCGGAATGCGGGTGAGCGTGAGCGCGAAATTGCCGCTCCAGGCATAGTCGATGCGAACACCGGCAAGCTGCGGAAACGTCCTGAGCAAATTGGGCAGGATCACACCGGTCAGATTCTTGGGATCGCTGCCGCCATATCCGATGCCGCCGCCATAAAGCAGGCGATTGTCTGAGGTGCGGCGATAGTAATCGAGAACATAGTTGGCGTCCTCGACGCAATAATCGGCGGGCAGCAAAGCCTCGATCATCTGGGGATCGAGAGGCTCGGTGGCCATGACCTGGCTGGACACCGGCATCATCCGGCCGCCGATCTCCGGCAGGAGCCTGCCGAGATAGGCATTGCCGCAGACGAGCACGAATTTCGCCCTGACCTGTCCTTGATCGGTCGAGACGACAGGATTTGCCCCCGGCGTGACATTCGTCACCCGGGAGCGTTCGAAAAAGCGAACACCGAGCCTTTCTGCCGCCTGCGCCTCGCCAATGACGAGATTGAGCGGATGGATATGGCCGCCGAGCCGGTCGATCATGCCGCCGATATAGCGGTGGCTCTGCACATATTTCCCGACTTCGGATGCGGACACCATTTCGAGCCCGTCATGGCCATGCGCCGTCCACTCGGCCCGCACCTTTTCCATTTCCCGCATCTGCTTGGCGGTAAAGGCGGCAAAGAAGCCGCCGTGGCGGAGATCGCAGCGGATGTCATATTGGGCGACACGTTGCCGAATGAGATTGCCGCCTTCCAGCGACATCAGGCCGAGCGCATCGGCCTTCGCCTTGCCGTAGCGCTTGGCAATGGTTTCGAGATCGCGACTGTAGCCGTTGACGATCTGGCCGCCATTGCGGCCGGAAGCGCCGAAGCCGATCCGCTCGCCTTCCAGCACCGCCACCTTGAAACCGCGTTCGGCGAGCTCCAGCGCCGCCGAAACGCCGGTGAATCCGGCGCCGATGATGCAGACATCGGTGTGGATCTCGCCCTGAAGCGCGGGGCGTGGGGCCTGTTCCAGAGCAGTCGCCGCATACCAGGACCTGATATGGCCGGGATTGTCGAATTTTGCGAGAACGTTCATGTCACACCGTCCTGATATAGGCGTCGTATTCGACGTCCGTGACCCTGTGGGAGAATTCCGAAAGTTCCTGCTCCTTGCAGGCTTTGTAGAGTGCGCGGTAGGGCGCGCCGAACGTGCCGAGGGCAAAGCCCGACTTGGAAAACCGCGACAGCGCCACATCCCAGTTTGTCGGCAGCGCATCATGTCCAACGCCGTGATCGTCGCCGTCGATGGCGCTGCCGGGATCGATCCGTTCCTTCATGCCGGCGAGCGCCGCATTGAGGATCATCGCCAGCACCAGATACGGATTGGTGTCTGCCCCGGCCACTCTGTGCTCTATCCGGGTCGCGGCCTTGCCGGCTTTGATGACGCGGACGGCGGCCGACCGATTGTCGATGCCCCAGGAAGCGTAGGTCGGCGCATGCTCGCTTGGCCTGAGCCGGCGATAGGAATTGGCATGCGGCGCGAAAACGGCCATGCTGTCGGGCATATAGGAGATCAGCCCGCCGACCGAATGCATCAGCTTTTCCGACAATCCGTCTTCGGCGGCAAAGATATTGTCGCCGCGCTCATCGAGGATCGAAAAATGCACATGCATGCCGCTGCCGGCCTGCAAACCATAAGGTTTCGCCATGAAGGTCGCATCGAGATCGTGCTTGCGGGCTACTGATTTGACGATGCGTTTGAGCAGCACGGCATAATCCGCCGCCTTCAACGCATCGGCGACATGGTGGAGATTGATTTCGTATTGTCCGGGGCCGTTTTCGCGAAGCGCGGTATCGGCAGGTACGCCCTGTGCGCGGCAGGCGCGGGCAATATCGGCAAACACGTCCTCATTGTCTTCCAGTTCGGAGATCGACAGCACCTGCGTCTGGCCGGTGTGCCACCTGCCCTCGCGCGATTTGGGTGGCCGGACAGGATCGAGCGCCGAGCGCAGCGGATCGATCAGATAGAATTCGAGTTCGGTCGCGGCAACGGGGGTGAGTCGCAGATCCGCATATTTGGCCAGCACAGCGGCCAGGGTGGACCTCGGATTGCCATGGAAATCGCTGCCGTCGCCATTGCGCATGTCGAGCATGACCTGTGCGGTCGGGCGGTTGAGCCAGTTTACCCGCGACAGCGTTCCCACAACCGGCATGCAGATGCCGTCCGGATCGCCAGTGCCCTCCGCAAGCCCAGCGGCGTTGACATCACGCCCCCAGATGTCGAGCGCAAAGACCGATCGCGGCATGGCCATGCCCTTGGCGAGCACTTCCAGCGCCCGCTCGCGCGGAATCCATTTGCCGCGCGGCACGCCGTTGACGTCGACCACGAAGGCCTCAAGCACCTCGATATCGGGATTGGCTTCGAAGAAGGCTTCCGCCGGAGACGCTGACCGGACGAGCGGCACGCCCGCATCGGTCAAATTCGCCTGAACGACATCCAAACTCTTGCTCAACATGATCATCACACCCGCCTGCGCGGCACCTCGGGAAGAGGGCTCGATGCGCTGAATCTGGGCCGGTAACTGTTGCAGTCGCACCAAGGCACTGCAGTTCCGGCCCTTAATGATGATCATTCATAGGCTATATTTGATCAACAGTCTAGTTAATTTGATCAAATTAATTCGGACACAGCTGCACGGGTCAAAACCAGCTACACCGATTTTGCCACGAAACGCTTGCGGCCCAGGTAGCCTGCCCCGTCCTGGATGTCGGACTCGATCGCTTCGCGCAGGGCTGTCGCATTGCGGTCTCTGATCGCCTGCATGGCTTCGCCGTGCCGGTCAAAACGATAGGTTTCGTCGAGATTTTCGGTTGCTTCGCGCATGAAGGGGCCGAGCCGAAGCCACACGGACTCGATCAGCGGCAGCAATACGGATGCTGAGCCCGCCTCATAGAAACAGCGATGGAAAGCGAAGTTCCGTTCTATCCCGGCTTCGATATCGCCGCGATCATAAGCGTCGTCGATTTCGGTATCGATCTTCTGCATCCGGGAAAGCCGGACGAAGTCGACGAAGGGCATGGCGCGTTCTGCCGCCAGGGTCTCGAGAGCGACGCGCGCCGCGATGATTTCGTCGAATTTTTCAGGCGTGATGTCAGGGACCCTGACCCGGCGATTGTCGAGATGTTCGAGCGCGCCATCGGCGACCAGCAGATGCAGCGCCTCCCGCACCGGCATTGCGCTCACGCCCAAGGCTTCGGAAAGCCCGTTGATCGTCACCGGTTTTCCCGGCGGTACGCGTCCGGTCATGATCGCATGGCGGATGCTGCGATAGGTCCACTGCTTGACGCTCTCCTGAGCCACGCGCGGGAGAATTTCAACATTGAGGGCCTCTGCGGAAATCTGTCGCGGTCGTGCCATCCTGCCTGCCCCTCGAGCTTCGTAGAGCTTTGGACTTATTGAAAAAGCGGGAACGAAGTCAATCTTGCGCAACGAATAAGATTGGCGTGAGCGAACCCGGTCAACCACACCAGCGGTACCGCCTGCAGGTTCACGATTAGACCGCATTCGCACCTGGCGTCGCGCCATTAACAATTCCATTGACCGATGGATATTTGGATGATTGGATACATTTATCCAATAGCAGGGTTTTACGCATGATCCCGTCCCTTACCGAAGAAGCGGCAAGCTCGACCGCCGAGCAGGAAGCCTATCGCTATCTCCATCAGGCATTACGGCTTGGGCGGTATCGCGCCGGCGACCGGCTGATCGCGGAGGACATCGCCGCGGAGGTCGGCATGAGCCGCATGCCGGTACGCGAAGCCTTTCGCCGTTTGGCGGCCGACGGCCTTGTCGTGCTCAGGCCCAATCGCGGCTGCGTCGTCGCGGGCCTCACCTTGGAGGAGATCTACGAGACCTTCGAAATCCGCTCCGTCCTCGAAGGCCTTGCGGTCCGGCTCGCCATGCAAAGGCTGACACCGGAGATCTTCGAAGAATTGCAAAGCCTGCTGGAGCGCATGGAGCGTGCCGGACTGGCCGGCAGCAGCGACTGGGTCGCCCGGCATCAGGAGTTCCACCTCTATATCTGCAAGCTCAGCGGCCGGCCCAAGCTGATCCGCCAGATCGCCACACTGCATGTGGTGATCGAGCCCTATATGCGGATCTGGTTCGACTATGTCGACAAACCCGTCAGCGCACTCGACGAGCATGAGCGCCTGATCACGGCACTTCGCACCGGCGACGCCGCGCACGCCGAATCCGTGATGCGGGCCCATATTCTCGAAACCGCGCCGATGTTGGCCGATTTCGCGAGTCCCGGCCGCCGTTGACGGCCGGTAGCAGACCGGAAGCCGGAGACAATCGGCACCGGATGGGGAAACAATCAAACACTGAAATCTGAGAGGAAATCTGATGAGTATCCGTCGTATTGCCGCCCTCGCCGCGGTTGTCTGCACCATCGCATTCGGCGCCGTTGCCGCCGACGCACCAAAATCCATTACCATCGCCACCGAAGGCGCCTATGCCCCGTGGAATTTCACCACGGCTGACGGCAAGCTCGATGGTTTGGAGATCGACCTTGCGCATGATCTCTGCGCCCGGATGAAGATTGAGTGCAAGATCATCGCCCAGAACTGGGACGGTCTGATCCCGTCGCTGACGGTCGGCAAGTTCGACGTCATCATGGCGAGCATGTTCATTACCGACAAGCGCCTCAAGACGATCGATTTTACCCAGGCTTACGCTGTCGATCCGTCTGGCTTTGCCGCGGCCAAGGATAGCGAGCTTGGCAAGCTCGGTATCACCGGCGAGAAATTCAAGCTCGACGACGGCACCGCCGCGCAAGCGGCGATCGACAAGCTCAGACCGCTGCTCAAGGGCAAGATTGTCGGCGTGCAGGCGGCAACGACGAACCTCGACTTCCTCAAGAAGTATTTTGGCGATGTCGTGGAAATCCGGGAATACAAGACGACGGAAGAGCACGATCTCGATCTCGCAGCAGGCCGTATCGACGCGCTTTTTGCCCAGCAGACAGCCTTGGCTGCCACACTCGCAAAGCCGGAATTCGCCGACTATACGCTCGCCGGACCAGGCTTTGTCGGCGGCGTCTTCGGACGTGGCACGGGAGCGGGCCTGCGCAAGGAAGATACGGCGCTGAAGGCGATGCTGAACAAGGCGATCGACGAGGCCATTGCCGACGGTACGATCAAGAAGATATCGATGAAGTGGGTCCACACCGATGTGACACCGGTCAAATGACACGGCTTCGCCTGATGACCATCTCTGATTGGTTTCTTTTCATGGGCATGCATAGATGACTGACGGACTTGGACTTCTTGGCTTCGGCGAAGGAGGTTGGGGAACGGCGCTGCTGATCGCTGCCGGCGTCACCGCGCTGCTCTCCCTGGTCGGGTTTACGGCGGGGATCCTGCTCGGCGGCGCGGCGGCCGCCGGGCGCCTCTCCTCCGTTGCCGCCCTGCGATGGCTGGCCAGCGTCTATGGCACCGTCTTCCGCGGCGTGCCCGATCTCTTGACCATCTATCTTCTCTATTATGGCGGCAGCATCGTGCTGACCCGCCTGGACCATGCTTTGGGCGGAGCGGGGTTCGTCGGACTGCCGACCTTCGGCGCCGGCGTCGTGGCGATCGGCGTGATCTCCGGGGCATATCAATCGGAGGTTTACCGCGGCGCTTATCTTGCGATCGATCCAGGGCAGACAGATGCCGGCCGGGCGCTTGGGCTGTCGCGCTTGCAGAGATTGCGTCTCGTCATGCTGCCGCAACTGCTCCGCCACGCCTTGCCCGGTCTCGGCAATGTATGGCAACTGGTCCTGAAGGACTCGGCGCTGATTTCGGTGATCGGCCTCGTCGAACTGATGCGCCAGGCGCAGATCGCCTCGGGCTCGACGCGAGAGCCTTTCCTCTTCTATACCGCGGCAGCGTTCCTCTATTTCGCCATTGCGCTCGTCACCGGCCAGGTTTTCCGGCTGGCCGAATTCAGGGCCTGGCGCGGAGCCCGCGGCGCATGATCGATTTTGCCTTCTATGCGGAAATCCTGCCGAAACTGCTATCGGGCCTGCCACTGACGCTGGAACTGGCCGCCACCTCGATCGCAATCGGTTTCATGCTTGCCCTGACACTCGCACTGGTGCAGCAAGGCAGTTCCGCGCTCGTCCGCCTGCCAATACGCGGCTTTGTCGCCCTTTTCCGCGGCACC
This sequence comes from Rhizobium sp. P2_G9, assembly GCF_056403475.1. Classification (NCBI taxonomy): domain Bacteria; kingdom Pseudomonadati; phylum Pseudomonadota; class Alphaproteobacteria; order Hyphomicrobiales; family Rhizobiaceae; genus Rhizobium; species Rhizobium sp. P2_G9. Next base: position 129,248 of record NZ_JBFUFK010000008.1, on the reverse strand, counting down.
CCGCTGCTGGTGCAGATATTTCTGATTTACTACGGCCTGGGCCAGTTTCGTCACGGCTTGCAAGCTGTCGGGCTGTGGGGATTGTTCCGGGAGCCCCACTGGTGCGCCATTCTGGCGCTGTCGCTCAACACCGCCGCCTATGGCAGCGAAATCCTGCGCGGCGCCATCCAGTCCGTGCCTGCCGGCCTCGTCGAGGCTGCACGCTCGTTGGGCATGTCACGCGCTCTCGCCTATCGGCTCGTCGTTTTGCCGCTCGCCTTGCGTCAATGCATCCCGAGCTACAGCAACGAAATCGTTCTGATGGTGAAGGGAACGTCGCTGGCCTCGATCATCACGCTGATGGAAGTCACCAGCGTCGCTCAAGGGCTGATTTCCCAAACCTACCGTCCGGTCGAGGTCTTCATCTGTGCCGGCGGCATCTATCTCGCCCTCAACTTCTCGCTCATCCGGGCTCTGTCCATACTTGAACACAGGTTGTCGCCGGATATGCGGCGCAGCGCGCCAGCGACCATGGTCGCGACGAGCCACGCCTGACAGAAAGGATCATCCGTGCGCAATTTCGAGAAACCCTCACGCTCGGTCGTCGTCGCATGCGAAGCGATGGCAGCGACCTCGCATCCATCGGCAACGCTGACAGCCATCCGGATACTCGCGGCCGGCGGCAATGCGATGGACGCGGCGATCGCAGCTTGCGCGGTGCAATGTGTCGTCGAGCCGGGCTCGACTGGCATCGGCGGCGACTGCTTTGCGCTGCTATCGCCAGGCGAATCGAGCGACGTCATTGCTTTCAATGGATCAGGCCGCACGCCGGCCGCACTGACGCGCGACTGGTTCATCGAACGCGGCATGACGGAGGTCGAGCGCCACTCTCCCGGCGCGGTCACGATCCCGGGCGCGATCGACGCCTGGACGCGATTGCACGCCGATCACGGCAGGCTGCCGTTCGACCAGGTGCTTGCCCCGGCAATTTGCTTTGCCGAAGAGGGATATGCCATCTCTCCGCGCGTGCACCGTGATTGGTTGCTGGAAGAAAGCCTGCTTTCCCGCGACGCGACGGCAGCACGGATTTTCCTGCCGAAAGGCCGTGCACCCCGGATCGGCGAGGTGCATCGCCAGCCCGAACTGGCCGCGACATTGCGCCTGATCGCCAGGAAGGGACGCGATGCCTTCTATACCGGGCCGGTCGCCGAGGACATGGTAGACTATCTGCGTGGGCTTGGCGGACTGCATACGATGGAGGATTTCGCTGCCGCCGGCGGTGACTATGTCACGCCGATCAAGTCCGAATTCCGCGGCCACGACATTTACGAATGCCCACCGAACGGGCAGGGCGTGATCGCACTGATGATCCTCAACATCCTCTCCCGTTTCGAGGCAAAGGGTGATCCGCAATCGACTGACCGGCTGCACATCGAGATCGAGGCGACACGGCTTGCTTATGCGGCGCGCGATGCCTTGCTTGCGGATCCTGACAAGGCTGACATTCCCGTCTCCGCGCTGCTGTCTGACGCCACCGCAGATCTCCTTGCCGGCAAGATTGATCTCAAGCGGGCGCGTTGGGACCTACCGTCGTTCGAAATGCCCCGCCATCGGGATACGGTCTATATTTCCGTGGTCGACAGGGATCGGAATGCCGTAAGCTTCATCAATTCGATCTTCGACAGTTTTGGCACGGGTCTGGTGTCACCCCGCTCCGGCATCGTGCTCCACAATCGCGGCCAGAGCTTCTCGCTTGCTTCCGATCACCCCAATGTCGTGGCGCCTCGCAAACGGCCATTGCACACGATCATTCCGGGGATGGTGGTCCGGGATGGCCGGGTCGAGATGCCGTTTGGCGTCATGGGCGGATACTATCAGGCGATGGGCCACGCCCATCTCATATCAAAAGTGTTCGATTTTGGCATGGATATCCAGGACGCCATCGACCTGCCGAGAGTGGTGCCGGTGTCAGGCAGTACGAAGGTGGAGGCCGAGCACACCCTATCCCCCGAGACGGCAGTTGAACTCTGCAACCGCGGCTTCGAAATCATTCCGGCAGAGGACCCGATCGGCGGGGCACAGGCAATCCGTATCGACTGGGCGAACGGCACGCTGACGGGAGGTTCCGAGCCGCGCAAGGATGGTTGTGCGCTGGGACTTTGAAGGAAGGCAGGGGGGCCGCGGCGAACATTCCAGGCTCAAGACCGGGCGTCCTGACGACCTTCCTCCACGCGATCCGAATACTCAATCGCAGGGGCAGACCTTTGGCGAAACTGGCCGCAACTGCCGCCCAGGTCGTTTTCCACCGGCACCAAGCAGGTCATTCGCCCCACCTTTCACGAGCAGGTCATCTTTTCCTGCGCCCCTCATTGTCGAAGCGATGCAGGTGCTCGCCCTGCGGAGCCAGACGGACCGCGTCGCCATTTGGGATCTCGATGTTGCCTGCGGTACGAACTGTAATCTCGCCTATTTCAGCATCCACATAGGCAATGGATTCATTTCCCAGCCGCTCAATCAGCCTGACTTTGCCTTCCCAGGGCCCTTGCCGATCGAAGATGACATGCTCCGGCCGGATGCCGACAGTGGCGGCATCGAATTCTTCTGCGGCGGTGCCCCGGATCAGGTTCATCTTCGGCGAACCGATGAAGGTGGCGACAAACTCGGTCTCGGGCCGCTCATAGAGTTCGAGCGGACCGCCCACCTGTTCTATGCGTCCCGCATTCATGACGACGATCTGGTCGGCAAGCGTCATCGCCTCCACCTGGTCATGGGTCACATAGATCATCGTGGCTCCGAGCCTCTGGTGAAGTTCCGCCAATTCCACCCGCATCTGGGTTCGCAGTGCCGCGTCCAGGTTCGAAAGCGGCTCGTCGAACAGGAAGACTTTGGGGTTGCGGACGATCGAGCGTCCGATGGCGACGCGCTGGCGTTGACCTCCGGAAAGGGCGGCCGGCTTACGGTCGAGAAGGGTTTCGAGTTTCAGGACCGAGGCCGCGTAGGCGACGCGCTTGTCCCGCTCCTCCTTCGGCATTTTGGCAAGGCGCATGCCGAAATCGATGTTCTGGCGCACGCTCATATGCGGGAAGAGCGCATAGGACTGGAAGACCATCGAGATGCCGCGCTTGGACGGCTCTTCGTGCGTGACATCCGCGCCGCCGATGGCGATTGTGCCGCGGGATGGGGTTTCCAATCCCGCGATCATGCGCAGCAAGGTCGATTTCCCACATCCCGACGGCCCGACGAGGACCGTGAAGGAGCCGTGCGGGACGAGGAGATCGAGGTTGGGGATGATCTCCACGGCGCCGAACGTCTTGTTGAGCGAACTGATTGCCACATCTGTCATTTTGTTTCCTCCAGTTGGATTTCATGCTCCAAGCGTCAGCCTTTGACGGCTCCGCCCGTCAGGCCGGCGACGATGTATTTCTGGGCTGCGAAGAAGAAGGCGATCGATGGGATGATCGTCAGCGCTATGAAAGCCAGCGTGCGGTTCCATTCGACCATGTAGTCACCGCGGAACTGCATCATCCCGAGCGGCCAGGTGAACAGCTCCCTGGAGTTCAACACCACCAGCGGCAGCAGAAAATTGTTCCAGCTCGACACGAAGGCGAAGACTCCGACGGTCGCGAGAATGGGCGTCGACAGTGGCAGGGTGAACTGCCAGAAGAAGCGGATATAGCCGCATCCTTCGACATAGGCCGCCTCGAACAGTTCCTTGGGCAATTGCTCGAAAAAGGTCTTGAACAGCATGATCGACAGAGAAAGACCGAAGGCCGTCTGCGGCAGGATCACGGCCCACAGGCTGTCGAGCAGATTGAGGTCCCTGACCTTGATGAACAGCGGCAGGATCGCGGTTGCAAACGGAAACACCAGCCCAAGCAGGAGATAGGACTGGAGATAGCGCGCGCCGAAGAACTTGATCTGCGCGAAGACATAGGCCGCGGCCGCGCCGACGATCAAGGTCAACGCGACGGTCGACATCGATATGATCAGCGAATTGCCCATGTATCGCCAGAAAGCCGGATCGAGCGCGATGGCGGAATAGAATTCCGGGTGCCATTCCTGCGGCAGCCCGAACGGATTGATGYGCAGTTCACCGTTGGTCTTGAAGCCACCGAGAACGGTTGCCAGCATCGGCGTCAGCACGAAGACGGAGGTGATGGTCAGCGCCAGCCACCGGCCGGCACGCGGCAGAAGTTCCGACATTTTCATCGACGAGCCTCCCGATTGAGCTGGGTCTGGTAGACGGCCGCGACGGTGACGGCCGCGATGAAGAGCAGGACGCCGACGGCGCTGCCGTAGCCCATGCGGAAGCGCAGCAGGCCGAAGGTGTAGAGATAGGATACGATCGTGTGGGTCGAGTTCGACGGTCCCCCGTTCGTCAGGGGAATGACGACGTCGAAGAGCTGCAGCGAGCCGACGACCGCAAAGAAGCCGCTGACGACCAGGGCGGACCTGATTTGCGGGATGAGCACGTGGCGGGCAATCGCTGCGCGCCCCGCGCCCTCGATCTTGGCCGCTTCGATGAGTTCCTCGGGCACGCCTTGCAGGGCGGCGATATAAACCATCATATGAAAGCCGAAATACTTCCAGACGACGACGATCGTGATCGCGAGGAAGGCCCAGTTCCTGTCGGCCAGCACGAAAACCGGTTCGAGCCCGAGCGATCGGAACAATCCTGCCGCAAGCCCGACATTGCCGTCGAAGACGAAACTCCAGATCAGGCCGGAGGCGATCTCGGCGAGAATGAAGGGCACGAAGAAGACCATCCGAAAAATAGTGTTCGTCGGTGTCTTTCGATAGATCAGCAGCGCCAGGCCGAGAGCGAACGGTATCTGCACCACGAACGATACCAGCAGGATGATCAGCGTGTTGAGCAGTGAACGGTAGAAGACCGAGTGGTTGAGAACCTGGACATAGTTCTGCAGACCGACAAAGTCGGTCGGCGAGCCGTAGCCATTCCACTTGAAGAAGCTGTAGTAACCTGCATCGATCAAAGGCAGGATCACGAAGACCGTGAACAGCAGTAGAGCGGGCGGCAGCATCAAGGCGATCGCAGGCAGCCTGCTATCGCGAATCCAACTCGGCGCGCCAGCCGTCGCGGGTCGAGTGGCCAAACCATCAACTTGCATTGCATCCTCCTCCCAATCCGGATACGGGCGGGGGGGGCCACGCCGCCGCCCCAGATCATCACCGATTGACCCAAGCGTCCTGGATGGCCGCCGCGGCATCTTCGGGCGTGGTATTGCCCTGCGCGAGATCGGCGGACATGTCGTTGAAGGTTGCGCCGACATTCGCGCCGAGCGCCTGGTCGAGGAAGACCTGGTGGAATGTCGACCGGCCGAGAGCAGCAGAGATCTGGGCGAAGAACGGGTTCTTCAAACCCTTCTCGGCCCCGATCGCGACCGGAATGAAGAAGCCCTTCTCGGCGGACTGCGACTGGATTTCCTTGGTGGTGAAGAATTTCAGGAAGTCGATCGCTTCCGGCTTGGCGGACGCCGTGACTGCCCAGCCGTTGATGCCGCCGAAGGTATCGGTCGGAGCGCCCACGCCGTCCTTGACGGCGGGAAAGCGGATCAGGGCCAGGTCGGCGTCAGGAATCCCCTTCCCGCTTACGGAATTCTTGCGCGCGGAATCATAGTCCCAATCGCCCATGAGATGGAAGACGGCCTTGCCGTCGCCAAACATGCCGGAGGCTTGGCTGTAGGTGGCGTCCATGAACCCAGCCTGGAAGGGCTTTAGGTCGATGAGGCGTTTGAATTCACGGCCCGCCTTTATGAACGCTTCGGAACCGAATCCGTCGCCCGCCCCTGCCATCGCACCGGCGAAGCCCTTCTGTCCCGCTTCCCGGACGGCGAGGTAGCCGTAATAGAAATGCAGCGGCCACTTGTCCTTGCCCCCCACGGCAATCGGCGTGATGCCGGCGGCCTTCGCCTTCTTGACCGCCTCGAGAAAATCGTCCCAGGTCTTGATCGCGGCCGGATCGATACCGGCCTTGGCGGCAAGCGTCTTGTTGACCCAGAAGCCGACGTCACTGGCGCTCACGGGAACCCCGACCACCTTGCCATCGACCGTGAAGGCATTGACGCCGGCCGCCGACAGCGACTTCGCCCAGGCCCCGTTCACTTCGGCACTGATATCCCTAAGGAAGCCGGCCGCGGCCTGGTCCTTGAGAACACCGCCGCCCCAGCTGTAGAAAATGTCGGGCTTATCGCCGGATTGGAGAAGGGTCGGCAGCTTCTGTTTGAAGGCTTCCGTCTCCGCATATTCGAACTTGATGTCGATGCCGGGATGGGTGGCCTCATATGTCTTGGCAACCTCTTCGTTGAACGCCCTTTCATCGGGGCTCGTCTCAGAGCGGAATATTTTGACGGTCGTGCCGGCAAGCGCCACCGACGCAATCATAGAGGTTCCCGCCGCGAGTATCGCGGCCAGCATGGTAAGCTTTCTCATTCTCTCCTCCTTCAGGTGTGAGCCGTGATCGTTTCCATCAGGCCCGGTTGGTAAGCGTGGCAAAGGACTTGGGCGGCAGCACCGCCGACCAGACCGCGTTGGAAATGCCGACGCGGACTTCGCATTCTTCGTTCAGGGGATTTTGCAGCACGGCGACATCGGTGCCGTCATGGTTGCGGAACATGATCGCGTTTGCCGCCCAGCGCCCGGACGTCTCAAGCACCGCAGCACCTTCCCGCACAAAGCCTGCAAGATGGCGCATGAGCTGATATTCGGGGTTCTCGATCAACTCGCCCGTCTGGTCATCGACTGAGAACATCGAGTTCTGCTTCCAGCCCCAGGTGCTGATGCCGCCCTTTTTGAGCACCACATTCCAATAGACATAGGCCTGCACGCCGTTGCTCAGGAAGTGCTGCGCGAGATCGAAGACATAATGCGCATAGGCCCAGCTATTGGCGCCGTCGCCGCATTCATTTTCGGTCATGATCAGGGGCAGATCCGGCGCGGCTTGCCGAAACCGCTGAATGCCGTTCTTGCCCGCCCATTGAAAGCCGGCGCCGCCGATCCTTCGCCGCGCGACGGGATCGAGCAGGGTTGGCGCAACCCAATCGTTGAAACTCGGACGTTCAATGGTTCCGAGCCAGATTTCCGCATCCACGCGCCTGACGTCGAAGACGGGGCCAAGATCGTCGCGGATGAAGTCACGCAGCCGATCGCCGGTCCAGCAGCAGGAGGGGAATTTCTGATCGGAGTCAGGTTCGTTCTGGACATGTACGGCACTGATCTCAATGCCGAGCTCTCTGTAAGCTTCGACGAATTTGACGAGATAGAGCGCGTGCGCCTTGCGATATTCATCCTTCCAGATGAGCCTGCCGAAGTTATGGGCCTTGTGGTCCTTGAGCCAGGTCGGCGGACTCCAGGGCGACGCGAAGAGGGTGAAATCGCGGCCATGCGCCGCTCTGGCGGCGCGATGATAAGGCAGGAGATAACGGTGATCGCGTGCGATGGAGAAATGCTCCATCGGGAAATCATCTTCGGTTTCGTTATGGCTGTACCAGCTTTCGGCAAAGTCGCTCGCGCCGATCGGAAGACGGTTGTAATGCAGATCGAGACCCTGCGGCGAGAAGACCTTGTCGATCAGGATAGCGCGGGAGCCCTCTTCCGCCGCCTGAAGGGCGATCCATGATAGCTCGCTGAAGCAGGCGCCGAAGCCGCGGAAATTCGGCGTTATCGTGCCAGATGCTTCTACGTCCGCATTGCCGCCGACAGGGCGACATTCATCCTCCACCCAGGCGGCCTGGCTGGTTGAAACAATGATCCGCAATTGATCCTCCGGTACTCTCGGGCTTTTTGGCTCGGGTGATCCCGTGTTCCGTTCCCGCCCTTTGTCGGTCAGCTTGATAACACCGGATCACGCATATTGCAATACTTAATTAAGATAATTAAGTAAGTAGGAGATGTACAGCGTCTCGGGATTATGAGAGATCGTAGGAAGATCAATGAGATGTCCATCGCGATGCACGGAAAAGGCGACCCCGCGGAAATCAGGAAAACGAACCGAAGGCTCATTCTCGATATCCTGCGGCGGGAAGGCTCGCGCAGCCGGGTGGAGCTCGCGCAGACAACGGGATTATCCGGAGCAGCGGTGACCACGCTCATCACCGACTTGATGGAAGACGGCCTTATTTTCGAGGGCCCGCAACAGAAGAGTTCGGGAGGCCGCCGGCCCATCTCGCTGCAGATCGATTATGCCAGTCGATACTCGATCGGCGTCAAGATCATGTCTGGGAGTATCGAGGCGGTGTTGACCGACCTGGCGACCTCCCCTCTCAAATCCATCCAGCTCGATATTCCCGAACCGTCGCCGGAAATCGTGGCGGCAAAATGCCATGATATCGTCGCGCGCCTGATGCCGGATGAAGACGAACGGCGCAGGAAACTCGTCGGCATGGGTCTGGGGCTGCCGGGGCTCATCGACCGGGATCGGGGCGTCTGCATGAGGTCGCACCGTTTCGGTTGGGACACGGTTCCGATCGCCGCCCTGGTCGAGGCCAGTGCCAACATTCCCGTGTGGATCGACAACGACGTCAACGCCTATGCCATTGCGCAGCAACTCTTCGGTCATGGGCGTGCGCATGGTTCGATCGCGGTGTTCATCATGGGAACCGGGGTCGGGGCAGCAGTTGTTATAAACGGACAGGTGCTGAGCGGGTCGCATTATGCGGCCGGCGAGATCGGATTCTGCCGTGACCCGGGCGATCCGGCATCCGCGGCGACGTGGGATGCGCGGTTTTCCGAACCCTCGCTCATGGAGCGATGGCGGCTGATCGGAGACGGAACCGACCTCCAGCACGCTGCCGAAAGCGGCAACCCCGAGGCGATCGCGTTTCTTGAACAGACCGGCCGTGAACTGGGCGAGCGGCTCGCCAACCTCGTCATGTTCGTCGATCCGAAGCTAGTCATCGTGAGCGGCGAGGCTATTCGTTTCGGGTCGCATTTGACGGATGCGGTCCGGCAGGGTTTCGAACGCCAGTATCCCCTGACCAGACCTGAACTCGTCATCGACTGGCATCCCGACTATTGGGCGCGGGGCGCTGCAGCGCTTGCGATCCAAAGCTTCTTTTCAGCGAAATAAGGTGGGGCGACGAAACATCAGATCGCAAGCACGCACTCAGCCCCGCTTGACCGCATGCCATACTTGACGCCTTACTGAATGGAATTCTCGGCCTATCGGCCACCTTGGGAGTCCATCTCGTGACGTTGAGACATCAGATCATCGCGCTTGCGATCATTCCGCTGGTGATTGCGATCCTGGCGATCACGGCCTTCATCACCTGGCAATCGGCAAAGCTCGCCCGAGATAATATCGCGACATTCGAGCAGAATATGCTGAAGGCCAAGGAAGCCGAGATTCTCAACCTGACCCATCTCGCACTGTCGGCAATCCAGTCAACCTATGGCGAAGCGGCTCTCGACGACCAGGCCGCCAAGGACAAGGTGGCGGCGATCCTGACCTCGCTCGATTACGGCAAGGACGGCTATTTCTTCGTCTATGATTATGACGGCAACAATATCGTTCATCCGCGCCAGAGTTTTCGGCACGGGCGCAACTGGCTGAACCTGACCGACCCCGATGGCGACAAGGTGATCGCCCAACTGATCGCCACGGCCAAGGCCGGCGGTGGCCTGCACCAATACAAATGGCAGAAGCCGTCCACCGGACAGATCGCCGACAAGCTGTCCTTTGTCGTCAGCCTCGACAAATGGCGATGGGTCGTAGGGACCGGTGTCTATCTCGACGATGTCTATGCGCAAAGTGCCGCCGCGAACATCGCCATGCGCGCCAGTATCAAGAAGACTTTTGTGATCGTCGCGCTGATCGCCGTGCCTGCGGTGCTGGTCGTGTTCACCACCTGCATGTTTCTCACCTTCCATGAACGCCGCATGGCCGATGGCCGGCTAAAAGAATTGACCCAACGGGTGATCGACACACAGGAAGAGGAGCGTTCGCGGCTGGCGCGGGAACTGCATGACGGCATCTCCCAAAACCTGCTTGGCGTGCGCTACACGATGGACCTTGCCAGCCGCAAGGTGAAGACCAATGTCGAGGAGGCCGCCGTCACGATCGACCGCGGTGTCGAAGCGTTGAACGGCGCGATCAAAGAGATCAGGCGGCTCTCCCATGATCTGCGTCCACGTGCCCTCGACGATCTCGGACTGACTGCAGCGCTTGAAGCGCTCTGCCATCATTTTGGCGAGCGCACGGCAATCGAGACGGAAATCGGCGCGGCGGGCTTCGTCGATATGCTGAAGCCGGAGGCGAGCACAGCCCTTTACCGCGTCGCGCAGGAGGCATTCAACAATGTCGAACGGCATTCCGGCGCCACCAGGCTTGACGTCAGGCTCTGGACTGATGGGGGACGCGCGCGCATGACAGTGTCGGACAATGGCACCGGCTTCGGCAAGGAGGGGGCCGCGGATAGATCTGGCCTCGGCCTGCGCAACATGCAGGAACGGATGGCGCATTTCCGTGGCCTGCTTCTGATCGACAGCAGCGCGGCGGGCACGACGCTGACGGCGATGATGCCGAAATCGGCCAATCGCCTTCCACTCACACGCGCGGAAGCCGCATGACCGACCGCTTCAAGATCAAGATCCTGCTGATCGACAATCATCCGCTCGTGCTCGATGGCCTGAAGGCCGTGCTCGAAACCTTCGACCATATCGAAGTCTCCGGCACTGCGGCGTCGGCACAGCTCGGCCTCGATATTGGAAAACAGGTCCGGCCGCAGGTCGTGCTCATGGATATCAACATGCCGAAGCTCAGCGGCATCGATGCGATCGAGCTTTTCCGCAAAGAGCTGCCCGAGGCACGGATCGTGATGCTGTCGATGCATGACAGCCGCGAATATATCTCCTCCTCCGTCATGCGCGGCGCTGCGGGCTATATCCTCAAGGACGTCTCGACCGATGAGATCGTCAAGGCGATCGAGATCGTAGCCGGTGGGGGGAGATATTTCTCGTCCGGTGTTCACGATGCGCTGATGGAGCGGGGTTCTCCCGACGAGGGCGACGGCCTGACGCCGCGCGAACGCGATACGCTCGGCCTGATCGTCGCCGGCCGCAGCAACAAGGAGATCGCCGAGAGCCTCGGGATCACCCCCGCCACGGCGGAGACACATCGCAAGAACCTCAAGAAGAAGCTCGGGATCGCCACGACGGCCGGCCTCATCCGCTACGCGCTGGATCATGGAATCGGCGCGAAAGCAGGGTAAAACCCGTCTACCCAGTTCTGGGTAGGCCCGGCTATTTCATGCCTTGAGCCCCCTTGCCGGACGAAAAGCTCCGCCATAGGACTTCGCTACGGCTGGCCGAGCGCGAGCCGTTGGGAGGACTTCAAATGCGTCACGCCTTCTTCCGTTCATTCGGAAAACCGGTCGCTGCAGGACGAGCCAGGCTCACTCCGTCCAGCGACTGACAAATCACCTTCCAAGCCGACAACTGCAACTTGGTGCCGACATCCGGCGCCCGAGAGGTATCCGACGTGGAAAAACCACAGAACAAGGCAGCGCTCTGGCTGCTCGTCATTCCTTATATCGGCCTGCTCTGGCCGGCCTTCTACAATATGCGCGAGCCGGCTCTGTTCGGTTTCCCGTTCTTCTACTGGTATCAGCTGCTCTGGGTGCCGATCACCGCCGCGCTGACCTGGATCGCCTATCGGAGCACGCGCCATGACGACTGAGATCAATCCCACCGCACTCGCTGTCTTCATCTTCTTCTTCGCGCTCGTCACCATCATGGGCTTCGTCGCCAGCCGCTGGCGCAAGCCTGAAACGCTTGCCCACATCGATGAATGGGGTCTGGGCGGACGCAGCTTCGGCACCTGGATCACCTGGTTCCTGGTCGGCGGCGATTTCTATACCGCCTATACGGTCATCGCGGTACCGGCTCTCGTCTATACGGTCGGCGCCTATGGCTTCTTCGCCCTGCCCTATACGATCGTCGTCTATCCCTTCGTCTTCATGGTCATGCCGGTTCTGTGGAAACGCGCCAAGGATTTTGGCTATGTGACGGCGGGCGACGTCGTGCACGGGCAATATGGCTCGCGCGGTCTCGAACTTGCCGTCGCAGCCACGGGCGTGATCGCCACCATGCCCTATATCGCATTGCAGCTGGTCGGCATGACGGCGGTGCTGAAGGCGCTCGGCCTGCATGGTGAACTGCCGCTCGCCGTGGCCTTCATCGTGCTGGCGCTCTACACCTATTCGGCCGGCCTGCGCGCGCCTGCCCTGATAGCCTTCGTCAAGGACATCATGATCTATATCGTGGTACTCGCCGCCGTGGCACTGATACCCTCAAAGCTCGGCGGTTATGCCAATGTCTTTGCCTCTGCCGATGCCGCGTTCCAGGCCGCAGGCAAGGGCAATCTCTTGCTCGGTGGCGGCCAATATGTCGCCTATGCGACGCTTGCTCTTGGTTCGGCGCTCGCAGCCTTCATGTATCCGCATACGCTGACCGGGATCTTCGCCTCCAACAGCGGCAAGACGATCCGCAAGAACGCCGTGCTTCTGCCGGCCTACACGCTGCTGCTTGGCCTTCTCGCCCTGCTCGGCTACATGGGCCATGCCGCAAACTTGAAGCTCGACAGCGCAACCGACGTGGTTCCGACCCTGTTCAAGACGCTGTTCTCCGGCTGGTTCTCCGGCTTTGCTTTCGCCGCGATTGCCATCGGCGCGCTGGTGCCGGCGGCGGTGATGAGCATTGGCGCGGCCAATCTCTTCACCCGCAATTTCTGGAAAGCCTATGTCGATCCCCGAGTCAGCAACGCCGGCGAAGCCAAGGTGGCGAAAATCACCTCACTGGTGGTGAAGGTCGGTGCGCTGCTGGTGATCATCTTCCTGCCCACCCAGTTTGCACTCGATCTGCAATTGCTCGGCGGCATCTGGATCCTGCAGACGCTTCCGGCTCTGGTTTTCGGGCTCTACACCAACTGGTTCAAGGCGCCGGCACTGCTGGCCGGCTGGTTCGTCGGCTTCTTTGGCGGCACATTCCTCGTCTGGGACGCCGGTTGGAAGCCGCTGCACATGATCAGCCTCGGCGGAGAACCTTTCACGGTCTATACCGGTCTGCTTGCACTCGCCGCGAACATCGTGGTCGCGGTGGCGATCAACGCCATGGTTCCGGCGAAAGCTCCGGCAAACGCCTAAACCTGTCGGGTGCGGAGGGCTTCAACCCTTCGCACTCGAAGCCGTCGGCGAAGATGTGGCGCGGCCACGGAAAGCGGCGGATAGCAACCCGTTCTTATCGCTCAACGCCTTTTAAATCGGCGTCCAAACCAAGGCTCGCCAGCAGGCGACGGACATAGGCTTCCAATCCGCCGACCATATCGAAGCGGTCGGGATCGCGCAGCCAGAGCATCTGCAGGCCGTCCATCACCGCGATCAGCTCAGCTGCCATCGCCTTGCCATCGATCCTGCCATCCACCGTGCCATCGGCGGCGGCCCACTCGAAAGTCGTTGCGATGTCGTTCTGCAGTTGTGTGGCACGATCGCGGAACCAGGCTTTGGCGGGGTGATCCTTCGTCAGACTCTCGGCGTTCAGGATAGCGAAGGCGCGGACGACTTCGATCATCTCGGCATTGCGGCGGAAGACTTCGATCATGCCCGTAAGCAGGCTGCGAAGATCAGCGCGGTAATGGCCGATGATATCGGCACTGTCGAGATCGCGCTTGTCCAGTATGGCAAGCAGAAGATCGACCTTGGTGGGGAAATGATGCAGCAAGCCAGGCAGCGACAGGCCGACGTCCCGGGCCACGTCGCCTATGGCGGCATTCTGGTAGCCGTCTTCGGCAAAGCGCCGCATCGCAGCTGTCAGGATTTCGGCGCGACGCATTTCTCCCTTCGGGGATCGGCGCCTTTTTTCCTCCTGCACGGACTTCAATTCGCAAAGCTCCCCATCGTTTTCTTCTGCTTCTTCTATCCGGATGGCGACGGTTTGACATCCCTGCAGCAGATTTCTTCAGCGCCCCCCTTCATACATCATGGTCCGGCTATTGACATCTTAAAAATACCGAGTAATCGGTAAGTTTAGTGACGACAGTGGCGGCTGGAGGCCTGCGACTCGGCATGTCCAAATTCGATTGAACGGGAGGTTTGCATGATCGATTCCATTCTCGACCAGATGACGCTCGAAGAGCAGGTCTCCCTGCTGTCCGGCGCCGATTTCTGGACGACCGTTCCCGTCGAGCGGCTCGGCGTGCCAAAGATCAAGGTGACGGATGGGCCGAATGGCGCGCGCGGTGCCGGCTCTCTGGTTGCCGGCGTAAAGGCGACCTGCTTTCCCGTTGCGATCGCCCTTGGCGCCACCTGGAATCCTGATCTCGTCAAGCAAATGGGTGTGGCCCTCGCCGGCCAGGCGAAGAGCAAGGGGGCTGCCGTGCTGCTTGCACCGACGGTGAACATTCATCGATCCGGCCTCAACGGGCGGAATTTCGAATGCTATTCCGAGGATCCCATGCTCACGGCCGAACTGGCCGTCGCCTATATCCAGGGTGTGCAGAGCCAGGGGATCGCGGCGACGATCAAGCATTTCGCCGGCAACGAATCCGAAATCGAGCGGCAGACCATGTCCTCCGACATCGATGAGCGGACCCTGCGTGAAATCTACCTGCCGCCGTTCGAGCAGGCGGTCAAGCGCGCCGGCGTGATGGCCGTCATGTCATCCTATAACCGCCTGAACGGTACCTATACGAGTGAGCATCCCTGGCTGCTCACCCAGGTGCTGCGCGAGGAATGGGGTTTCGACGGCATCGTCATGTCGGACTGGTTCGGCTCGCATTCGACCGCCGAGACGGTCAATGCCGGCCTCGATCTCGAAATGCCGGGACCGGCGCGCGACCGTGGCGAGAAGCTGGTCGCGGCTGTGCAGGAAGGCGAGGTCGACGCGGAAACGGTGCGGGCGGCGGCGCGGCGGATATTGCGGCTGCTCGAGCGCGTCGGCGCGTTCGAGACCAAGCCCGATCTTGCCGAACAGGCGGTCGACCTGCCCGAGGACAGGGCGCTGATCCGGCGCCTCGGGGCCGAAGGCGCCGTGCTGCTCAAGAATGACGGTATCCTGCCGCTCGCCAAGACGTCGCTCGACCGGCTTGCCGTGCTCGGACCGAATGCGGCCACGGCACGCGTCATGGGTGGCGGCAGCGCGCAGATTGCGGCGCACTACTCGGTCAGCCCGCTCGACGGCATTCGCGCGGCGCTGTCCAATGCCAACAGCATCAGCCACGCGGTCGGCTGCCGTCATAACCGCTTGATCGACGTCTTCAAGGGCAAGATCACCACCGAGTATTTTAGAGGGCGCGGCTGCCAGGGCGCTCCTGTTCATGTCGAGACTGTCGACAAGGGGGAATTCTTCTGGTTCGTGCTGCCGTCAGGCGAACTCGACCCGGCCGATTTCTCGGCCCGGATGACGATGCAATTCGTGCCCGAAGAGAGTGGCGACCATGTCTTCGGCATGACCAATGCCGGCCTGGCGCGCCTCTTCGTCGATGGCAGGCTTACGGTCAACGGCTATGATGGCTGGACGCATGGCGAGAACTATTTCGGCACCGCCAATGACGAACAGCGCGGTTCAGTCCTGCTCGATGCTGGCCGGGCCTATACGGTCACCGTCGAATATGAACCGTCGCCAGTGACCGAGGAGGGAATCAATCTCACGGCCATTCGTTTCGGCGTCGAAAAGCCGCTCGGCGAGGCCGATCTCCAGGCAGCGGTCGAGATTGCCCGCAACGCCGATGTGGCGCTGCTCTTCGTCGGTCGCGACGGCGAGTGGGATACTGAAGGGTTGGACCTGCCCGACATGCGGCTTCCGGGCCGGCAGGAGGAACTGATCGAGCGTGTCGCTGCCGCCAATCCCAACACGATCGTCGTGCTGCAGACCGGCGGCCCCGTAGAAATGCCCTGGCTCGGCAAGGTTCGCGCCGTGATGCAGATGTGGTATCCCGGGCAGGAACTGGGCAATGCCGTCGCCGACGTCCTGTTTGGCGATGTCGAGCCCGGCGGGCGCCTGCCGCAGACATTCCCGAAGACGCTATCCGACAATTCCAGCATGACCGGCGATCCTGCCGTCTATCCTGGCAAGGACGGACAGGTACGCTATGCCGAAGGCGTCTTCGTCGGCTACCGGCATCACGATATACGGGGCGTCGAGCCACTCTTCCCATTCGGCTTCGGCCTTGGATATACCCGCTTCAGCTGGAGCGAGCCACGTTTGTCAGCCGCTGAAATGGGTCCCGACGGCGTGACGATCAGCATTGACTTGACCAATATCGGCGAACGGGCCGGTTCGGAACTGGTCCAGCTCTATGTGCGCTCGCCCAAGACCAAGGTGGAGCGGCCGGACAAGGAACTGCGCGCCTTCACCAAACTTTTGCTGCAACCCAATGAAACGGGCACGGCTGTGATGACCATCCTGCCGCGTGACCTCGCCTATTTCGACGTCGAGGCCGGCGCCTTCCGGGCCGAGCCGGGCGACTATCAGCTGATCGTGGCATCAAATGCAGCGGATGTCAGGTTCGTCATCGACCTGCCCTCACCCTTCAACTACGTCCTGCCGCCTTCGTGCTAGCGGCAGGCTGAAGGACCCCGGTCGAGTTCAAGTGCGATCGCGTCGCTCACGTGTCGCCATGGCCTGAACGATCCATCGCATTCGGAGGATTGTTATAGCCTACGAAATCGCAGCCAACAGGACGCCGGGGATGCGCCCGGCGCCGGGTCTCCGCCCGATTTTCACCGTCTCATTTTGCTGTTGATAATACTTTACGTATGTTAAACATGAACTATCCGGCATATTGAAGAAATCACCAAAGTATTTTACAAATGACAAATGCAGAAGAGCGCGAAAGAGATGTCGCATCAGGCGATCGTCGAGGCCGCCTGGTCGATGGCCAGAAACGAGGGCATTGCCGGTCTGACGATGACGAAGATCGCCAAGGCCGCCAGTCTCACCCGGCAGGCCGTCTACTGGCATTTCCAAAGTCGTACCAATCTGCTGTTCGAGGTGGCACAGTTCAACGACCGGCAGCTTGAGTGCGCCGATGTCCTGTTCAACGGTCTTCCTGACGTCTCTGGCGTGGAAAGCCTGGTAGCGATGCTGAAGGTCTGGCTCAATTCCATGCCGACAGCCGGCCCGCTGCTCCTGGCGCTCTATTCCGCCTCGCTGACCGACGACGATGCCCGCGACGCGCTGCAGGCGCGGATGAAGGATTTGCGCGACACGATCGAGAAGGTTTTTCTCAAGCGCATCGAGGCGGAGGGCCATGTCAAGGACGGCACAGACATTGTCGAGGCCGCCTGCTTCATCTACATGCTCGCCTCCCCGCCCTCCTGGCAGCAGATCACCCAATGCCTGGGCTGGAACCACGACTTTTTCGTCGGCTATGTGATCGACAAGGTGCTGGAGCTTTATGTGAAGCCGGAGTTTCGGGTGACAGTGAACCGATAGCCGATGCATGGCGCGGTATTCCCAGCCAAGTCGAGCAGGCCCGCATGCCCAACACTTAACCGGCAAGATCGTCGGACATCGAGATCCGCATCGTCTCTTGCAGCAAAACTGTTCTTTGTTTTGCGCATGTCTCCCGAAGCCGGAGACCCTTTCGGGAGACAGCAGTCGATGAGGCGTGTCCTCTTGGCCTCAGATGTCGAGCGTCGACTCGCGTTCCCAGGCCGTGAAATGGGACGCGTAAGCGTTCCACTCATTGTGCTTCAGCTTGAGGTAGGCCGCGGAGAAACCAAGGCCCATCGCCGCCCGGAGGTCCTCATCCTTCTCGTATTCACGCAGAGCGTCGAGAAGGTTGAGCGGAAGTTTCGGTGCGCCGGTGACTGTGTGACCGTCTTTGTACATATCGATATCGTAGTGGCGGCCCGGATCGGCCTTGCTGCGCAGCCCCGACAAGCCGGCGGCAATAATGATCGCCTGGAGCAGATAGGGGTTCACCGCCCCGTCGGGCAGGCGCAATTCGAAACGGCCGGGCCCAGGCACGCGTACCATGTGCGTGCGGTTGTTGCCGGTCCAGGTGACGGAATTCGGCGCCCATGTTGCACCGGAGATCGTCCGCGGCGCATTGATGCGCTTGTAGGAATTGACGGTCGGATTGGTGATCGCCGCCAGAGCAGAGGCATGTTTCATGATGCCGCCGAGGAAGTTGCGGCCCTTCTGCGACAGGCCGAAATCGGCTGTCTTGTCGGCGAAGGCATTGGTGGCGCCATCCGTGCTCCACACCGAAATGTGGCAATGGCAGCCATTGCCGGTCAGGCCTTTGAACGGCTTCGGCATGAACGTGGCGCGCAATCCGTGCTTCTCGGCGACCGACTTGACCATGAACTTGAAGAAGGAATGCTTGTCGGCGGTCGCCAGCGCGTCATCGAACTCCCAGTTCATTTCGAACTGGCCGTTGGCGTCCTCATGATCGTTCTGATAGGGGTTCCAGCCGAGTTCGAGCATATAGTCGCAGATTTCGGCAATCACATCGTATCGCCGCATCACGGCTTGCTGATCATAGCAGGGCTTTTCCGCGGCATCGAATTCATCCGATATCGCGGTGCCGTCAGAGTTGATCAGGAAAAACTCCGCTTCGACGCCCGTCTTGACGCGATACCCCTCGCCTGCCGCTTCCTTGATCAAATTCTTCAAGAGAACGCGGGGCGCCTGGTCGACGGGCTTGTCTTCCATCGTGCAATCCGCAGCCACCCAGGCGACTTCCTTTTTCCAGGGAAGCTGGATGACCGAGGATGCATCGGGAATGGCAAAGAGGTCCGGATGCGCAGGCGTCAGGTCCAGCCATGTGGCAAAGCCGGCAAAGCCCGCACCGTCCTTCTGCATACCGGCGATCGCAGCTGTAGGCACCAGCTTGGCGCGCTGGCCTCCGAAGAGATCGGTATAGCTGATCATGAAATATTTGACGCCGCGTTCCTTGGCCCAGGCCTCGAGATTGTCAGTCATTCGTAGTTCCCCATTCTTTGCCGGAGGGGCTTTTGCCCCTTCATTCAAAAGGGCCGCACCAGTGCTCGGTGCGGACCGAATTCGCATGGGTCGACGATCGCCGGCATACGCCTCATCAAGTGCGTGTCAGGCAAACGCCGCCCGGTTGGTTCTCACGTCAGAAGCTCCCCCTGCCCGGATACCAATTCGTGCCGGCCAGCGGCACCTGGGCCATGGCGGCAGCCTCCATCGTCAGCGCGCAGAGATCTTCCGGTTCGAGATTGTGGAGATGGTTCTTGCCGCAGGCGCGCGCGATCGTTTGCGCTTCCAGCGTCATGACCTTGAGATAGTTGGCTAGCCGGCGGCCGGCAGCGATCGGATCGAGCCGCTGCATCAGTTCAGGATCCTGGGTGGTGATGCCGGCCGGATCCTTGCCCTCGTGCCAGTCGTCATAGGCGCCGGCCGTGGTGCCGAGCTTCTGGTATTCCTCTTCCCAGCGCGGATCGTTATCGCCGATGGCGACCAGGGCCGCCGTGCCGATCGCCACTGCATCAGCGCCGAGTGCCAGCGCTTTGGCGACATCGGCGCCCGAGCGGATGCCGCCCGAAATGATCAGTTGCACCTTGCGGTGCATGCCGAGTTCCTGCAGCGCCTGGACGGCCGGGCGGATACAGGCCAGCGTCGGCATGCCGACATTTTCGATAAAGACATCCTGCGTGGCCGCCGTGCCGCCCTGCATGCCGTCGAGCACCACGACATCAGCGCCGGCCTTCACCGCAAGCGCCGTGTCGTAATAGGGCCGCGCACCGCCGACCTTCACATAGATCGGCTTTTCCCAGTCGGTGATCTCGCGCAGTTCCATGATCTTGATTTCGAGATCGTCCGGGCCGGTCCAGTCGGGATGGCGGCAGGCCGAGCGCTGGTCGATGCCCTTGGGCAAGTTGCGCATATTGGCAACGCGATCGGAGATCTTCTGGCCGAGCAGCATGCCGCCGCCACCGGGCTTGGCGCCCTGGCCGACGACGACCTCGATAGCGTCGGCACGGCGCAGGTCCTTGGGATTCATGCCATAGCGTGACGGCAGGTACTGATAGACCAGTGTCTGCGAATGGCCGCGCTCTTCATCGGTCATGCCGCCATCGCCTGTTGTGGTCGAGGTGCCGGCAATGGTGGCGCCGCGGCCGAGCGCTTCCTTGGCATTGCCCGAAAGCGCACCGAACGACATGCCGGCAATCGTGATCGGCGTCTTGAGCGTGATCGGCTTCTTGGCGAAGCGGGCGCCGAGCGTCACCGTCGTATCGCATTTCTCGCGATAGCCCTCGAGCGGATAGCGCGAGATCGATGCCCCGAGAAACAGGAGGTCGTCGAAATGCGGCACCTTGCGCTTGGTGCCGGCGCCACGGATGTCGTAGATGCCGGTCGCGGCCGCACGGCGAATCTCTGCCAGCGTATAGTCGTCGAAGGTCGCGGACTTGCGCGGCGGAGTATAGGGATTGTGATAGGACATGGAGTTTCCCCGCCTCAATATGCGTCGGCGTTATCGATGTTGAAGTTGTAGAGCTTGCGGGACGAGCCGTAGCGCTTGAACTCCTCCGGCCTGGTGTGCGTGACGCCGGCCTTTTCGAGAAGATCTGCAAGCTTTTCGAGATGCTCCGGGCGCATCTCCTTCTCGATGCAGTCCGCGCCCAGGCTTTTGACTGAACCGCGCACGAAGAGCTTGGCCTCATAGAGCGAGTCGCCCAGCGCATCGCCGGCGTCGCCCAGAACCACGAGATGGCCGGACTGGCCCATGAAGGCCGACATATGGCCGATATTGCCATGGACGACGATGTCGATGCCCTTCATCGAAATGCCGCAGCGCGAAGCCGCATTGCCCTTGATGACCAAGAGGCCGCCGCGACCGGTGGCGCCTGCATATTGGCTGGCGTCGCCTTCGATGATCACCGTGCCGGACATCATGTTCTCCGCCACGCCGGGGCCGGCCGACCCCTTGACCGTGATCGTGCCGCCATCGTTCATGCCGGCGCAATAATAGCCGACGGAACCCTTGACGGTGACGCTGAGCGGGCTGTCGATGCCGACGGCGACCGCATGGCTGCCGCGCGGGTTGACGACTTCGAAACTGGTGTCATTAGTGCCCGCCGGCAATCCGTGGAGCGCGCTGTTGAGTTCACGCAAAGGCGTTTTGGAAAGGTCGAATGTCGGCATTGAATCCTCGTTGATGTCACGACGCCGGACAGAAAGCCGGCGTCACTTTCCCGGCGTCCGTCAGGCAGCCTTGGCGTGATCCCAGAAATAGACTGTGGCGGGTTCCGGCTCCCAGACGCGGGCATTTTCGATGCCGGGCAGATTGACGAGCGCGCGGTATTCGGAGCCGAAGGCGACATACTGATCCGTCTCGGCCATGACGGCTGGCTTGCAGGCGATCGGATCGCGGACGACGCCGAAACCCGACTTGGTGCCGACGACGAAGGTGAAGAAGCCGTCGAGATCGTCGAGCGCGCCGGTCAGCGCCTCGCCGAGATCCTTGCCCTTGGCCATTTCGGCGGTCAGGTAGGCGGCGGCAACTTCCGTATCGTTCTGCGTCTCGAAGGTCATGCCTTCACGCACCAGTTCGCGACGCAAATTGTTGTGGTTGGAAAGCGAGCCGTTGTGTACCAGGCATTGATCACTGCCGGTCGAGAACGGATGGGCGCCAAGCGTCGTGACCGCCGATTCCGTCGCCATGCGGGTATGGCCGATGCCATGCGTGCCGGCCATGGCCCGCACGGCGAAGCGCGTGACGACATCCTTGGGCAGGCCGACTTCCTTGTAGATCTCGACGCTTTCGCCCGATCCCATGATCCGGATGTTCGGACGGACGGCCGCCAGGATGGCACGAATCCCATCCAGCTTTTCGAAGGGAATATCCAGCACCGCGTGGGTGCTTTTTTCCGTGACCGAGGCTTCGACGCCATTTTCCTTCAGCGCTTCAGCAAGGCCGGAAAAATCGGCGGTCGGATCGGCTGACTGGACGGTCACTTTCGCTCTGCCGCTGGCCGCGCCTCCATAGATCGCGATACCGGCGGAATCCGGCCCGCGGTCAGTCATGGTGACAAGCATGTCCGAAAGCAGCTGACCAAGCTGCGGTTCAAGGCTTCGATCTTTCAGGAACAATCCGACAATACCGCACATGAGCTAACCCTCCGTCTTCGTGTCTTAAAAATGGCTATCAGGTCTCCAGTGGTTTTTCAACCTCAAGAATATTTTTTTCTTGTAAGGCAAGTTATTTCGACTTTCCGCGTTGCGGATAGCTAATGATCGACAGATATCGCGCGGGCAGCTTCACAAGAACCTCTGGCCCGTGCGGGGCATCCGCATCGAAGAACAGACTGTCGCCGGGCTGCATGGAATAAAGCTGATCGCCATGACGATAGACCACCTCGCCTTCGAGCATGTAGAGGAACTCCATTCCCTCATGCTGAAAAGTCGGAAAGACATCGGAATCTGCCGTCAATGTTATGAGATAGGGCTCGACGGTGACGCCTGTCGAATTGTTGTCGATGTGGCCGAGCAGATTGTATTGATGGCCAGCGCGCGTACCGCGGCGCTCAAGCTCAACACCCTGGCCGGACTTGACGAATACGGCATTGTGCGGCTCCTCATAGCGGCGGAAGAAGGCCGATAACGGCACCCCCAATGCTTTCGATAGCGACTGCAGCGTTGTCAGCGACGGCGAGATCATGCCGTTCTCGATCTTCGAAAGCATTCCGAGCGAAATTCCGGTGGCGGCAGCGAGGTCTGTGACCGTGATCCCGAGCTTCTTACGATAGGCCCGGACCTCATGACCGATCGCCATTTCAAGATTGTTTTCCTTCGGCTCGCGAACCGCGTGCGGGTCCTGCGACAAAGCCGGGCTTTTACCATGTAGGTGCGTATCGTCCGGTATTTTGACCGCCTTGGTTTTCATTCGATATCCTTTTTGCAGGGCAAGGTCTGCCGATGAGACCCTATCCTCCCAGTGAAATTTTCTCAACTGTAACGAAAATCCTGCCGGGAGAGACCGGGCGCCTGACGGAGCCTTGACACATCAGCCGATTGTCCTCGATCCATCTAAGGAATGGTCACCTGCAGCCGGTAACGATATCCGGTTGGCCCAGGCGAGCCGGCTGGTCGAACAGAGCCCCTTGTCGATTTCGCAACGGCCCGAGAACAGATCACCACAAAGAGGCGCGAGGGAAGATCTGTCACCGCGGCGGCCGATCGTCCCCCTGCTTTACCGATGAATCGGCTGCATTGTCCCATTGGGGAAATGCCGTCCGTCTGCTCAGGCAACTCCCACCTTTGTCCCAAGATGGGAATTGCCGGTCGGGTTCCAGCCACCGCTATGCGGGCAGTTGGAAGGCCCAATTGCCGATCAGTACGACGGCAACGCCAGCCACCAGCGCCAGATAGGGTAAGAAGCCGGCCTTCTTGACACCCATATCCTGGCCAACCAGTCCGAGGTCATCCATGGCCCCGTCCGGGAACTTGCCGCCGTCGCGGACATAGTGCCTGTAGGCGAATACAGGCAGAATGAGAGCCGCGAAGGCAAAACCGATCCAGAGAGCGTTCGCATAGCCCCAGACCTTGGCTCCGGCGCCGAGGAAAAGCGCATTGACGAAGGCAAGGATGGTATTCAGGCCGATGAGCCAGGAGGGCGCCTTCCACGGACGCTCGACGTGACCCGAATCCACGCGATGAATCCAGCCGGAATTGAGGTTGAGGAAGTTGAAGATGATGTAACCGACATTCGACACGGCCAGCACGAAGAAGTAGCCGCTGGCGTCCGATGCGATGGCAAGAAGGAAGAGATTGAAGGCGAAGTCCGTCCACATCGCCCTGGTAGGCGCACCGTTCTCGTTCACATGGTCGAGATATTTCGGCAGCCAACCGTCCTTCGAGCCCTGGTAGAGCGTGCGCGACGACCCTGCCATGGCGGTCATGATCGCCAGGAACAGCGCCAGGATCATCAGGATGACGAGCAGTTGGGTGACGACCCGACCGGCACCGATGAGACCGCCAAGCGCCTCACCAACGCCCGTGCCATCGACGATGCCGGGCGCCAGCATGCCGGCATGACCAAGCACGCCCTGGAAAGCGAAGGGCACGAGGAAGAAGAACAGGCAGCAGGCGAGCCCGGAATAGAAGATCGCCTTGAAAGTATCCGTCTTCGGATTTTTCAGTTCCCGCGTATAGCAGACGGCCGTTTCGAAGCCGTAGGTCGACCACGCCGCGATATAGAGGCCGCCGAGGAAGAGCGTCCAACCGCCATTGGTCCAGGAACCGTCGGTGGCGGCATAGGCTCCGGTCGGCGGCACCAGGCCGGTCACGTTTGCCGCAATGATCTGGCCGCTGATGATGGGGTAGACGCCGATGATGAGCAGCGGCACCATGACGATGATGGCGAGCCACTTCTGCACGCTCGCCGTCTCGGAAATGCCGCGATGCTGAATGGCGAAGATGATCAGCATCAGAATGCCGCCGATGAAGAAGGTCGCATTGATGTTGGCGGTCGCGAGGTAGGGAATACCGAAGCTGACAAGCGACCAGTTGCGTATCGCGGGCGTGAGGGCGGCAACGCCATCGGCACTCAGCAGTGCCTTGACGGCGTCGGCGGGCGACGTGCCGGCATGGGCCGCAATATATTCGGTGACACGCGGACTATTGTCAGCAATGGACGTGGCATGGGCCGTGATCCAGCTCAGCACGGCCTGCGAGTCTGCTGCCGGAATGGGAAAGAAGGCGTTGAGGATATAGCCGGCCGCGATAGCGCAACCGAGCGACAATACCGGCGACCAGGCGAACCAATTGCACCAGACCGAAAGCGGCGCGACGAATTTCGAGTAGCGCAGCCATGCTGTCGCGCCGTAGACCGAGGCGCCGCCTGATTTGTTGCCGAACATTCCGGCGATTTCCGCATAGGTAAAGGATTGCAGAAATCCCATGATCATCGAGATGATCCAGACGACGAAGGCGAGCTTGCCGGTTGTACCGGCGATGCCGCCGATGGAGAAAAGAACAAGCGGCGGCACGCCCGCGGCCACCCAGAACGCGCCCTTCCAATCAAGCGCGCGTATAAGCTTACCTTCTGTACCAGCGGGAACGCCGGCATCCACAATATCCGTCATTGGTGAAGTTCCCCATTTTGTTCCGGACGTTTTCTCGTCTTATTCCCTGAACGTGCTCCCCGAATATTCCGGGCTTGCCGGCCATTTTCACCTGCCGCGTCTACGCGCGATTCCAACCGGTGCGCCCTTTATGCATAGTCAAGATATTTTCTTTTTAGTCAACATCCCTTTACTTTTCCGCACCGTTTTGTCAGCATGATTTTGGTGTTCTGCCGTGTGTCGTTCCCGAGAGGCTCATTGTGAGAGATCCCAACCCGCCACTATCCGGAATTCGGCCCATACCGGCGAGCATCATGCGCTATCCGGGCGTCTTGGCATTGCCGCGCGACACCGAACGCTATCGCTGCAAAGGTGGTGGGTCGCTCCTTCTGCGCGTCGAGCCCGGCGATCATGTTTCGGTCACCGACAGCGAGGGCGGCCAAGTCTGCGAGCTGACCTTCGTGGATGAGAAGGGCCGCTTTCAATCTGCCGGACTGGGCACTGCCTTCACCGGCGAGGCAGCAGGCCTGAAAGCCATTCTTTCATCTCCCGATGAAACTGCGGCGCGCCTGCGTGCTGCACTGGAAAGGCGCGGCGCCGATCCGGCGTCCGCGGCAGCGTTGCGCATCTTCGGCGCGTCGTCACCGGCAGGCAGCACGGCGGAATTCACCATCGCCGTCAAGGGCCTTCTGATCGCCTGCGCGCCGGCAACCGCGATGTCGCCCGAAACGCAGGACACCGCGACGCCCATCGAGGTGAGGATAAGGCGAACCACCATTCGGCTTGACTATGCGTCTGCACTGCCTGAACCGCTAGCGGATCCGATAGAAGACATCCGTATCAGGGCAGCGACGGCTTCGGCCTACTTCGTGCGCGCCGGCGAATTCATCCAGGTCATCGACGTCTCTGGCCGGCAATGCACCGATTTCCAGGCCTTTGCCGCCCGCAAGGTCGACAAGGGGCTTGATCTCGCGCTCGATTCCACCGTCACCCGCACCCTGATTGGCCGCAGCTATCCGATACCTGGCCTGCCGTCGAAAGCCTTCGACCGCGATTTCGAGCCTCTGGTCGAGATCGTCCAGGATACGGTCGGCCGCCACGACGCCTTCGCAACAGCGTGCAATTCCCGTTACTATGACGACATGGGTTATCCGGGCCATGTCAACTGCACGGATAATTTCAATGCCGCCCTGGATCCTTACGGCATTGCGCCGCGCAAGGGTTGGGAGGCGCTCAATTATTTCTACAATACGCGGATCGACCACAACAATCAGCTCTATCTCGACGAGCCCTGGTCGCGGCCGGGCGACTATGTGCTGATGCGGGCGCTGACCGATCTCGTCTGCGTGTCGTCCTCCTGCCCCGACGACATCGACGCTGCCAATGGCTGGAATCCGACTGACATCCATGTGCGCACCTTCTCCGGTGCCGAAAAGTTCACACGAGCGGTGGCTTACCGAATGACCCCAGATGCCGATGCCGAACTGACCCGCGAAACCGCCTTCCACCCACGCTTGTCGGCAATGACGCGCGACTATGTCGAATATCGCGGCTACTGGTTGCCGAACAGCTTTGCCGGCCATGGTCCGACCGCGGAATACTGGGCCTGCCGCGAGGCGGCGGCGCTGATCGATCTCTCTCCGCTGCGCAAATTCGAAGTCACGGGGCCGGATGCCGAGGCGTTGCTGCAGCACTGCCTGACCCGCGACGTGCGAAAACTGTCGGTGGGGCAGGTCGTCTACTCGGCGATGTGCTACGAGCATGGCGGCATGATCGACGACGGAACGCTGTTCAAGCTCGGCGACAACAATTTCCGCTGGATCGGTGGCGATGATTTCAGCGGCATCTGGTTGCGCCAGCAGGCGGAGAAGATGGGCTATCATGCCTGGGTCCGTTCATCGACCGACCAATTGCACAATATCGCCGTGCAGGGGCCGAAGAGCCGCGACATCCTCAAAGAGATCATCTGGACCTCGGCCAAGCAGACTGCGCTGGCCGATCTCGAATGGTTCCGTTTCGCCGTCGGCCGTATCGGCGATTTCAACGGCGCACCAGTGGTGGTTTCCCGCACCGGATATACGGGTGAACTGGGCTATGAGATCTTCTGCCATCCCAAGGATGCGGTCACCGTGTTCGACGCCGTCTGGAAAACCGGTGAACCGCATGGGCTGAAGCCGATGGGACTGGCGGCACTCGACATGCTGCGCATCGAGGCAGGTCTGATCTTCGCCAACTACGAGTTCAGCGACCAGACCGATCCGTTTGAGGCCGGCATCGGCTTTACCGTGCCTCTCAAATCCAAGACTGATGATTTCATCGGTCGCGAGGCGCTGGTCAAGCGCAAGGAAAATCCGCGCCAGGTGCTGGTCGGGCTCGATATCGCGGCCAATGATCCTGTCGGCCATGGTGATTGCATCCATATCGGCCGCGCCCAGATCGGCGTGGTCACCAGCGGCACGCGTTCGCCGTTCCTGAAGAAGATGATTGCACTGGCGCGCGTCGATATTCTCTATGGGACGCCCGGAACCGAAGTCGAGATCGGCAAACTCGACGGTCAGCAGAAGCGCCTGCCGGCAACAGTCGTGTCGCTCTCGCATTACGACCCGCAGAAGTCGCGGCCTCGGAGCTGACCGAAGCAGACTTTCGTTGGCAAGCCAACGAGCGATCCGCTTCGTCCTTTGTTTTGTCGCAGGTTCTTGTCGGAAAACCGCGGAACACTTTTCCGGAACCTGCTCGATCACCCCGCCTTGCGCTGGGCAGCCGTTATGGCGCGCGCTGCGGCTTCAGAATCGTTTGCCAGCGCCCGCATTTCACTCGCGAGCACCGCAAATCCCTGGCCGGCAGTGCCGGCGCGGGCGGCTTCGATGCCGGCATTGACGGCCAGAAGCTTCAGATAGCGCAGTGAGTGCAGGATTTCCGAGGTCTTGGAGGCGGTGATGCGCATTTCCGCCGTCTGTGCATCGAGGCGCTGATAGAAGGATTCGATATTGATGA
Organism: Rhizobium sp. P2_G9; assembly: GCF_056403475.1. Classification (NCBI taxonomy): domain Bacteria; kingdom Pseudomonadati; phylum Pseudomonadota; class Alphaproteobacteria; order Hyphomicrobiales; family Rhizobiaceae; genus Rhizobium; species Rhizobium sp. P2_G9. Next base: position 101,226 of record NZ_JBFUFK010000008.1, on the reverse strand, counting down.
TGCTGCCTTCGAGATAGAGCAGGTTGCCATCGTCACCCCAGACGCCGCCGCCGGTTTCCGTCACCCAGATATAATGGCCCTTCTGGTGGCGGATACGATATTCCATCGTCCAGTCCGATTTGTTCTCGATAGCCTTGCCGACCAGTTCGTCCATGCGCGGGACATCTTCCTCGCACATGATCGAGGTGAAGGTACGGACACGATTGCCGAGAATCTCGTCGGCCGGATAGCCGAAGACGCGGGCGACGCCGTCGGTCATCTCCAGCATGGTGTAATTTTCATCAGCACGGCACCGATAGAGGAAGCCGTTCATGCGGCCAAGAACACTGTCTTGAAAATCCATGGCTTCGGCTCGCATCGATCACGACCTCATCCGGATGAGTGTTGCTGAATATGAATAATAAAACCTTACTCTCCGCACGCATTTGTGCGGGAAAGGGTGCATTCCAGGCGTTTGGCATACAGGATGGCGGAGGCTTGGCTCCTCTTTCCTCAACGGGAAAGAGGAGCAGGCGGCCTACGCGGGCTCCGTCGAACGCTTATCGTTATGGCACTCAATTCCGCAGATAGGCTTCCATGGAATCGTCGAGCTCATCGAGCCACGGCGTATGATGTTTGGGCGACATGGTGCCGGTCATCAGCGAGCGGTAGGCATTGTCGCGAAAGCCCATGATGTTCTCGCCCTTGTGATGCTCCCATTCCATGAAGGTCTTGTTRGTCGCCTGGATGTCGAACGAAGGATAGTCGGTGGCATCGATCAGCTCCTGGACATAGTCGCCCTGGAACCAGATCATCTGCTCGGCATCCTCCAATGTCTCCTCGCGGGCGCGCCATTTGTCGAAATCCGCTTTCAGTTCGGCTTCCGGCGGCAACTCGACACGGCCGAGAATGATGTCGCGGACATACCAGGCCTGGGCATCGAACATGTTGAACGTGTAGAACTGGTCCTGCATGCCGATGAAGAACAGTTTTGGGTTCTTCATCGAAACCACACCCTTGTGGAGCCCGTCCGACCACATCCGGTTGCCGGTCGTCAGGCGCAGATTGTCCGGCAAGAAGGGGAAGTGGTGCAGATAGCCGGTGCAGAGAATGAGCACGTCGACATCTTTGGTCGAGCCATCCTTGAAATGGGCAGTCTTTCCGGCAAGCTTGGTGAGCAGCGGCCGCTCCTCGAAGCGCTCGGGCCATTTGAAACCCATCGGCTTGGAACGATAGCTGGTGGTCACGGACTTGCAGCCGTATTTCCAGCATTGCGACCCGATATCCTCGGCGGAATAGCTTCGGCCGACGATCAGCACGTCCCTGTCCTTGAATTCCAGCGCATCTCGGAAATCATGCGAATGCATGACCCGGCCGCCGAAACTCTCCACGCCGTCGAAATAGGGCACGCTTGGGGTCGAGAAATGGCCGGATGCGACGATGACATCGTCGAATTCCTCGTCATACATGCGGTCCTTGATGCGGTCATGCGCCGTGACGGTGAACTTACCGCTGGCGTCATCATAGGTGACCATGCGCACCGGCGTGTTGAAGCGCACCCATTTCTTGACATCCGCCTTCTCGACGCGGCCCTTGATATAGTCCCAGAGCACGGCGCGCGGCGGATAGGAGGCGATCGGTTTGCCGAAATGTTCCTCGAACGTATAGTCGGCAAATTCCAGGCATTCCTTGGGGCCGTTCGACCAGAGATAACGGTACATGCTGCCATGGACAGGCTCGCCGAATTCATCGAGGCCGGTGCGCCAGGTGTAGTTCCACAGGCCACCCCAATCCGCCTGTTTCTCGAAGCAGACGACTTCCGGGATTTCGGCGCCCTTCTGGGCCGCGGATTGAAACGCCCGCAACTGCGCCGTTCCGGAAGGGCCGGCGCCGATAACTGCAACTCTGGTCATAAAATGCTCCCCATTGGTCTTGTCTGAGCTTGCTTCCGGCGTGCCCCATCAGTCGGGCCAGATGCCCGGGCTGGTCGGCGCCCCGTCGTCGTATTTAGACAGCCATTCGACGGTCATGTCGCGGAAACGCGTCAGGCCCTTGTAATCGACGAGCTCGGGCGGCAGTGTCTTCAGCACGCGCGGCAGGCGGCGGCCCCATTTCGGCACCGTGGCAATCTCGTTCATATTGATAAGATAGCAGCGGATCACGAACAGGATGGCGTTAGAACGTGGAAGGCGCCAGAGCGTCTGCAGTTCGACGCGCAGATGCACCTTTTCACCGACATTGTCAGGCGTCACCGTCGTGCGGTCCGCACCCCATTTGGGATAGTTTTCCGGGCTGGTATCGAGCCGCGGATTGATGGTCATGGTCCAGTTGAAGCGCCGGACCGGTTTGCCCTGCTGCAGGTTCAGCAGGAACTTCAGCGCCCGGTCGAAGACGCCGATCTGGTGGGCGAGCGGCACAGGCCCATGCCATTCCATGAAGTTCATGCCGATGTCGAAATCGAGCGACCAGTCGGCTTGGGTGGTCACCATGCCGGCATCCATCCAGAGATTGCCGTCGCGCTGATCGACAATGCAGAAATCGCCCTGCGCCTGCCGGGTGATGTATTCCATCGGCTCATAAGGCAGGGTCGAGCGGTCACCAAAGGTAAAGGTGTCGTCGATGCCCAACGGCCGGTTGATCCAGCGCCATTGATCGCCATTCCTGATCAGCGTGAAGTGCTCGGGATACCCCGCGGCCTGCTGCTCCATCAGGAGTTCCAGCGTATCCCATTGCGCCGTCATCATATGCGGCAGCGCCTGGCAGCGTAGCGGATCCTCCTTCAGCACCAGCGCCCGGTCATGCATTTCGGCGACATAGTGCTCGTCAACGTCGATCAGGCTCTCGTAGACGGTATTCCTGGCGCCGAGAACATGCGGCTCCATGTTGACCGAATACATGTATTCGTCGCGATCGAAGGGAAACGGAAACCGCCTGATATTGTCGGGACTGTTGCGATAGGTGAAGTCGTCGCGAAACGTCTCTTGTTTGAACACGATTGCCATTCGCAAAGTCCCCTATTTCATTTTGCCGACTAAAGATCGAGCGCCAGCGACTGTCCTTTGAAGCGCGAGACGCAAACCATGATCTTGCGTCCGCTCGCTTTTTCCTCGTCTGACAGATAGATGTCGTTGTGCTGCAACGTGCCGCCGCAGCGAACGACGCCTGTCTCACACTGGCCGCAGGCACCGCCGCGGCACATATAGGGCGCGTCGACGCCGGCTTCTTCGACGGCCTCCAGAATGCTCTGGTGGTCGCCCACCATGATCGTCTTGCCGCTGCGCACCAGTTCGACCTGAAACCTCTCGCCGGGCGGCGGGGCCAGGAAGCGCTCGAAATGCACATTCTCCTTCGGCCAACCCGCCTCGCGGGCCGTGTGAAGACAGTAGTCGATCATGCCGGCCGGGCCGCAGACATAAAAATGCGTGCCGAGCGGCTGGTTGTCGAGAATCCGGACGAGCGGGATGCGGTCCCCGGCGTCATCGAAATAGAGCTTGACGCGCTCCGGGCCGTATTCGTCGAGCAACACCTGCCAATAGGCGCCATGCTCGCGCGAGCGCATGGCATAATGAAGTTCGAACTCCGTGTGGCTGCGGCGGAACTGCGACATCATCGCCAGGAACGGCGTGATGCCGATACCGCCGGCGATCAGGATATGCTTGCGCCCGCGCGCATCGGCCGGGAAGAGATTGACCGGCTGGCTGATCGTCATACGGTCGCCTTCACGCACCTTTTCATGCATGAAGACAGACCCGCCGCGCGAATTCTCGACCTTGAGGACGCTGATCTCAAAGCAGGAGGGTTCGTGCGGCGGCGACATCAGCGAATAGGGATTGCGGCGCAGATGACCGCCGTCCTGCATGGTGACCACGACATGGGCGCCGGCGGAAAAGATCGGCAAGACCCCGCCATCCGTCCGCTCGAAACGGAAGCGCTTGATCTTGTCGGTGACGTCGGTGACCTTGGCGACGCGAACCGGGATATCCGCATTGATGCTCACGTAAACAATTCCTCCGGTTCCGGTGCGGTGCCCGGCTCTTCGGCATCGATGTTGACGCCCTGGAATGCCGCGAGCCGGCGGGAATAGTGATCGCGGACCAGGAGCGACAAGCCACAATGGCTGCAGGTGAACGGGCTGACCGTAACATTGTCGGTCGTGCCCTTGCAATGAACGCACTGCACCCGGCGCGCCAGCGAGCCGCGATGCTCGGTCGGGATGGAGCGAAAGTCCATACCGAAATCGATCGCCATGGCCTGCGCCTGACCGATGAACCCTTCCGTGCCGGAAATATAAAGGCGCGTGCTCATCGTGGCATTGTTGAGCGAGCCGCGCAGGCGGAACAGCAATGTCTCGATGCTAGGCGCCTGCCAGCACTGGTCGGCCCCCAGCGCGGTCAATGCGGAGAAATGCTCCCTGGTCCGCGAAGCACCTGCCGTGTAGAGGATTTCGCTGCGCGCCAGCGCCTCTTTTGCCGGGTTCTGTTCGAGGAGGGCGAGTGTGCCCTCCCCCTCGAGCGCGAAAATGTGCCGCTTGGCATAGGGATCGATGATCAATCCCTCATAGACCGGCCGGCTCTTGATTCCTTGAACGAGCATGATGCGCGCTCCTCAGCCGATCGCCGTCCGCTTCTTCTTTTCCGGATCGTCGAAGGTGATCGTGTGCGCGATCGCCTTGGCCGAAACATTCTTGCCGCGCACGTCGAGCGGCGTGCCCTGCTTGGCGACATCGACGTCGAGGCGGGCGATGGCCATCGAACGGTTGGTGAGCTTAGAATAGCTGGGACAGGTGATCACCCCGACCTTCCTGTCGCCCTGATAGACCTCGTCGCCGAGATCGGTCGGGCCGTCAGCCTCGATCAGAAGACCGAAGATCTTGAAGCGTTCCTTGCCCTTGAGACGGTAATGCTCCTCGGCGCCGCGGAAGCCCGTCTTGCCGGGGCTGACGGTGAAATCGAGGCCGAGTTCCCACAGCGAGTCACCCGGAGGCTGGTCGGCAAAAGGATACATCTGCGAATTATCGTAGGGATAGAAGAGCAGGTAGCTTTCAACGCGCAGCATGTCGAGCACCGAGAAGCAGCAAGGGATGATGCCCATGTCCTTGCCTTCGTCGAGGATGCGATCCCAGACCATGCCGGCATCCTGGCCGCGTACAAAGATCTCGTAGCCGCGCTCGCCGGTATAGCCTGTACGCGACAGCATGATCGGCGCGCCGAACAGCGTCGTTTGCATGTGATGGAAATATTTGAGGTCGCGCACGCCGGGGACATGCTTTGCCAGGAAATCGACCGCCAGCGGCCCCTGCAGCGACAGGTCGTGCAGGTCATCGTCGAACAGCACGGCGCAATTGCGGCCGGCAGCCTGCTTGACGAGCTCCTCGTGGCCCGAGCCGGAGCCATGCACGAGCATCCAGGAATTCGGGCCGTTGCGATAGACAATGCAGTCATCGGTGAACATGCCGCGATCACTCAGCATGCAGGCGTAGACCGATTTGCCGGGATAGAGCTTGGAAACGTCGCGCGTGGTGATGTAGTCCAGCACTGCAAGGGCATGCGGACCGACCAGATGCACCTTTTTCAAGCCCGAAACATCCATCAGGCCCGCCTTGGTGCGGACAGCGATGTGCTCTTCGTAAATGTCCTTATCGTAGGACCACGCGGTTCCCATGCCGCTCCAGTCCTCGAGTTTCGATCCCAGAGCACGGTGCCGGTCCGCCAAGGCGGAGAAACGCCATGATAATGCCATCTCGTTCCCTCTTTCTTATATGGAATAATTATTTCCTGACTATATTCGCCTTTAGCGAGATGGCAAGCCCGGTCTGGCGCGAATTCCATCAAAATTTGGGCGGCATTAGCCCGCGGCGCGATGGGTGATAATGACGGTGCCGACCGTCAGCATGGCGGTCGCTTTGGGATCGACGCCGTCCGGAAGTCGGCGTCGCTGCATAGGGTAACAACAGAGGCTTCCGGACAAGAGACATCGACATCAGCCGCCGCCGGAATATCGCCGCCGCGCACTATGGAACGGTATCCTTTGTGCGCGATCAGCCGGCCTCCAAGAAATCGAACACCCGGAATAAACTTCTCCCATCAGGGCGATTTTTCCGCCGGGGAAGAAACCTCGCGATCGATTTCTTCGGTTCTTGCCGACCCCGGTCTTATGCCGAAGTGATCCTTGTAAGCCCGGGAGAAATGCGAGGCGCTGGAAAAGCCGGTTGCAAAGGCGATTTCGGAAATCGACAACGGGCTCTGCTCTAGCAGCTTCCTCGCATGGTCGAGCCGGACCATGCGGTAGGTGGAGACAAATCCCCGAGGCAACTGCGTATTGAACAGCCGATCAAGGTGCCGTTCGCTGACACCCGCCAGCCGCGCCATTGTCCGGCGATCGAGCGGATTTTCGATCGTCGCTTCCATCTTTTCGAGTACCGCGAGCAGGGCCGGATGATGCGTCCCGAAACGTTCGGCGGAGGAGCCGCGCTGCGGTGCGGACGGTTCGGCAACCGCGGTGTGCAGGTACCAGTCACTGACGCGCCGGGCAAAGACCGACCCCATCCGTTCTGCGATCAAGGCATGCATCATATCGAGCGGTGCGATGCCGCCGCCGCACGTGATCCGGTCGCCATCGAGCACATAGCGCGCCTGCCGTGGCGTGAGATGCGGGAAAGCCTCCCTGAGGATCGGCGCATGTTCCCAGTGAATGGTAAAGTCGCGATTGTCGAGAAGGCCCGCCGCAGCCAGCACGAAGGAACCGCTCGATATGCCGCCGATGCGTACACCCAATCGGGAGAGCCGGCGCAACGAGCCGTAACATGCCTCCGCTGCGGCCCAGTCGGCCGGCCCGCCGCCGGCGCAGACGAAGACGGTGTGCAGATGCGCATCCCCGTGGCCAATGTCCTCGCAGGCGATTTCGACGCCGCTCGAACTCCTGACTGCGCCGCCGCCGAGCGACAAGGGCACCGTTCTGTAGAGGTTTCGTCCGGCGAGCAGGTTTGCGGCGCGGAGAGGTTCCGTCGCCGACGCATAGGACATCAGCGCGAAATTGGGCAGCAGCAGGAAGCCGAACTGCTGGGTGCTCTTCGTGTCGGCGGATTGCATAGCCCAATTCTATACTGATCCGTCCCATGAGTGCAATGAAATCTGCGCGGCCCGCCATAGCCTACAGAAGCATTTATATCAGGAACCAATCGTCCATGCGCTATTCGGCCCTTTCAATTCTGCTGAACGGCCTCCGTGGCAACACGGCCTGGAAGCCGGCATGGCGTGATCCCCAACCCAAATCTAGATACGACGTGATCATCGTCGGTGGCGGTGGCCACGGTCTTGCGACAGCCTATTATCTCGCCAAAGAGTTCGGCATCACCAATGTCGCCGTGCTGGAAAAAAACTATGTCGGCTCCGGCAATGTCGGCCGCAACACGACGATCATCCGTTCCAACTATCTTCTGCCGGGCAATAACCCGTTCTACGAACTTTCGATGAAACTCTGGGAAGGGCTGGAGCAGGATTTCAATTTCAACGCCATGGTCTCGCAACGCGGCGTGCTCAATCTCTACCATTCCGATGCCCAGCGCGATGCCTTCACCCGGCGCGGAAACGCGATGCGCCTGCACGGTGTCGATGCAGAATTGCTGGACCGCGCCGCCGTCAGAACGATGCTGCCTTTTCTCGACTATGACAATGCCCGGTTTCCGATCCAGGGCGGCCTGTTGCAGAGGCGCGGCGGCACGGTGCGCCACGATGCCGTGGCCTGGGGCTATGCGAGGGGGGCCGACAGCCGCGGCGTCGATATCATCCAGGGTTGCGAGGTCACGGGTATCCGCCAGGAAGGCGGCAAGGTGGTCGGCGTCGAGACAAGCCGCGGCTTCATCGGCTGCGGCAAGCTGGCGCTCGCGGCTGCCGGCAATTCGTCACAGGTCGCGGCCATGGCCGGGATGCGGCTGCCGCTCGAAAGCCACGTGCTGCAGGCTTTCGTCACCGAGGGCCTGAAGCCATTCATCGATTGCGTCGTCACCTTTGGCGCCGGGCATTTTTACGTTTCCCAGTCCGACAAGGGCGGCCTGGTCTTCGGCGGCGACATCGACGGCTATAATTCCTATGCCCAGCGCGGCAACCTCGCCACCGTCGAACATGTTGCGGAGGCCGGCAAGGCGCTGATCCCCGGCATTTCGCGCGTCCGCGTGCTGCGATCCTGGGGTGGGATCATGGACATGAGCATGGACGGTTCGCCGATCATCGACAAGGCGCCGATCCGGAACCTCTACCTCAATTCCGGCTGGTGTTACGGCGGCTTCAAGGCAACGCCCGCGTCGGGCTTCTGCTTCGCCCATCTCCTGGCGCGCGACACACCGCATGAAACGGCAAAAGCCTTCCGCCTCGATCGTTTCGAACGCGGTTACATTCTCGACGAAAAAGGCCAAGGCGCCCAACCCAACCTTCACTGACACCGCCGGCCGAGGACATCAAGGAAATGGCAAGTCTCGTTCCCTGCCCGCATTGCGGCGCCAGACCAAAGGAAGAATTCACCATCAAGGGTGCCGTGCTCTCCCGGCCCGAACCGGATGCCGGAGGCGAGGCCTGGATGAATTATGTCTACCTGCGCGACAACCCGCGCGGCGCCTATGAGGAATATTGGCATCATACGTCCGGCTGCCGCCGCTGGCTGGTGGTCAGCCGCGACACCGCCACCCACGACATCGCCGGCAGCCGCGATGTGGCCCCCAATGTCGGACGGGGGCGCGGCCGATGAGTTCTTATCGTCTTGCAAAGGGCGGATTGATCGACCGCGCGTCGGCGCTGTCGTTCACATTCGATGGCACACCGCTCAAGGGATTTGCCGGCGACAGCCTGGCCTCCGCATTGCTGGCAAATGGACGGCTGCTGGTCGGCCGCAGTTTCAAATATCATCGTCCGCGCGGCATCCTGACCGCGGGAGCCGCCGAACCCAATGCGCTGATGACCATCGGCAGCGGCGGGCGCACCGAGGCGAACACCCGCGCGACCATGCAGGAACTCCATGAGGGCCTCGAAGCGAGGAGCCAGAACCGCTGGCCGTCGCTCGATTTCGATATCGGCGCGCTGAATAGCCTGCTTGGCCCGTTCCTCGGCGCCGGCTTCTACTACAAGACTTTCATGTGGCCGGCGGCCCTCTGGGAAAGGTTCTACGAACCATTCATCCGCAAGGCGGCTGGCCTTGGCAAGGCCACGTACGAGGCCGATCCCGACACTTACGAAAAGTGCTGGGCACATTGCGACCTGCTGGTGATTGGCGCGGGACCCGCGGGCCTTGCCGCAGCGCTGAGCGCCGGCCGGGCCGGTGCACGCGTGATCCTTGTAGACGAACATTCGACCACGGGCGGCTCGCTTCTATCGGAAACGGCGACCATCGGCGGCGAAACTGCGCAGGCCTTCGCCAGGCGCATTATCGACGAACTCGAATCCCTGCCCAATGTCCGCGTCATGACCCGCACGACGGTGTTCGGCTGGTATGATGGCAATGTCTTTGGTGCGCTCGAGCGGGTGCAGAAACATGTTCGCGATCCGGAACCCAACCGTCCGGTCGAGCGACTTTGGCGTATCGCAGCCAAACGCGGCCTGCTTGCAACGGGAGGCGAAGAACGCCCCCTGGTCTTCGGCGGCAATGACATTCCGGGCGTGATGATGGCGAGCGCCATGCGCAGCTATCTCAATCGATACGGCGTCGCCCCCGGGCGCAGCACCGCAGTCTTTACCACCAATGACAGCGGCTATGCGCTGGCGCATGATCTCGAAGCCGCAGGCGTCGGCGTCGCCGCCATCGTCGATAGCCGCGCAGACCCGAAATACGCCTATTCCGGCAAGGCGCGGGTGATCAGAGGCGCGGTCGTTTCGGACGCCCGCGGCGGCAAGGCGCTGAGTGCGATACGCATCACGAAAGGCAACGCCACGGAAGATATTTCTGCAGATGCGCTGGCCATGGCGGGAGGCTTCAGCCCGATCATCCATCTTGCCTGCCATCGCGGCGGCAAGCCGCACTGGTCAGACGAGCAGGCGGCATTCCTGGCGCCGTCGGGCCTCGTGGGATTGGATCTCGCCGGTTCGGTGACCGGAGCGGTCAGTCTCGCCGACTGCTTTGCCGCCGGTGCTGGCAAGGGTGCAGCCTTCGCCGCGGAACTGGGCTTCAAAGGCGAGCCCTTTGCGGCCGGCGCGATCGAAGGCGAAATTGCCGCACCCGCCACAAGGCCGCTCTGGACCATTCCCGGCGTCAAGGGCAAGGCCTTTGTCGACTATCAGAACGACGTGCACCATAGAGATCTCGACCTCGCGGTTCGCGAGGGCTACGGTCATGTCGAGCTTGCCAAGCGTTACACCACCAACGGCATGGCGACCGATCAGGGCAAGCTGTCGAATGTCAATGCCATCGGCCTGTTGGCCGAGGCGCGTGGCGTGTCGCCCGCTGATGTCGGCACGACGACCTTCCGGCCGTTCTACACCCCGATCTCCTTCGGTGCGCTGACGGGTTCTGCCAGCGGCCATCATTTCCAACCGGTGCGCAAATCTCCGCTGCACGACTGGGCGAAGAAGAACGGCGCCGTCTTCGTCGAGACCGGCCTCTGGTACCGCTCGTCCTGGTTCCCCAGGGAGGGAGAAACCAACTGGCGGGAGAGCGTCGACCGGGAAGTGCTCAATGTCCGGCGCAATGCCGGCATCTGTGACGTCTCGATGCTCGGCAAAATCGAGATCTGCGGCAAGGACGCCGCCGAATTCCTCAACCGCGTCTATTCCAATGCCTTCCTGAAATTGCCGGTCGGCAAGGCTCGCTACGGCCTAATGCTGCGCGAAGACGGCTTCATCTATGACGACGGCACCACCAGCCGATTGGAGGAAGACCGCTTTTTCATGACCACCACCACGGCCTATGCCGCCGGCGTCATGACGCATCTGGAATTCTGTGCGCAGGCACTCTGGCCGCATCTCGATGTCCGTCTCGCATCGGTCACCGACCAATGGGCGCAGATGTCGGTGGTCGGGCCGAAGGCGCGGATCATCCTCCAGGCGATTGTCGACGACGATATCTCCGACGCGAATTTTCCGTTCCTGGCGGCACGCGATGTCTCGCTGTTCGGTGGCCAGATCCGCGGCCGGTTGTTCCGAATTTCCTTTTCCGGTGAACTGGCCTACGAATTGGCCGTACCCGCTGGCTATGGCGAAAGCGTCGGCGATGCCCTGATGCAGGCCGGCGAGGAGCACGGCATCCAGCCCTATGGCGTCGAAGCGCTGAGCGTGCTGCGCGTCGAAAAGGGCCATGTCACGCATAACGAAATCAACGGCACGGTCATTCCCGCCGATCTCGGCTTCGCAAAGATGGTCTCGGCCACCAAATCGGATTTCATCGGCAAGGCGATGTTGAACCGCGAGGGGCTGATCGCGGAAGACCGGCCGAGCCTGGTCGGCGTCGTGCCGCTCGACCCCAAAAATTCGTTCCGCACCGGCTCGCATATCCTGGCCAGGGATGCCGCGCCGACGCTGGAGAACGACCAGGGCTATGTGACGTCCAGCGCCTATTCACCGCATGTCGGCTCGACCATCGGCCTTGCCCTCGTCAAGCGAGGACCGTCCCGTCACGGCGAGGAAGTGATGGTCTGGAACGGCATTCGCAAGGAGTTCACCCCGGCTCGCCTTTGCGATCCGGTCTTCTTCGATCCAGGAAATGAGAGGCTCCATGGCTGATTTCCGCATCGCCCACCGTCCTGCGGTCACTTCCGCATTCGCATCGCGAAAGGGCGCCATTTCGCTCCAGGCCCTGCCGGAGGGCCGGGTCATCCACATTCTGGGCAAGCCCGACGGCGAGGATCTGGGCGCCATGCTCGGGGAGCTCGCCGGCTCGGCTGATCATGGCGTGCGCACTGCTGGCCCGGGCCAGTGGTTCATCGTCGATGACCAGCCTATCGCCGTCGACGAGATGCAGGCGCTGTTCGCCAAGCTTGCGCCGCACGCATTCGGGGTCGACCAGAGCCATGGCCGGGTGCGCATCGGCATCAGCGGCCGCGCCGTCGCCGATGTGCTTGCCAAGGGCACGGCCGTCGATATCGAAACCCTGGCAGCCGGCCAGTCGGCGACGACGTTGATCGGCCATATCTCCGTACACATGACCCGCACCGGACCCGAGACATTCGAACTCATGGTGCTGCGCGGCTTTGCGGAAAGCCTCTGGGATGACCTTGTCCGCATGAGTGCCGAATATGCCTGACCGGCTGCCGGGGAGGACTATCCCCCTGTCGATTTGCTTGCAAATCAACGACCTCAGAGCATCTTTGGCTTGACACCCGAACAGCCACACCTCATATTCCTTTCGGGAAAATAATTTGCCTATTATGCAAGAATGACCACTCGGCTCTGGGAGGAGGACGCATGGTTACGCAAAGCGAAGGCGCCGTGGAGGCGGACCTTGCGCAGCGCATCGACAGGATGCATTCGCGCGATCGTCTGGGTCTGATTATTTTCATTGTCGTGCTCTGGTGCACGATGCTTTTCGCGCTTTTCACCGTCTGGCCCTACGTTTCGGTTCCGGCTATCCGCGCGATCCTGGCCATCTTCTGCGCGCTCGTTCTGATCTTCAACACGGCGGCGATCGTCGCCATGCTGAAACACTACACGGAAGACAAACACTTCATTTACGGTCTCGACCTGAAGCACCTGGACGAGATGCGGGCGCGTCGGCGGTAGAGCATCTCCGGGTGAAAGCGAGCCGCCCGATATGCTCTATCTCTTTGTTTTTATGCAATTCTGGCCGCAAACCCGCTTCGTACTTGTGCTGGAATTGCTCTAGGAGGACAACACCATGGCCTATAAGCCGCCGCAGCAGGGTCTCGCTGCGCAGATTTTCGACGTCTTGACTCTTCTGGTTTTGACCGTCGGCGCACTTTACGTGCCGCTCTATCTCGGCCTGGCGGGCGCCTCCAAGACGCCGGCGCCGATCGCCAATCCAACCTGGGAGTCGCTTGGTCAGAATGCCACCGAGCAACAGCAATGGCTCGCCCTTGGCGTCACGGACCCGGCGGCGGCCAATGACATCGTCACGGCACGCTTCGATTATTCGTTCAGCTGGGCGGCGCTCGCTGTGATGGTGGTGCTGGTGATCGGCTATTTCATCCTGATCGTGAAGCTTTCCGACAGGGAATATCGGGACGTCATCGCGGAGCGCTTCGGCGACGATAAGAAGTAGGAGGGCATCATGGATATCTGGACCATCCTGGAATATACCGCCTGGGCACTGTCGGCGATCTTCGCTGCGGCGATGCTCTACGACATGGTGCGCGTCGATGCGACTTACGACAATGATCTGCTGACCTCATCGCGCGAAGGCGAGATCGAGGCTGCGGCCGAGCGTCACGTGATCTGAGGGCGGAACATGGCGAACACCACTTCCACCACCGCACAGCCGCAACGACTGCAATTGTTGCGCGTTCTCGGCCCGGCCCACATCTGGGCGCTTGGCGTCGGCATCGTGCTCGTCGGCGAATATATGGGCTGGAATTTCTCGATCGGCAAAGGCGGGATGATCGCCGGACTGGTTGCCTGCTGGGTAGCCGGCCTGCTCTACACCTGCGTCGCCATGATCGACTCCGAAGTCACCTCGACCGTGGCAGCCGCCGGAGGCCAATATGCCCAGGCCAAGCACATCGTCGGCCCGCTGATGGCTTTCAATGTCGGCCTCTTCCTCGTCATGGCCTATACCATGCTCGAATCCGGCAATGCCATCACCATAGGCTTCCTGCTCGACACGGTGGCGGGCCTGCAAGGCCATACCGGCCTGCATCAGCAGCCCTTTATCATCCTCTCCATCATGTTCCTCGCCTGGCTGAATTATCGCGGCGTGCTGGCGACGCTGAACTTCAACCTGGTCATCACGGCAATCGCCTTTCTGGCCATTATTGCGCTTTTCCTGGTCGTCCAGTTTGGCGGTTCGGCAGTCGCGCTCGACTTTTCGGCCGTCACCACGGATCCGATGCCCTATGGCTGGGTCGGCATTATCGCATCCGTCCATTTCGGGCTCTGGTACTATCTCGGCATCGAAGGCACCTGCCAGGCGGCCGAGGAAGTCCGCTCGCCGGCGCGTTCACTGCCCTACGGCACCATGGCCGGCATCATGACGCTGCTGATCGCCGCGACCATGACCTGGTATGTCTGCTCCGGTCTGATCCCCTGGGAATATCTCGGGCAATCCGGGACGCCGCTTTTCGACGCCGCGCGCGTGACCGGCAGCAAGGACCTGATGGTGTTGCTGTTCATCGGCACGATGTTCTCGACGCTGGCTTCGGCAAACGGATGCATCAACGATGCCTCGCGCGCCTGGTTCTCGATGGGCCGCGACCGCTACCTGCCGATCTGGTTCGGCGCCGTGCACCCCGTCTATCGGACGCCCTATCGCTCGATCGTCTTCCTCGTGCCGATCGCGCTGATCTTCGCGCTCGGCGCGCCGCTGGATCAGGTGGTCACCTTCTCGATCCTTTCGGGCCTCCTGGGCTACACGTTCATGACCTTCAACATGGTGATGTTCCGCAACAAATGGCCACTCGGCAGCATCAAGCGCGGCTACGTGCATCCGCTGCACCCGCTGCCGACGATCGTGCTCCTGCTGCTGTGCTCGACGGCTTATGTCGCAGTATTCCTGGGCTATGGCACGCAGCTGATTGCCATGGTCGGCTTCTACATCATCGCATCGCTGTGGTTCCATTTCAGGCGCTATCGATATGTCAAGCGCGGCGACCAGTTCACCATGCCCTGGCCGAGGCCGCAGGGTTACTGATGAGGTTGGGAGGCGGCCTTTCGGCCGCCTTCCTGTTTTCTGGCGGGAGGGCAATGCGATGGTGAACTCTCTGGTGTTGGCCTTCTCGCTGCTTGCCTGTTTCTGGCTTGCCGCGCGCGCCGTCCGTGAGCACAGGCTGACATTGGCCGCTCGCCGGTCGATGCTGGATGAAGCCGGGCAGATCCTGCGCGACGTGAAATATGCTGTCACCCCCGATCATTTCCCCAGCGTCGCCGGCAAGATCAGCGACGGCACACCGGCGAGAATTGAGCTCTGCGTCGATACGTTGGTTCCACGCCGCTTGCCTCAACTCTGGTTGCGGGTCACGCTCTACGAATTGGAAAGCCGCAACGTGCCGTCGATCGGGGCACTTTCGCGCCCAACCGGCTCGGAATTCTACTCACCTGTGCATGAACTATCCCATTGGCTGGCGCCGTCGGATATCGGAGTTCCGCTTCTCATGCGCGGCACCGAGATTGCGGACGATCCAAAGTTCGGCGATTTGCGGCAATGCATCGCCTCCCCTCTCATCGATCCGGCAGTGAAGGAAGTCCTCATCACACCAGGGGCAACACGGATCATGATTCAGGCCGCGGAAGGCGACCGGAAGGCGCACATGCTGCTGCGCCAGGCACGATTTGCAGTGCAGACCGTGCCGCTTGCAAACATCCGGCAAGCCATTGCCGCGGCACAGGAGCTCCGAGCGCGCGTCGCGCGGTTTGCGGAAATCACCCAATCTGAAGCCGCGTGAGGATATGATGTCAAAACCGCTGAACCTTTACCTCGTTCTTTTCCTGGCAATCATATTGCCGGGCGCGGGCCATGTCAGCATCGGCGAGGCCAGACGCGGGTTAACGTTCGCTCTGTTCGTCGTGCTGTTTTCGATCCTGACCTATATGACGACGACCCCGAATCAGAGCTTTGTCGGCCGGCATGCCGGTGGACTGTTCATTTGGGCCTTGTCGATCCCAGACGCTTATCGTCGCGCACGCGTCAACCAGTTGCTGCCCAAAAACTGACTCGGGGAACGGTGGTTAGGATGAGTTCAATATTTGCCGGCCACCTGCGACCCCTTTTACCCGTCTGATAGTCGGGAAAGCCGGCAGGATTCTGCTCAAATGAGGGTTTGCGCAGCCGCGGGCCACATCAGCATGTCAAGTGGCGCAGATGACAAGACTCGCTTTCAGGCTGCTGCTCTAACGCTGTGGGTCACATGGGCTCTGATGGCTTCACGGGCCTCGGCGGCCGACGAAAAGATTTTCCCATCGAGATCCATGACATCGAATTTCACTGCCATGAAGGCAAGGCAGCCGTCACGTGGAAGAAGAACTCCAACCGGGACCCCCTGGTATTCGATAACCTGCTTCATCACTGATTCTCCGATCAAGACGAATACTCACTGGCTTAAGACGAGCGGACGCAGTCTGCGTCACATTCGAACGCGGCAACCATGCACTTTCTGGATCGGAACCGTCGAAAGGAAACTTGCGAATATACCCAAGACACTCTCCTCTTCATCCCGGGTTGGTCCATCGGTCGACCGAGCTTGAAGGTACATCACATGTTTAGCTTGTCAAGAAATATAGAATGAATTTCCAAAAGTATGATATTTGATGCCGATATCAGGAATGGTATTTCAGCTTCGTTCGCTGCGACGCAACATGGTTCCCGCATTGCGAAAACTTGGTCACCCCCGAACAAACGCGTGCGCATTGCCATGTGCAATGGGAGGACAAAGCGCAGCGCTGGCGGCCTCATCTTGATCGAATTCCTTCGGACGATGCGAGTTTCGATCGGAATCACAATGGTTTGCGCCGTATCAATGCCTGACCATCGTCGCTGAGCCCAGTGATAAGCTTTCTCTCATCAAAAACCGTTGATTCACCGCTGCGCGAAAACGGCTACGCTGGCTTCGCGAGCGATAAATCTCGTAGTAGGTTACCGATGGCGGAGACGATGAGCCTGGCCGCTGAAGATACCACAGGGAGCGCCGCAGGGGGCATTATGCGAATCATATTCCGATGTGACCCGATCCTGGCCGAATATTTGCCGCGGCCCATTCTGGCGCGCGGCGCGTTGCCGGACTGGTTGCGCGCCATGCCAGCTACCGCCCATTCGGCAATTCACGGCCGCGACATACGCACGTTGAAACAGTGCCCTCCCGTGGTGGACGCGATGGCATACGGCTTCATGATCCTTTTGCCTTGCGACGTGATTGTCGACAAAGGGGTCTTCTCATGGAATTGGGATATTCCGTCGCCGCTGACCGAGAAACATCCGCGCGCGCCGCTGAGTTTTCATACGCCGGCGCAATTGACTGGCAGTCCGTTCGAGATCGCCGGTCAGGCAGCGATCAAATTCAACAGCTTTTGGACAATCCAGGTCGATGACGGCTGGTCGCTCTATGCGACACATCCTGTCAATCGCGCCGATCTTCCCTTCCGGCTTGTCACCGGCCTTGTCGATTCCGACAGGTTCACCGATGGCGGGATCAATTTCCCGGCGATCTGGACAGAGCCCGAGTTCTCAGGCGTGCTGGCGCGTGGAACGCCCGTTGCACAATGCTTTGCGGTTCCACGCACTGTGCCCGAGCTTGTTTTTGAGGAACTGGATGCCGAGCGGCAGGCTGCCTATGCGGAGACGGTTGCAGCCGTGCTTTCAACGCCGGGCGTCTATCGCAAGCGATTTCGAGCCAGGCGCGGCCGCGCCGCTCACCAATAACTGGCGCAAAATCGCCTCGTCGAGCCACAGCCGACCGTGGGGTGCTGAGGTGAGAGCCATGGCAATCATTCCGAACGTGGAGGCGTCCAGTGCATAGGCTCTTGAAAACGCCGCCATGGCTTCATCCATTCTGCCCGCCTCCTGCAAGACGACACCCAGGTTGACCGCAGCCTCCGGCGCATCCGGGTTCAGGTCGAGCACATGCCGGTAGGCCTCGGCTGCGCTGTCGAATTTCCTGAGATCGTGCCGCACGAGCGCCAGATCAAACCAGATTCCAGGATGGTCTTCGAGCGCGATGGCACGTTCGAGCAGTTGTTCGGCTTCAGCGAGGGCACCACTTTCTCTCGCCAAACCGCTGAGGCGTTTCAAAGCTTCCCGGGACGTCGGATGGGCATTGAGAACCACGCTCCAGGCATCGCGCGCAGCCGGCCCGTCGCCCATCTGATCGTAGATTCGGGCTTTCTCGACCAGAATCTCCAACCGGGATTCTATTCTTGCCGCCTTCTCAAGCTGCATCAATGCCGCATCCAGTTTATCCTCGGCGCGATAGATCTTGCTCGCGAGGATCAGGGCTGGCGCGTTCCTCGGCTGGGCGGCGAGACTGGTCTCTATTTTCTCCCTGGCGTGGGGAAAATCCTCGTCCGCAAACAACACCGCCGCCAGAAGATGAGAGAGTTGCGGATCCCCTGGAAACCGATTGAGACCCGCTTCGCAAAGCTGTCTTGCCTTTTGACGATTGCTCTCATTGTATGCCGCCACGGCACTCGCAATGATCGCCAAACGCTCGCTTTCGTTCATGCGCACGCCATCCAGATGCTCCAGAGCGCAATCGCTCAAATCGTCGAGCGGATATTTATCGGTCGCCAAGATCGAGCCGTCAATTGCGGCAAATTGGGCGTGCTCGATTGGCAATAGAAAACATGAATAGTGCGATCACCGTGCTTGGTGACAAACTGCTTCGATATTGTAACCATCCGGGTCGAGCACAAAGGCCGCATAATAATGGTCGTGATATCGCGGACGCAGGCCCGGACCGCCATTATCGCGACCGCCTGCCGCAATCGCTGCCTCGTAGAAGGCGTCGACATGGGCACGGCTTTCCGCACTGAATGCGACATGGAGGCGCGGGGTCTGAACCGCACCGCCGGCAATCCAGAATTCACCGCCGGGATCGGTGCTTTTTCCGTAGCCTTCGGTCACGCCGAAGCCGACTGCCACGCCAAAATCCTTGCAAATTGCAAAACCCAGAGGCGCCAGCGACGACGCGTAGAATGCGCGAGACTTTTGAATATCCGAGACGTTAATACCTGTGTGATCGATCATCGACTTCTCCTCCTGCTTTACGCGATCTTGTTGGCTCTACGCGTTGCGACCCGCATCAAACGCCGTAGATTTCCCGAATGATATCCTGTGGATAGGCTCCCAGGCAGCCTTCGACCGCAGTATTGGTCATGATCGCTGCCGAGATACCTTTCACAGGATCGATGAACCAGCTATGGCCATAGACGCCGCCCCACTGTACCGATCCCTCCGACATCGGATTCCCAGCCAGTACCGGGTCTTGAATCACCGCACCCAAAAAGGAAAACCCCTGGCCCGGTCGGTCTGGGCGCGGAATGTCGCCTATCTGGTTGAGAAGTGCGGCCTTCGCTGTCGCAGGCTTCAAGATCGGCGCTCCGCCCCGGCGAACAGCCTCGAGAAAGATCATAAGATCCGGCGCCGTGCCCACCATGCCGGCGCCGCCGGATTGAAAAGCCTTGGGGTTGAACAGCCGGGTTGGCGCAAAAGTCATCAGATTGCCTTCACTATCCGGAACGAGATGACGATCGGACATCCTGACAGCAGCCGGATCCGCATCGGCATAGGGTGTGGCAAGCCGCTCCAGATCGCTGACCGAGAAGCCGGTGTCGCTCATCCCCAGCGGTTCGGTTACATGACGACGCACCGCTTCATCCAGACTGCACGCTTCGATCCGCGCAATGACTGCCCCAAGAACGTCGACGGCGATGGAATAGGACCAGAGCGTACCCGGCGCGGCCAGGAGCGGAAAGGTCGACAGCCGGCTGAAGTTCTCCTCGAAATCGAGGTCTGTATCGGAGAGGCCGCCGTTGTACATCCGCTCCGGTGGCGTGGTTGCGGAATCGGCGCCATAGCTGAGGCCGGCCGTATGGGTCAGCAGGTGGCGGATGGTGATGTCGGCCACCTCCCCATCCGGCCGCCTGGGCTGGAAATAGGGAAGATAATCTCGCGCGAGATCGTCAAGCGCCAGCCTGCCCTTGTCGACCAGAGCCAGAGCAGTGGCTGCCACGAGTGGTTTGGTCACCGAAGCAAGACGGAAAATCGTGTTCGTCTCAATCGGTTTTCCCATTTCGCGATCGGCATGACCAGCGGCCCGGCTGTAGACGGTCTCTCCGTCTTCAGTGACGATCACGACAGTGCCGACGATCTTGCCGTCCCTGATCGCTCTTTCCATAACCGCGTCGATCCGCGCCTTCATTCCAACCGTCCTCCAGTGTTTCCGAACAAGCGGACACAGAGCTACATGTTCTCTCTATGTTCCGCAAGGTGCGGCATCGACCAAAGGAGAGCTCATTACTTTAGCATCGGGGATTTTAGGACACGTTTCGTCGCGGAGTGGGCAACCCCCTGTAATTTCTAGTGTTAGTGTCCTGATCATCGCAAGATGGGTGCGTGTCACGGCTGTGGCACCGGGAGGCACATGTCGCGGATGGATATTGGACGGGTCTTGATTGCGGAGCGAAATCCGCTGGTGATTTCCGCCCTTCGCGGCCTGTTTTCCGACAAGCCCGGCTTTGAAATTATCGGGACAGCGCGGTCATCGACCGAACTCTGTGACAAGCTGGCCGTCATCGAAACGGACTGTGTTCTGCTCAGTTGGCAGCTCGACGACGCCGACGCGCCCGAGGTGCTTGCCAATATCGGCCGACGCGGATTCGACCCCCGCATCGTCCTCTTCGCCGACACCGTCAACCCGTCAGTCCTGAGCGAGACGGTCCGGTTCGGCGTCAACGGTCTCTGCTACCAGTTCGAAGATCCGGAGATCCTGTTTGCCACACTGACGGCGGTCATGAAGGGGCGGATCTGCATTCCCTATACGGTGCTGTCGAAAATATCGACCACCCCGTTCCAGCAGCTGACCTCGCGCGAGACCGAACTGCTTGGCATGCTCGCCAATGGCTGGACCAATACGCAAATTGCCAGCCGCACCGGCATTTCCGAAAATACCGTGAAATATCACCTCAAGAATCTCTACGACAAGCTTGAGGTGCGCAATCGCGCCATGGCCGTTGCTCTTTACGCCAAGGAACGCCGGCGCAAGGCCGACTGACCTACCCGCCGGATAGTCTTGCCCTACCCGCTCATCAGAACCGGCCACCCACACGGGCTGCAAACAGGCTGCCCGTCCGGCATTATTTTCTGCCCGAGGGAGTGTGGTGGAGCCTTCGTCCGAAGAGCAGTCTGGGTATCGAGGAACAGTCCGCCCGCGGACGATAACAAGCATCGGAGGAAACATGTCAGGCTACAATCACCTCTTCATTCCCGGCCCCACCAACATTCCCGAACAGGTTCGCCAGGCGATGAACCTGCCGATGGAAGACATGCGCTCGCCGCGCTATCCGGAACTGACGCTGCCGCTGTTCGCCGACGTCAAAAAGGTCTTCAAGAACCAGACCGGCCGCGTCTTCATCTATCCGTCTTCGGGCACCGGCGCCTGGGAAGCGGCGATGACCAACGTCCTGTCGCCCGGCGACCATGTACTGATGAGTCGCTTCGGCCAGTTCTCGCATCTCTGGGTCGATATGGCCGAGCGTCTGGGCTTCGCGGTCGATTGCATCGATATGGAATGGGGCACCGGCGTGCCGGTCGAGCTCTATGCCGAGCGGCTCAATGCCGACAAGGCGCACAAGATCAAGGCCGTGTTCGTGACGCATAACGAGACCGCCACCGGCGTGACCTCCGATGTCGCCGCCGTGCGCGCCGCACTCGATGCCTGCGGCCATCCGGCGCTGCTCTTTGTCGATGGCGTTTCCTCGATCGGCTCGATCGATTTCCGCCAGGACGAATGGGGCGTCGATTGCGCCGTCTCGGGCTCGCAGAAGGGTTTCATGCTGCCGGCGGGTCTGGGCTTCCTGTCGGTCAGCCAGAAGGCGCTTGAGGCTGCGAAAACCTCCCGCCACATGCGCTGCTACTTCTCCTTCGAGGATATGATCAAGACCAACGACACCGGTTACTTCCCCTATACGCCGCCGACCCAGCTCTTCCGTGGTTTGCGCGCCGCGCTGGACCTGATTTTCGAGGAAGGTCTCGAGAATGTCTTCGCCCGCCATCATCATCTCGCCAATGGCGTTCGCGCTGCCGTCAGCGCCTGGGGGCTGAAGCTCTGCGCGACCGAGCCGAAATGGCATTCCGACACTGTTTCGGCAATCCGCCTGCCCGAAGGCGTGGATGGCGTCGATGTCATCAAGCAAGCCTACCGCGCCTACAATACCTCGCTCGGTACCGGGTTGAGCAAGGTCGCAGGCAAGGTGTTCCGCATCGGCCATCTCGGTTCGCTCAACGAGGTCATGGTCCTGGGCGCACTCGGCGCTGCCGAACTGGCAATGCTCGATTGCGGCGTCAAGATCGAGCCTGGCTCGGGCGTCGGCGCTGCGGTCAACCAGTTCCGCTCCGTCAAAATCGTCGCAACCGCCAAGGCAGCCTGAACGAACGGGATCGGAAGACCATCATGAGCCATACCATCAACCATCTCCGCCGCCTTCGTCTGCAGCGCAGCGAGCTCGCGGTGCCGGGCTCGAATCCCGACATGATCGAAAAGGCGGCCAATTCGGACGCCGACTATATCTTCCTTGACATCGAAGATGCGGTTGCGCCGCCGGATAAGGAACGCGCCCGCGCCAATATCGTCCAGGCGCTCAATCAGATCGACTGGCGCGGCCGCAGCAAGACGATCTCGGTCCGCATCAACGGCCTCGACACGCACTACATGTATCGCGACGTGGTCGACCTGATGGAACAGGCCGGCGACCGCATCGACACGCTGCTGGTGCCGAAGGTCGGCGTGCCCGCCGACCTCTATATGGTCGAGGCCATGGTCAACCAGATCGAGATCGCCAAGGGCTACAACACCCGCGTCGGCCTCGAAGCCCTGATCGAGACCGCACTCGGCATGGCCAATGTCGAAGCGATCGCCTCCTTCGGCGGCCGGCTGGAAGCGCTACATTTCGGCGTTGCCGACTATGCGGCGAGCCTCAAGGCCCGCACCGTCAATATCGGCGGGCTGAACCCGGACTATCCCGGCGACCAGTGGCATTTCGGCCTGTCGCGCATGACGGTCGCCTGCCGCGCCTATGGACTGCGCGCCATCGACGGCCCCTTTGGCGATTTCTCCGATCCGGAAGGCTTTAGAGCCGCCGGCCGCCGTGCCGCGGCACTTGGCATCGAGGGCAAATGGGCCATCCACCCCAGCCAGATCGCGCTTGCCAACGAGATCTTCTCGCCGCCCGACAGGGAGGTCGATCGCGCCCGGCGCATTATCGACGCGCTCAAGGTCGCTGAGAGCCAAGGCAAGGGTGCTGCCTCGCTGGATGGCAAGATGATCGACGCCGCTTCCGAACGCATGGCGCGCAATGTGCTCGCCACCCACGACGCAATCACCGCAGGCCGCTGAAGGAGGACGCCATGGACATTCACGAATACCAGGCCAAGGAACTTCTATCCCGCTACCAGATCCACATTCCCCGCGGCGGGCTTGCCTACAGCCCGGAACAGGCGGCGTATCGCGCCAGCGAGATCGGCGGCGACCGCTGGGTCGTCAAGGCTCAAATTCACTCCGGCGCGCGCGGCAAGGCGGGAGGCGTCAAACTCTGCTCTTCCGACAAGGAAATCGTCGAAGCCGCCGATTTCATGCTCGGCCGCACCCTCGTCACGCATCAGACGGGACCGCAAGGCAAGCTGGTCAGCAGGCTCTATATCGAAGAGGCGATGGATATCGATCGCGAAATCTATCTCGGCTTCGTCCTCGACCGGAAGTCTGAGCGGATCATGATCGTCGCCTCCTCGTCGGGCGGCATGGAGATCGAGGAAATCGCCGAGGCCGAGCCCGACTCGATCATCCGCGCCACGGTCGACCCGGGTGTCGGCATGCAGGATTTTCAGGCCCGTGAGATTGCCTTCGGGCTTGGCATAGACAATGCGCTCGTCGGCCGCGCTACGCAGACGCTGCTTGGCTGCTATCGTGCCTTCGTCGAATATGACGCCTCGATGCTGGAGATCAATCCACTGGTGGTGACCCGTCGCGGCGATCTCGTGGCGCTCGACGCCAAGATGAGCTTCGACGAGAACGCGCTCTTCCGTCGGCCACATATCGCGGAGATGCGCGACAAGAGCCAGGAAGACCACCGGGAGACCTTCGCTTCGGATCGCGGCCTCTCCTATGTCGGCCTCGACGGCAATATCGGCTGCATCATCAATGGCGCCGGCCTGGCGATGGCGACGATGGATATGATCAAGATCGCCGGCGGCGAGCCGGCGAACTTCCTCGACATCGGCGGCGGCGCTTCACCGGAACGGGTGGCGAAAAGTTTTCGCGCGGTTCTTCGAGACAAGAATGTCGAGACGATCCTGGTCAACATCTTTGCCGGCATCAACCGTTGCGACTGGGTGGCGGAAGGCGTGATCAAGGCGCTGCACGAAGTGGGCGTGCCCGTCCCGCTCGTCGTCCGCCTCTCCGGCACCAACATGGAGGAAGGCCGCCGCATCCTCGCCGAGTCGGGCGAGAACATCATCGTCGCGGAGACATTGGCCGAAGCCGCCGATAAGGCGGTCAGCGCCTGGCGTTCCTACACCGCCAACAAGGCCGCTTGAGGAGATCGAGACATGTCCATTCTACTCGACAAGAACACCCGGGTCATCGTCCAGGGCTTTACCGGCAAGATCGGCAGTTTCCATGCCGAAGACATGAAGCGTTACGGCACCAATGTCGTCGGCGGCGTCACTCCCGGTAAGGGCGGCCAGACCCATCTTGACATGCCGGTCTTCAACACGGTCAAGGGCGCGGTGCAGGAAACCGGTGTGGACGCCTCGATCGTCTTCGTGCCGCCGCCATTCGCGGCGGACTCGATCATGGAAGCGGCGGACGCCGGCATCCGGCTCTGCGTCTGCATCACCGACGGCATTCCCTCCCAGGATATGATCAGGGTCAAGCGATACATGAGGCGATATCGTTTCGAGGATCGCATGACCCTGATCGGGCCGAACTGCGCCGGCATGATCACCCCGGGCCAGGCGCTGATGGGCATCATGCCGGGCTCGATCTATCTTCCCGGTCGCATCGGCATTGTCGGCCGATCCGGCACGCTCGGCTATGAAGCAGCCAGCCAGATGAAGGCGCGCGGCATCGGCGTGTCAACCTCGGTCGGTATCGGCGGCGACCCGGTCAACGGCTCGTCGTTCAAGGACATGCTGGAACTGTTCGAGAACGACCCGCAGACGGATGCGGTGCTGATGATCGGCGAGATCGGCGGCCCGCAGGAGGCGGAAGCCGCACTCTGGGCGCGCGACCATATGAAAAAGCCGCTGATCGCCTATATCGCCGGCCTCTCGGCGCCGAAAGGCCGCCGCATGGGCCATGCCGGCGCGATCATCTCGGCCTTCGGCGAGTCGGCCCAGGAGAAGGTCGAGATCCTGAAGGGTGCGGGTGTGACCATCGTTCCGACCCCGTCCTCCTTCGGCGAGACCGTCGCGGACGTGCTGTCGGTGATGAGCAAGGCGGCCTGAGCCAAGATTCCCCGGCCAAGCCGGGGAATTTCCCTTGCTTGTTTGCAGGGGCTCGATCAACTCTTGACCGACTGCAACAATGTATGGCGCGCGGACGTCAGGTGGGTGCGGCACGCGGTCTCGAGCGCGTTGCGATCGCCATCCTTCAGCGCGCGAATATAATCCAGATGCTCTTCGATGGCGCGCCGGTTGCGCGCTTTCTGCGTCACCCGGTTCCACTGATAGTGATAGTGGAAGACCATTGCGATGACATCGTAGAAATCAGCGATGAAGCGGTTGTTGGAGGCTTGGTGAACCAGCAGATGGAAGCGCTCGTCAAGCGCCGAAAAATCCCGGAAGCGATCGTCTATATCAGTCAACAGGATCTCATGTTCATGCTCGATAGTCTCGAGCTGTGCCCAGAGAGCATGCTCTTTCGGTAGCGCCGCGAACTCAAAAGCCGAATGCAGCTCGAACATCTCGCGCACATTCGCAAGTTCGAGCGCAAATTGACGCGTGAAGCCTTTCAGTATCCAATGTCCGTTGGGCCGCTTCTCGATCAACCCGAAGCGGCTGAATCGTATCAAATATTCCCGGACCGACGTTGTGGCGACACCGATCTCCCGGGCCAGTTCGAGTTCGTTGATATGCATGCCGGGTGCGGCGTCGCTCGACAGGATCGTTTGCATGAAATTCCGCTCGATCGCGTCGTGCAGCGAATTGGTTTCGTCCTCGGGGAAGAAATCGCCCGGATATGGATCGCGAAGGACCGTCTTTCTGTGCCTCTCCCAGACAATGATTCCCGATTGCTCAAGCCTTTCCAGGATGGCATGCGCCGTACTCCTGCCAACTCCGATCTGCATGGCGATTTCGGGCTCCGACGGCAGTTCCATCTCTGCTCTCAAGCTCTTCAAGTAGCGATTATAGGCATTCTTGAACAAAGTGTTGGTCTTCGCCATCGTCAGTCCATCAAAAGAAGAGCCAAATGATCATATCCGCCAGACGCATGTGCGTTCTGCAGTGTCGCTTCTAGCCAAGTTGTCGAAAGTGGGGAAGTCGATGCCGCCAGCCGTTGTTTTCACAAATCGCGCCAAATGCCGCGCGGTCAATTTGCCCGTTGCGGCAGGCCGCCATTCGTGAAAGCATAGGGATCTGCATGTCTTTCCGAGGGCGATAAAAAACAAATTCAGCGCATTTGACAACTCCTCCCTTTTGTTGTTTATCGATAAACAGCACGGCGATCAAGACACGCTGTATGCTGCTTCATGAAAACTTCAGGAGGAAAGAATCATGGGGAAATCAACGCTTGAACTGACACGCCGCGTTCTCATCGGTGGCGTCGCTGCTGCGGTCGTTGCGCTTGCCGCACCCTCGTATGCAGCCGATGTGACGATCCCGATCATCGTCAAGGATACGACGTCGTTCTATTGGCAGATCGTCCTGGCTGGCGCCCGGGCCGCCGGCAAGGATCTCGGTGTGAAAGTGCCGGAACTCGGCGCTCAGTCTGAATCCGATATTGCCGGACAGATTTCCATCCTGGAAAATGCGGTAGCCGGCAAGCCGGCCGCAGTGGTCATTTCTCCGACCGAGTTCAAGGCGCTCGGCAAGCCGATCGACGCTGCAGCAAAATCCGTTCCGATCATCGGTATCGACTCTGCAGCCGATTCCAAGGCGTTTACCTCGTTCCTGACGACCGACAATGTGCAGGGCGGACGCATTGCCGCCGAAGGGCTTGCCGAAGCCATCAAGAAGATGAACGGCAAGGTGGAAGGCAAGATCGCCATCATCACCAGCCTGCCGGGAGTCGGTTCGCTCGACCAACGCCATCAGGGCTTCGAGGAAGTCATCAAGGCGAAATATCCCGGCCTGACTGTCGTCGCCGACAAATATGCCGATGGACAGGCGACCACGGGCCTCAACATGATGACCGACCTGATCACGGCCAATCCGGACCTGGTTGGCGTCTTCGCCTCCAACCTGATCATGGCCCAGGGCGTGGGTCAGTCCATTGCTGAAAACAAGATGGGCGACAAGATCAAGGTGATCGGCTTCGACAGCGACGAAAAGACGGTCGGCTTCCTCAAGAAAGGCGTGCTTGCCGGTCTCGTGGTTCAGGATCCCTACCGCATGGGTTATGATGGCATCAAGACTGCGCTGGCGGCTTCGAAGGGAGAGAAAGTGAACACTTTCGTCGACACCGGCGCCAATCTCGTGACCAAGGACAACATGTCCGATCCGAAGATCGACGCCCTGTTGAATCCGAAGATCTGACAGAGTGCTCACCGGCGGGACGGCAACGAAATGCCACCCCGCCGGTGCGCTGAACGACTGGGAGGAACTGCATGGCAGTATCGGAGATCGCTGGCGTCTCGACCGCGTCGGCTGACGAGGGCTTTGGCGCCATCACGCCGGGCAGCACGATTCTGGAACTGGTCGGCCTGCGGAAGAACTACCTGGCCGTCGAGGCTCTGAAGCCGGCGACCATGTCGTTCAAGGCCGGTGAGGTGCACGCGATCGTTGGCGAAAATGGCGCCGGCAAATCGACGCTCATCAAGCTTCTCACAGGGGTCATTACCCGTACCAGCGGCGAAATCCGCTGGCGCGGAAAAGCGGTCGGGCTGGCGACGCCGCAGGAAGCAATCCTGCTCGGCATCAACGCCGTCCATCAGGAAGTGGTGCTCTGCCCACATCTCAGCGTCGCCGCCAATCTCTTTCTCGGCGAGGAGCTCTTCCGTTTCGGCCTGCTGCAGAAGGGTTTGATGCGCCAGAAGGCGCAGGACGTGCTCGATCAGCTCGGCTTTCAGATTCCGGCCCATGTGCTGCTGAGCGAACTGACGATCGGACAGCAGCAACTGGTCGCCACGGCGCGCGCCGCCATGCGCGGTACCCGGCTTCTCATCTTCGACGAACCCACAGCCTATCTCACCCGCCAGGAATCGGCCCAGCTTTTCAAGCTGATCCGCCGGCTGAAGGCCGATGGCGTCACGATCGTGTATATCTCGCACCGCATGGAAGAAGTCTTCGAACTGGCGGACCGTGTGTCGGTCCTGCGAGACGGCACCCATGTCGGGACGCGCGACATCGCCGACACCAATGAGGCGGAACTGATCGCGCTGATGATCAACCGCACGATCGAGCAGATCTACCACAAGGAAACGATCCCTATCGGCGATACGATCCTGGAGGCCAAAGGCCTATCCGGTGCCGGCTTCCATGACGTGTCGCTCTCGGTGCGTGCGGGCGAAATCGTCGGTCTCTATGGCCTGATCGGCGCCGGCCGCAGCGAGTTCGCGCTCGGCCTTTACGGGCGCAATCCGGCAACGTCGGGCGAAATCCGCTGGCGCGGTAAACCGGTCCGGATTCACAATGAACGTACCGCGATGGATCTTGGCATCGCATTGGCACCGGAAAGCCGGAGAGACCAGGGGCTTTGCCTCAATCTGCCGATCGGACTGAACATCAACCTGCCGATCTACAAACGTCTGAGCCGGGCACTCACGATCGACAGGTCGCGCGAGACCGCCAATGCCGCCAAGCAGATCAGGGATCTCGCCATCAAGACACCATCGCCAGGTGTTCTCGCCATGGCAATGTCGGGCGGCAACCAGCAGAAGATCGTTATCGGCAAATGGCTGAGCCATGGCGCCGAACTCTTCATCTTCGACGAGCCGACCGTCGGTGTCGATGTCGGCACCAAGGCCGAGATCTACAGGCTGTTTGCCGAGCTTCTCAAGAAAGGCGCGGGCATCATCCTCATCTCGTCCTACCTGCCTGAAGTCTACGAGCTGGCCGACCATCTGCATGTTTTCCGCAACGGCAGGCTGGTCGCGAGCCACGATTATCATGAAGTCAGCCACGAAACCGTGCTTGGCGAAGCCATCGGCGCCTGACAAATATATGGAGTGAATTTAATGAGCGTTGAGGCAATCGATTCTCCGAAAAGACGCGGCCGTGGACTGAGCATCCTGTTCGGGCTGACACTGCTGGGCCTTCTCCTCCTGCTTTGGATGTTGCTGGCGTTTTCGACCAACAGCTTCTGGACGCCAAACAATATCAGCAATCTGCTGCGCCAGGGGTCGATGACCGCCGTCCTCGCGGTCGGGCAAACCTTCGTCATCATCACCGGCGGCATCGACCTTTCCGTAGGCGCCGTCGTCGGCTTCTCCAGCGTGGTCATCGCCTGGCTGATGCAGGCCGGCGCTCCCATGTGGCTGGCGATCGCACTGACGCTGCTGATTGGCGTCGCGATCGGCGGTTTTCACGCCTTCGGCATCGTACGCATGGGCTTGCCGCCCTTCATCATCACGCTTGCCACGCTGACGGCACTCCGGGGTATCGGATTGCTGATCACCAATGGCTCGACCATCAACATCAACAATGATGATTTCACCTCGTTCTCGCTGGCTGACTTCCTCGGCATACCGAGCCTGTTCTGGATGGTGATCGCCGTCGGCGTGCCCGCTTATGTCTTGCTGCACCATAGCCGCTGGGGGCGCTACCTCTTTGCCGTCGGCTCAAACCGCGAGGCGGCCCGGCTCTCCGGGGTCAATGTCAACTTCATGATCTACGTCGCATACATCCTCTCTGCGACTTTCGCAGCCTTTGTCGGCGTGCTGCTTGCATCGCGTATCGGCATCGGCAATGCGACACAGGCAGAGGGATGGGAATTGCAGGCGATCGCGTCCTCGGTGATCGGCGGCACCAGCCTGTTCGGCGCCGTCGGAACCATTCATGGTCCGCTGCTCGGCGCCTTCATTCTGGCGACGATCAACAACGGCGCCAATCTGCTTAACCTGAATTCCTTCTGGCAGAGGATCATCACCGGCGTCCTCATCATCCTGATCGTCTTCTCTGATCAGCTACGACGCCGGCGCGGATGAGCGGCTGCAACCGGGAGAGCCGAAGAGCCGGCGAAATGCCAGACCTTCGGACATTTGTTCGTATTTCTCCGTGTTGTCCTTCGTCACAGGAATAGCGCCGGAACCGACCGCTGGCTCGACAGTTTCCCTGCGTTTGGATTTGGCGAAGGCATCCACTCCATCGTGGAATTGCAAGCACATGAAAACGGATTCGATCTATGAAAGGGCCTTTGGGGACGCCCTCGACATCGTTGCCTCGCTTGCCGTAGGCGACGAATTGCCGTCGGAGAGCAGTTTGCGGACGCGCCTGCGCGTGAGCCGGACAACCGTCCGCAAAGTCCTGGCGGCGCTTGCCGAATGCGGCGTGGTGGGCACCGACTTTCCGCTGCGTAAAAGTCCCGCCGGCAAGGCAAAAGTCCTGCGATTTCCGAAGGATGAAATGGTTCCAGTTTCACTGCAGCTGGAGCGACGCTTCATGGAGTGGACGCTGCGTGACAATGCCACGCCGGGTACAGTCATCAATGAACTCGAGCTGGCTCGAAGGTTTGGCATAGCGCAACTGCCAATCCGCGAACTCCTGTCACGGTTTCAGCGTTTTGGACTTGTTGAACAAGGTATGGAAGGCTGGACACTCAAAGGGTTCACGCAGAAATACGCGCTGGAGCTGTCCGAAATCAGGGAAACGTTCGAGCTGCGCTCCGCCAGACTTTTCGTGTTGCTGCCGGAAAGTTCGCCAACTTGGGACCAGATCAAGCTCATGCGCGATGCCCATATCAGATTGCTTGACGACATCGATGAGCGCTTTCACGATTTTTCCGAGCTCGACAGCCGGTTCCATCGGTTGATCGGTTCGGTCTCACCCAACCGTTTCATCGACAGTTTCTACGACATCATCACGCTCATCTTCCACTATCACTACCAGTGGAACAAGCGCGACGAACGTCAACGCAACGAAGCCGCCATTCGCGAACATCTCACCTATATCGATGCCCTGCAGAGCCGCAACGTCTCGCTGATTGAACTGGCCTGTCGCACCCACATGACCTCCGCACGTGAAACATTGCTGCGATCGGTCATGCAATGAGCGATAGGAAAATCCCCCGTGGAATCACTTCAACTGTGTTGCCGAATATGTTCCACCAGCATCGAAACGAATTGCGTCACCTTTTGGGGGCGAAAGCGCGCTGCGGGGTAGACGACATAGATGCCGCCTGACGGCAATGCCCAATCCGGCAGGATTTGCACGAGGCGGCCTTCCGCCAAAGGATTGGCGGCGAGAAAATCCGGGAGGACGGCCAGCCCGCCTCCGGCAAGCGTGGCTTCCAGCACGGCGGTTGTCGCGTTGATGGAGAAAGCCTCGCGCATTGTGACGGTCCGCCGGTCGAAATCGCCCCTGACGAAATTCCAGACGAGCGGCTCGCGCAGGGCAGTGTTGGCGATCAGCGGCAGAGCGGCGAGATCTTCCGGCTGGCGCACGTCAAGCCGTGCCGCAAAATCCGGTGCCGCCACCAGGAACTGCCGGAACGTGCCGATGCGGCGGGCTTGCAAGCTGGAATCATCGAGCCAACCGACGCGGATTGAGAGATCGATCTGATTGGCGATCAGGTCGATCCTGGAATCGGAAATGATGAGCTCGACAGCGCAGGCCGGATATTTCTGCCGAAACCGGGCGGCAACGGGGGCCAGCGTGATGGTGCCATAATCGTTGGTCCCCGAGACACGCAATGTGCCGACAGGCCCGGCATTGGCTTCGCCGATCTCATCGATCGCCTCTTCGACATCGCGCAGGATCAGGGCGCAACGCGCATGCAAGCGACGCCCCGCCTCCGTGGGTTCCACCCGGCGCGTGGTGCGCAGGAGGAGCGTCGTCTTCAGTTCCTCCTCGAGCCGCGCCACCTGCTGGCTGACAACCGTCTTGGTGATGCCAAGCCGCTCGGCCGCGCCGGTGAACGAACGGGCTTCAACCACGGCGGCGAAATAGGCCAGACGATTGAGATTGATGGGTTCCACGTTCGTTTTTCTCATTGTTAGTATTCAACATACAGTTTGTATTATTATCGCTCATTTATTGCGCAATCAATCGCGTCTATCTTCCACGACATCAGATGACGACGGAGAGATGGACATGCGGGTCAGCTACCTTTTCGACCCCCTTTGCGGCTGGTGCTATGGTGCGGGTCCGGCCGTCGAACGGCTGGCAGCACTGGACGATGTGACGCTGGAATTGAGCCCCACCGGGCTTTTCGCCGGCGAATCCGCGCGGCCGATGGACAAGGCCTTTGCAAGCTATGCCTGGCAGAACGACCAGCGGATCGCCCGCCTGACCGGCCAGCCCTTCACCGAGGCCTATCGCAGCCAGGTGCTCGGTGCGGAAGGCACGATGTTCGACTCCGCACCCGCCACGCTCGCGCTCGTCGCCGTCGGCTTGACCGAGCCTGGCAATGAACTCGCGGCGCTGAAAGCCGTCCAGCGAGCTCGTTACGAAGACGGTCTCAACAATTCAGACCTCACCACTTTCGCTGGCATCCTTGCCAATGCAGGTCTTTCGGCAGCGGCCGAGAGGATCAGTGCACCTGACGACGAACTTCTCGCCGCCTACCGCGGGCGGATTTCCGCGGCACGCGCCGACATGGCGCGGTTCGGCGTCGGCGGCGTGCCAGCCCTTGTCGTCGGAGAAGGTGCCAATCAGCGCTTGCTGCGCAGCGATGCGCTCTTCGGCCACTTCGACCTTCTGACGGCAGAGCTCGCCGCCTGATCATACCTGCAACCCCAGGAGTCACCCATGTTTACAAGGAGACAGATTTTGAAGACCTCGATCGCCCT
This sequence comes from Rhizobium sp. P2_G9, assembly GCF_056403475.1. Classification (NCBI taxonomy): domain Bacteria; kingdom Pseudomonadati; phylum Pseudomonadota; class Alphaproteobacteria; order Hyphomicrobiales; family Rhizobiaceae; genus Rhizobium; species Rhizobium sp. P2_G9. The sequence continues at coordinate 68,290 of NZ_JBFUFK010000008.1, read as the reverse complement.
CGGCGCTGCCGCCGTATTCGCCCCCGCCGACAGTGGTGCTGCCGCCGGCGGCAAGCTCAGCTGGAAGCACTTCCCCGCAGGCCCGAACGGCTTTTTCCGCGCGCCGGTGCTGATCTCAGGCCCTAGCGAGGCGCTGCTCATCGATGGCGGCTTCACTTATCCTGATGGCCGCGCGCTCGCCGAGGCCATCAAGGCCAGCGGCAAGAAACTCACCACCATCTATATCAGCCAGTCCGATCCGGATTACTATTTCAGCCTTAAGCCGGTGCGCGAAGCTTTCCCGGATGCCAAGGTGATCGCCGCTTCCGCGACGCTGGACGCGATCAAGGGCAATGTGGAGAAAAAACTTGCCGTCTGGGGTCCGCAATTGAAGGAAAACGGCCCGCAGGCCCTCTCTGACATCGTGCTTCCCGAGGCTTTCGATGGCACGACGCTGTCCGTCGATGGCGAGACGATCGAGATCGTCGATGCCGAGCAAGGCCTGGCGAACCGCCGCTACCTCTTCGTGCCGTCGCTCAATGCGGTGTTCGGCGGCGTGATGATCTTCTCCGGTGTCTATGTCTGGACTGCCGACACGCAAACCAAGGAAAGCCGTGCGGCCTGGGTGAAGACGCTGGACGCGATCGCCGCCCGCAAGCCTGCCGTGGTGGTGCCCGGCCATATGGCGCCCGATGCCGCAACCGGCCTTGCCGCCGTGGACTATACCAAAGCCTATCTCCTCGCCTTCGAGGAGGAGAGCGTCAAGGCCGCCGACAGCGCCGCCCTCAAGGCTGCCATGGAAGCTCGTTTCCCAGGCCTCGGCATGGGCGTGGCCCTCGATATCGGCTCCAAAGTCGCCAAGGGCGAGATGAAGTGGGGTTGAGCCACGTGCGGAGCAACCTGGACCTGGCCCGCAGGACCTGTGCAGGACGTTAAAACGGGAGTGGCCAGACTCTTCTGGCCGTTCCTCCCCTGACGGCCGCACTGAACGCATGTTCGTCCGGCGCTTGTCGTCGAGATCGAGGTCCCCGAAGGGACGGATGACGGCAAGCTTCGTCACGCTTGCCTGAAAGGGTGCATTTTGCCGATGACCGAGCGTCAGAATATCTCAAAATCGTGGAAGTCGATCTTGGCGTGATTGTCGAGATAGGCGAAGACAACCGGAAGAGTTATGTCCCCAGTGTCGTCTACACCTGCGGCGCCATACGTCACGATGATCTCCTCGTGCTGCCCTATGCGGTATCCGATACGTTTTCGAATTTCGCCACCACCGATATCAAGGCGCTTCTGGCCAGCATAGAGGGAGCATAGAAACCGCCCTTCCAGTTGCTTTCATCACGACAGCATGTCGCCCGAAACTGATCCCAGGCTTCGGGCGACATGCTGTAGCATTCTTCCTGTATGGCGCAGAGCTCAATCATTGCTCACGTACCGGCATGTGGCCAGGATCACCCTCCAACTGGATCAGGATCATGTCATAAACCACCGTGGTGTTTGATACCGTCCGGTAATAATTGATCAGCTCGTCCCAGGGATCGGCAATCTTGCCAAGGCCCGACATGAAGACGACCAATGTACCAATCTGCGTCACACCTCGAATAATCAGATAGCCACCGATCATCAGCACGATGACCGATCCCATCGAATCCAGAAAATTGCCGAGTGCGGCGAGCAGGTATTTACGAAGATAGATCAGGATTCGCAGTCGGTAGATCCGGTCGATCGTAACGGTTCCGGGCGCTAGGTCACTTTTATGCGTCCTTCGATCTCGATCGATGGCAAGATGACCGAGGCTGCGTACATTCTGGATTCTAAGCCGCGCAAGGCGGTTGATCGTTTGCTGGGTGAGCGGAACGATCAATGCCTGCGGGAAATAGATAATGACGGCAAGAATGGTGATGACCGGTTCCACCCAGAGAAGATAACCGAAGACGCAGACGATCGTCCCACCGGATAGAAGTGGTAAGCCGAAGGCGTCGCCGCCAAAACCGCTGACGTCTTCCGTTTCCGCGGCCAGCATCGAAACGACCGTTCCGGCGTTGAGCTCCGTTCCGGACTTTCCACTATCTTCGCCGCCTTCGGATACCCGATCGAGAATGCGGAGCCGGATATCTCGGGCAATGACTTCGACCGCCAGGCCCTTCAGCATATTGAGCCAATATTTAAGCGCCCCCTGAAGGAAAATGACCGTGAGATAGATCCCACCCAGGATGACCAGCAGCCAAACGCTTCGGCTGACGACGGCGTAGTTGACTATCCTGCGCTGCAGTTCGAGTGGAACCATCATGAGGGGCGCAAGGATTGCGGTGAGAAGGCAGATTGCAATCTGCTTGGCACGCGTGGTTTTCCAGACATAAGAGTAAAGATGCCTGCTCAGGTCGAGCGTCTTTCTGAAGCCGCCTGTCTTCCTCGCCCTGCCCTCACAAGTAGCGGCCGGCGGCACCGGAAAAGGCTTCACCATCCTGTGGGTTTACGCAACCGCGATGCGCCTCCGTCCCTGATGGCCCAGGGTTTGATCAGCTCGGCGGCGAGCAGGTAAACAGCCACGAGCCCGCCAACGCCGATGACGACAGGCAGGGGAGGAATGGCAAAGCCGAACCAACGTCCGAGTGGGGTGAACGGTAAGACCATGGCGGCGAGCAATGCAGCCAGCGACGATGCGGCGAGCGCGGGGCGTGGCAGATCCCTCCAGGGCCTGCCGTTTGTCCTGATAATGAAGATAACAAGAATCTGGGTGGCCATCGATTCCAGGAACCAGGTGGTCCGGAATTCTTCCGGCGCGGCTTTGAACACGTATATGAGCACACCAAAGGTCAGAAAGTCGAACAGCGACGACAAGGGTCCCATGACACCAGCGAACAGCAGCAAGCCACGCATGTCCCAAACCTGTGGCTTCGCAGTCGCCTCCGGCCGTACGCCGTCAAAGGGAATGCCGATCTCGGAGAGGTCATAGAGGAGGTTGTTGAGCAGGATCTGTACGGGAAGCATCGGCAGGAAAGGCAGGGCCAGCGATGCGACCGCCATCGACAGCATGTTGCCGAAGTTGGAACTCGCGCCCATCCGCACATATTTCAGGATGTTCGCGAAGGTTCTACGGCCTTCTTCGACGCCGTCTGCGACGACTTCGAGATCGGATGCCAGCAGGATCATGTCGGCGGCGGCCTGCGCTACACCGGTTGCACCGGCCACTGAAAGGCCGATATCCGCCGCCTTGAGCGCGGGCGCATCGTTGATGCCATCGCCAAGGAAGCCGACGATATCGCCCTTGGTCTGCAGTGCCCTAACAATCCTCGATTTCTGATCGGGCGCCAACCGACCGAACGCATCGACGGACTGGACCCGGACAGCGAGTGCATCGTCGCTCATTTTCGCGATATCTGCGCCTGACAAGACGGTGTCAGCCTTCAAGCCGACGAGACCGGCCAGTCGCCTGACGACGATGGGATCATCTCCCGACAGAATTTTCAGCTTTACGCCTGCCGCTGCCAGGCGCGAAATGGCAGCGGCCGCCGTTGCCTTGGGCGGATCGGCGAAAGCGCAGAATCCCTCGAAGACGAGATCGATTTCATCGGCCGTATCGATATTTCGGGTAGCGCCCTGCCAAGGCTTCGAGGCCACCGCGATGGCACGAAGACCATTCTCGGCAAGGCTACGCACGCCATCCAGAGCGGCGGACCGCTCCTTGTCTCCCATTGCACTTGACATGGCGCCCAGTCGTTGCTGGGTGCAGAGCGCCAGCACCGCCTCCGGCGCACCCTTGACGATCAACAGCGGCCCGTCTGGTCCGGTTGCGAGGACCGAGCCGAGACGTCGCGCAAAATCGAAGGCTTGGCGGCCTGAAAGCGTCCAACCTTTGGCGGCATCGACGCTGCCTTTGACAAGGGCGGCATCCAGAGAACCGCGATCCCCTCCCAGATCCGCCGCAATTGCGCCCAGCACGGCAATGCGCGGGTTTTCCGCACCCGCCGCGTCGACGCTGCTGGCGAGCACGATTTCAGCGGAGGTCAACGTGCCCGTCTTGTCGGTGCAAAGGATGGACATGGCACCGAGATCGTGAATCGAGGCCAGCCGCTTTACAATCACCTTGCGTTTGGACATGCGGATTGCGCCGCGCGACAGCGTCACTGTCGTGATCATCGGAAGCAGTTCCGGGGTCAGCCCGACGGCAAGCGCCACCGAGAACAGCAACGAGTCCAGCACGGGTTGGCCGAGCAGGATCCTTGCGGCAAGAACGATGACCACCAGCGCCAGCGTCAGACGCGCGACCACCAGGCCGTACTGATGCAGATCCCGCTGAAAGGGCGAGAGCGTCTGATCTTGCGCCAACGAAGCCGCCGCCGCGCCAAACAAGGTTTGCGAGCCAGTGCCGATGACAAGCGCAAGGGCCTCACCTGTCTGCGCGACGGAGCCGCGAAAGAGGGCATTCGAGGCTTCGCCCGCGGTGGAAGCCGTAACCACGCCCTGCCGCTTTTCGACGGGATAGGGTTCGCCTGTCAACGCAGCTTCGTTTGCCGTAAACGCTGTCGCGGCGATCACCAGCCCGTCGGCTGGAATGATGTCACCCGCCCGCACGCGGATGATATCTCCAGGCACCACCTGGTCGACCTCGATCTCTGAGAACGAGCCTTGGCGCTTGACCTCGGCTTTGAGCGCGACAGAATGTCGGAGCACCTCCGCGGCCTTGACCGCGTGTCCCTCCTGTAACGTGTCCAGGCCGATGGAGATGATCAGGATCGCAACGATAATCAAGCCGCCGGTCACATCGCCGGTCGCGACCGACACGATGCCCGCGACCAGCAGGATCAGTGAAAGAGGCTCCAGCAGCCGGCGAAAGATAGCCCGGGAGACGCTATCGGTCTTTGTCGCGGCATCGCTGTTGGAGCCATACTCGGTGAGCCGGCGAGCGGCGTCGGCTGCGGTCAATCCGTCAAGTTGACAGTGAAGCGTTGCGCATAGCGCTTCGGCCGTCTGCGTCCAAAATGTCGAATTGGGCTTCAGAGAGCTGCTCTTCTGATCGGACGTCAAGACTGTTTTTGCGCGGGCTGTCATCCGTCACGCCCCCCAACGCCATTCAAGGACCTCCGGCATGTCATCGCCATGTTCGCTGATATAGAGCTTATGGCGTTCCATGGTCGCCCAATACCTTGCTCTCTCCTGTTCAACTCGACCGCCGAAGCGGGGAATTCGTTCAATCACGTCCAGTGCCAACCGATAACGGTCCATGTCGTTCAGTACGGTCATATCGAACGGCGTCGTTGTCGTGCCTTCCTCCTTATAGCCGCGCACATGGATATTGCGGTGATTGTTGCGACGGTAGGTCAGCTTATGAATCAGCGTCGGGTAGCCGTGGAAGGCAAAGATCACCGGCTTGTCCTGCGTGAACAGGGCGTCGAAAGCGCGATCTTCCAGCCCGTGCGGGTGCTCGCTCTGTGGCTGCAGAACCATGAGATCAACGACGTTGACGACGCGGATGCGGATCTCGGGGATGTATGTTCGAAGCAGGCTGACGGCAGCCAGCGTTTCCAGCGTCGGCACATCGCCGGCGCAGGCCATGACCACGTCGGTGCCGCCGTCTTCGTCATTGCTCGCCCAGTGCCAGATTCCCGCGCCTGCCGTGCAATGGCGGACCGCCTCCTCCATGCCCAGCCACTGCCAGTCAAGCTGCTTGCCGGCGACAATCACGTTGATATAGCCCCGGCTGCGCAGGCAATGGTCAGCAACGGCCAGCAGGCAGTTTGCGTCCGCCGGCAAATAAATTCGGGCGATCTCGGACTTCTTGTTGGCGATGTGATCGATGAAGCCGGGATCCTGGTGGGAGAAGCCGTTGTGGTCCTGACGCCAGACATGCGAGGTGAGCAGATAGTTCAGCGATGCGATCGGTTTGCGCCATGGAATGCCCTTGCACACCTTAAGCCATTTCGCATGCTGGTTGGCCATGGAGTCGATAATGTGGATGAAGGCCTCATAGCAGGAAAACAGGCCGTGTCGGCCGGTCAACAGGTAGCCTTCAAGCCAGCCTTGGCATAGATGCTCGCTCAGCACTTCCAGAACACGACCGTCCGTGCTGAGATTGACGTCAACCTCGTCGGTGTCGGCCATCCATTCCTTGCCGGTCACCTCGAACATTGCATCCAGTCGATTGGATGCAGTTTCGTCGGGGCCGAAGAGCCGGAAGTTCTGCGCACCGAGATTGAGCGTCATCACATCGCGGAGAAAACCGCCGAGAATGCGCGTCGCTTCTGCCTTGACGGCACCAGGAGCCAGCACGGAAACCGCGTAGTCACGGAAATCAGGCATAGATAGCGGCACGAGCAAGTCCCCGCCATTGGCATGCGGATTGGACCCCATGCGCCGGTGACCCGAGGGGGCAAGGTCCGCAAATTCGTCCAGAAACCTGCCCTGCTCATCGAACAGTTCTTGCGGACGATAGCTGCGCATCCAGTCTTCGAGCTGTTTGATATGTTCGACATTCTTGAAGTCGGCGATGGGCACCTGATGGGCCCGCCATGTATTCTCCACCGGTTTGCCATCGACGAATTTCGGCCCGGTCCAACCTTTCGGCGTGCGAAAAATGATCATCGGCCAGAGTGGGCGGGTAACCGTCTGGGACTTGGGCGTCGCACGCGCCGTGCTTTGGATTGTGCGGATATTGGCCAGCACACGATCGAGCGTTTCGGCCAGCAACTGATGTACGACGGCTGGATCACTGCCCTCGACGAAATGCGGCTCGTAACCATAGCCTTCGAACAACGACGTCAGTTCCTGCCGGCTGATGCGCGCCAGAACAGTGGGGTTGGCAATCTTAAAACCATTGAGATGCAGGATGGGCAGGACGGCACCATCGCGCGCCGGATTGAGAAATTTGTTCGAATGCCAGCTGGTGGCGAGCGCACCGGTCTCGGCCTCGCCGTCGCCAACGATGCAACTGATGATCAGGTCCGGATTGTCGAAGGCCGCACCATAGGCATGAGCAAGCGAATATCCGAGTTCTCCGCCCTCATGAATCGAGCCGGGTGTTTCCGGCGAGACGTGGCTTGGGATTCCGTATGGCCAGGAGAATTGCCGGAAAAGGCGATGCAAACCGTTGCGGCTCCGCTCGATTGCCGGGTACCGCTCGGTGTACGATCCTTCAAGGTAGGCATTGGCCACCACTCCCGGACCACCGTGACCCGGCCCCATGATATAGATCATGTTCAGGTCATTCTGCTTGATCAGCCGGTTGAGGTGAACATAAAGAAAGTTCAAACCCGGCGTCGTGCCCCAATGACCGAGCAGCCGTGGTTTGATGTGGTCGATAGTAAGGGGGACGTCGAGGAGGGAGTTCTCCCGGAGATAGATTTGGCCAACGGAGAGGAAGTTCGCGGCGCGCCAATACGCGTCCATCTTGTGCAGCAATTCGGGCGGCAGAATATCAGCCATATGGGATTTCCGATGCAGGTGAGCGTGAAGGCGTAATTCAACCCGTCGCCACCTCGGAGTCGGCGTATTCCAACGCCTCTCGGCCTGGCAACGCATCAACGGATATGCTGGAGCAAATTGGGCTGAGAACACCAGGCAGGGCTTGCCGCTCGTGTGCGTCGCTCAGATCTGGTGTTTCAGTCAGTTCTCCATAACTGCCGCGCGCGACGACGCTTCCCCGAAGCCGGTTTCCGGTGATCTCCCGGACTTGGATGATCATTTGACAATCCTTTGCGGCGCATAGCGGTCACGTGCATTCCCAGAGACTCTACAGCGTGACGCCTATATCGAGCAGGCTCGGAATTTACTCATGATGATGCCGCCGACAAGGACGTTTGCCCCGAGACGATCATCGGCAGATTGCGCCAAGTTTCTGCTGCCGCATCAACACGTCAAAGCGGCAAGCGCCGTCGCGTCGTTCATGTAAGATCGCGAAAGGTAATCATCTTCTCGTGGGTTTCATCCCAAAGCGCGAAGAACGGTGCCCTCAGAGCGTCCCACAAGCCAAGAGAAGGCACGGCTTGCAAGGCGGGGATTGCGCGATGACAGTCCTGCAGTCGATAGTTTGGAATCCGAGGATTGAGATGATGAATGTGGTGGAAGCCGATATTGCCTGTGAACCATCGCAAAACTGGCGAGAGCTTCAGGTACGATGACCCCTGCAGCGATGCGGCCGTGAAATTCCAATCGCCATCGCGTTGCCAGAGCGTCTCTTCGAACCGATGTTGAACGGCGAACAACCAGACACCGATAATTGAGGCGATCGCCAGTATTGGCAATTGGATCAGCAATACCCGCTCAAATCCAAAAGCAAAGCCCAGGCTGATGAGCAGACAAGCGATGCCTGCATTCGTCACATGCACGGATAAGCGCTCGCGACGCCAACTTCTCGGCGTATCAAATGGAATCCGATAGAGCAGCAGGAATATCAGAGGCGGCAATAGAATGCCGGTAACCAAAGGATGACGGCTTACCCGGTACAATATCCGACGGTTCGCTGGGAGGGCCTGATACTCCGAGACCGTCAGGCAGGTCGAATAGATGTCCATACCGCTATCTCGACGGTCGAGATTATTCCATGCGGCATGATGACCGGCGTGCTGATGCCGCCAATTCTCAAAAGGCGTGAACGTGATCAAGCTGCAAACGCGCCCGACCCAAAGGTTCATGGATCGCGAAGCAAAGAAGGAGCCATGACCACAGTCATGCTGGATAATGAAAAGACGAACCGTCAGGCCTGCAGCGAGTACGGCAAGTCCGGGAGTGATCCAGTGAGACAGACCGAAGCTCAGATACATAACCGCGCAAACGCCAACAAAAGCCGAGAACGTCGAGGCAAACTGCCAGGCCGCCCGCGACGAACTGGGGTCACGAAACCGGGCGACCGCATTGCGGAGCTGCACCGATTTCTGAGCTTGTCCTGGCTTCTCACCGATGTCAGCGCGTCTGTCGGAGCATGCTAACTCCGCTACAGTTTCCATGATTCAAATCCTCTTGTTTGATGGGTGCCCGCGGCCGTTCCCGCCAGCCCTGGAGCAGGTCGCACCTATTTGCGGTGACCGGCATCTCTCGAATTGGCTATGGCGTAATAAATTCCGAGCATTCTCTATCAGCGGTTTGGTGTCCGATGCAGACGGCCGTCAAATCGTCTTCGTCCGGTTTGAAAGGGCTACCTGGATGGCTTGCGCAAGCGATGCTTCGAGGAAAGGTTTCTGCAAGACGACCGCGCCCGGCGTCAGTTTGTCACCGCGAAGCCTTTCGCCGCTCATGTAGATATGCGGGATGAAACCATCCGGCAGCAGCGCTGAAACGACGTTTATGCCGCTGCCCTCGCGCAGATGAAAATCGACAAGCATGAGATCGGGTTTGTATCTGCGGGCTGCGGCCACCGCGGCGGCTTCTGTCGTTTCTATCGAACACACCTCATAGCCCATCTCGACGAGAAGGTCTTCGAGATCAAGCGAAATGAGCGGCTCGTCTTCGACGATGAGGATGCTGCGTTTCTTCGCCGCCTCAGGTCCATCGATCTCGGGAAGTGCCGGCTGCATAACGCACTCTCCTCGGTATCTGCTCACGCAGCCATCGGAGCCGACGAGGAACGTCGTCGCCTGTGGATGAACATGTTCCGCGTCGGTCGTTTTCACCAAAGTTATAGTGCGGTCCGCCGGGATCGCGACAGGTTCGGAAAACACCTATATCCGGTCCTTTGAATTGACAGTGGTTGGCGAAAGGGCCATCTGTTTATTGTGGATCAAAACGCACGTCCGCCGACGGATTGCGATGTCCACAAGCCTCCCTTGGGGGAGGATGCGAAAGAGATCATTTAAATGCCAGCCAGCCGCACATCGAATGTGAAAGCGGTCAGGCCGTCGTCACGCACGGCATCTCAGAAGATGAAACACTCTCCTGACGCCGGCCGCCGTTTTCCGGTCGTTGCAATAGGGGCGTCCGCGGGCGGCCTTGACGCGCTTCGCAACCTGCTCCGCGCCATCCCCGCCGACAGCGGCATGGCCTACATCTTCGTCCAGCACCTGGCGCCCGGCCATCAAAGTCTGATCGCGGATTTGCTGGCCGGAAACACCCCGATGATGGTGACCGAAGCAAGCGACGGAACGATCATCGAACGCGAGCATCTTTATGTGATCCCCCCCGGAGCGTATTTGTCTGTCGCCGGCGGCATGCTGCATGTGGCAAAGGCGCCCGCGCTCCACGGTGCCCGTCTGCCCTTCGATTTTCTCCTCCAGTCGCTGGCAGACGACGCCGGCTCCTGCGCGATCTGCGTGGTCCTGTCGGGAACAGGGTCTGACGGAAGCGCCGGACTCGCCGCGATAAAGCAGAAGGGCGGCTTGGTCATCGTGCAGAATCCGCAAGATGCGGCCTATGACGGCATGCCGGGCAATGCGGTGATGACCGGGCTGGCGGATCACATCCTGGCGCTACAGGAGATACCGGATGCAATTGCCACCTTTGTTGGCGCGCATGCCGAAGCATCGGGCGCGGCACCGAGGCCGGCGACGACCCTGTCGGAGATAATCGAATTGCTCCGGGTGCAGACCTCCCATGATTTCACGCTCTACAAGCAGGGCACGCTGCGGCGCCGGGTCGAACGGAGAATGGGGATGAAGGAGATCGCGGTCGGCGACAAAAACCTTTACCTCGACCTGCTGCGGGCAGACCCGGATGAATGTGAACACCTTGCCAAGGACTTGCTGATCAATGTCACCAGTTTCTTCCGGGACAGCAATGTCTACGACGATCTGCGGGACAAAATCATTCCCGATCTGATCAGGGGGCGTTCTTCCGATCATGCCATACGGATCTGGATTGCCGGCTGCAGCACGGGCGAGGAAGCCTATTCCATGGCCATCCTGTTTCGCGAAGTGATGGCCGACACAGGATCCAGCTTGAAAATTCAACTGTTTGCCTCCGACGTGGACGAGGACGCCGTTGCCGCTGCCCGCGAAGGTTTTTATTCAGCTGCGATAGAGGCCGACGTCTCGGCCGAAAGGCTGTCCAATTTCTTTTCGAAGGAAGACCTTGGCTATCGTGTTTTGCCGGAAATACGTTCGTCCATCGTCTTTACCGTGCACGATGTGCTGGCCGACCCGCCATTCTCCCGCATCGACATGGTTTCCTGCCGGAACCTGCTGATCTATCTTGAACCCGAATCGCAAGCGAAGGCCATCGCTCTTTTTCACTTCGCCCTCTGTGACGGTGGCATATTGCTGCTGGGCAGCTCGGAAACCGCAGGCAGGGTGGAAGGCCGATTTGAGACGATTTCCAAACCCGACCGCGTTTATCGACGCATTGGACATAGCCGTCCTGGCGAGATGATGTTTTCGCTGGGTGTCGATTCTGCCAGAATGCGGCCGCAATCAAGTCGCCAGCCGTATCCACCTAGATCCACCGCTCTCGCCGATCTCTGCCGGCAGCTGGTTCTGGAGAATTTCGCGCCGGCCGCCATTTTGATCAACCAGAAAAATGAGTGCCTCTATTCTTTGGGGCACATCGCTCGTTATCTGGCGCTTGCACCTGGCTATCCAACGGTCGATCTTTTCGCCATGGCGCCGCAGAACCTGCACATAAAGCTGCGCTCGGCGATCCAGCGCTGCAGACAGCAGAGTGAGCCTGTGATCGTCTCCGGCGGCGAAATCTCCGGCGAGGATTACAAAAAGCGCTTCGATATTCACGTTCGGCCTGTCGAAAACGAGGGGCAGAGCCTGTTCCTGATCTGCTTCGTCGATAGACCGGAAGAGGCAAGGCGCGTGGCGGGAAATGCTGCTGTCGACTCTGCCGATCTGACGCGCGTGCGGGAGCTCGAGAGCGAGCTCGAAGCAACCAGAACGGAACTCAATGGAGCAATCCGCAATCTGGAGCTTTCCGGCGAGGAGCAGAAGGCTGTTAACGAGGAGGCTCTGTCCTTCAATGAGGAATATCAGTCCGCCAACGAAGAATTGCTGACCTCGAAAGAAGAATTGCAATCGTTGAACGAGGAGTTGACGGCGCTGAACGGCCAGCTTCAGGAAACGCTGGAAAGGCAGCGCACGACCTCCAATGACCTGCAGAACATTCTCTACAGCACTGCGGTCGCCACCCTTTTCCTCGACGCCGACCTCAGGATCAGGTTTTTCACACCAGCGACGAAGACGCTCTTCAACGTCATTGTCGGCGACATCGGCAGGCCCCTCGCAGATCTGAGCTCGCTTGCCGTCGACACGACGCTGTTGAGCGATGCTGCCCTCGTGCTGGCTGATCATGTTCCGCTTGAACGCAACATCGAAGCCAGGAGCGGCCTGTGGTATATGCGCCGCATCATGCCCTATCTGGATGAGGATCGAGCCGTCGAAGGTGTCGTGATCACCTTCGTCGATGTCAGCGAATTGCGGCGAACGTCCGAGGCCCTCCAGGAAGCCAAACGTCAGGCGGAGGCAGCCAATGCGGCAAAATCACGCTTTCTCGCCGCCGCAAGCCACGATTTGCGTCAGCCGCTGCAAACGATAAGCCTGCTGCAAAGCCTGCTGGTTCGAAGAGTGAAGGAAGACGGTGCGCGGGCGTTGCTCGTCAGGCTCGACGGAGTCCTCGGCACGATGTCGGGCATGCTGAACGATCTGCTCGACATCAATGAGATCGAGGCGGGCAAGGTCACCGCGGAGATGGGCAACATTCCCATTCAGTCCCTGTTTGCCAAGTTGCGGGGCGAACTGACGCTGACCGCCAATGCAAAAGGACTGGATCTCCGGGTCGTCGACAGCAGTCTTGTGGTTCACACAGACCCGCATCTGCTGGAGCAGATGGTACGCAACCTGACGTCGAATGCCTTCAAATATACCAAGACTGGCAAGGTTCTGCTGGGATGCCGCCGGCATGGCGATATCGTCAGCGTCGAAGTCTGGGATACTGGCATCGGCATCGCCGAAGCAGAACTACAGGCGATATTCAACGAATACCACCAGATCGACAACGACGCGCGCGAACGCAGCAAAGGTCTGGGCTTGGGCCTGTCGATCGTCAAGAGGCTCGGCGGCTTGCTCGGCCACCAGATCCAAGTCCGGTCGCGGCAATCGAAGGGATCGGTGTTTGCCATCGAAGTCGGTCGGGTAATATCCGATATGCAGGAGCCTGTGGAACAACGCATTTCACCGACGGCATCGATTGCGCATCCCACCACGCGTTCCGCCACGATCCTTGTTATCGAGGACGATCCCGAGATACGCGACCTGCTGCAGCAACTCCTCACCGATGAAGGCCACGTGGTGTTGGCGGTCGCCAATGGCCCTGCGGCGCTCAAGCTCATGAGAATGCAGGTGAAAGCGACGGATCTTATCATCTCAGACTACAATTTGCCGAGCGGGATGAACGGAGCACAGGCGATAAGAGAAATACGCAACGCGAGAGGCGACGAAATTCCCGCCATCATCCTCACAGGCGATATTTCGACCAGGACAGTTGCAGATCTATCCAGCAAGCATCTGATCCGGTTGAGCAAACCTGTCAAACCCGATGAGGTCATGAATGCGATCGCTCAATTGTTGGCGTTACCAATCGTAAAACCGGCGGCTTTGGACGTCGACGTCCCGGAGAGAACGGTCACGACCGGCCAATCGGTGATTTTCGTGATCGACGACGATGAAGAACTGCGCGCGGCATTGTGCCTCGTGCTTGAAAAACATGGTCTTTCCACGCAGTCTTTTGCCAGCAGCGAAGCGTTTCTGAGAAGGATGCCTCACGATCAAGACGGATGCCTACTGGTCGATGCCTACCTTCCAGGCATGAACGGGGTCGAACTCCTACAAAATCTCAAGCAGTCCGGCAACAGGATGCCGGCGATCATGATCACCGGCAGCAGCGATGTGCAGATGGCGGTCAACGCCATGAAGGCCGGCGCGGCCGACTTCATCGAAAAGCCGATTTCCGATTCCCACCTGCTGGAAATCATCGAGCGTGCGCTGGCGCATTCCCATGATGTCGCGAACCGCAGCCTGTGGACTGCCAAGGCCGTCAGACAGATCGCGTCCCTGACCGTCCGTCAAAGGCAGATCATGGAACTCGTCCTTGCGGGACATCCCAGCAAGAATATCGCCGCCGACCTTCATATTAGCCAGCGCACGGTCGAAAACCACCGCGCGTCGATCATGGCGAAAACCGGTTCAAGATCGCTGCCGGCGCTGGCGCGCCTCGCCGTGGCCGCCGCCGAGGCCGCATAGAACGTCGCTATTCGGGACTTCGGCGCCATCGCTGAGTATTTTCCGAAGCTTCATGTCCAGCCTGCAATGGAATAAAAACATGCAATGCACTGGACTCATTCTCGTGCGTGACCTCGGTTGCCGTCGATCTCGCAAAACACAGGACGGAACGACACTGCCGGTGGCGTGCGAGATCGCTTTCAATGTGTCGGCAAATCCCATTTCAGGAGAGCATTATGAAACTTCGTGCAATCGCCCTGTCGATCGCCCTGCTCGCAATCGCGGCAGGCGAAAATTCAGCATATGCCGCACAGAATGTGAAGGTGGGAGCGCTGCGTTGCGACATCGCCGCCGGCCTCGGCCTTATCATCGCGTCCAGGAAGGAAATAAAGTGTAACTTTGTATCCATTCAAGGTCGCGCCGAAAAGTACTACGGTGTGATAGAGAAACTTGGGATCGATATTGGCGCCACCAACGGCGGCGTTCTCGCCTGGAACGTCTTCGCACCAATCGCCGGAATGAAACGCCATGCACTTGCGGGAAAATATGCCGGCGCCGATGCATCGGCATCCCTTGGCGTCGGGCTGGGAGCAAACATCCTTCTCGGCGGTTCGAAACGCTCCTTTGCATTGCAGCCCATATCGCTCGAGCTTCAGTCGGGCGTGGCCCTCGCGGCCGGCGTCACCTCGTTGACGCTGCGTTCGGATAAATGATGGCTACAAGGCCCGACTTGCCAAACGCCGTCGCGAACCCGCCGTCCGCATTCTGGACGCAACGCGTCGTCGGTGCCGGTCCGGATCCTGTCGCCCGCACCGAATGAGCCGCATCAATAGACCTTGCCGGCAGTGGTGGGATCGGCCGTCGTCTTGCCCATGTTGAAATCGGCAATCAGTTTCGTCGTCGCATTGACCAGCAATCCGACATCGGAGCCGATGCCGACGAAGCCTGCACCCATCTCGACATAGCGGCGGGCCAGCGTCTGGTCCGCCGTGAGGATGCCTGATGCCTTACCGTGGGATTGGATGCGCGTCAACGCATCCTCGACGGCAGCCTGGACCTCTGCTGCGCCCGGCTTGCCGAGGAAACCCATGTCGGCGGCGAGGTCGGCAGGGCCGACAAAGACACCGTCGACGCCATCGGTCGAGGCGATCGCATCGAGATTGGCAAGCCCTGCCCGGCTCTCGATCTGCAACAGCAGGCAGATCTCGTCATTGGCCGTCTGCAGGTAATCCGGAATGCGGTTAAAGCCGGAAGCGCGCGCCAGTGAAGCGCCGACACCGCGGATGCCGTGCGGCGGATAGCGCACGGCGCGGACTATCGCTTCGGCCTGCTCCTTCGTCTCCACCATCGGCACGAGGATCGTCTGCGCGCCGATGTCGAGGATCTGCTTGATGATCCAGGCCTCGCCGATCGGCGGCCGCACGAGCGGATGGACCGGATATTTCGACATGCCTTGCAACTGCGCCACCAGCGTCTGGATATCATTGGGCGCATGCTCGGCGTCGAGCAGCAGCCAGTCATAGCCGGCGCCGGCGCAGATTTCCGCAGTATACGGGCTGGTCAAGGCTACCCAGAGGCCGATCTGGGCTTTGCCTTGCTTGAGGGCGGCCTTGAACATGTTCTTCGGTGCGGGCATCAGTGGCATCCGGATTACTTGAAGAAGCAGGAGATCGTGCCATAAGGCCCGAAATCGGCGTTGATCGTGTCGCCATGGCGCGCCTCGACCGGGCGGATGAACGAGCCGGCGAGCACGATCTGCCCCGCCGTGATCCCGTCGCCATATTGCGCCAGACGGTTGGCAAGCCAGGCAATGCCGCGTGCCGGATGGTTGAGCACGCCGGCGCCCAGGCCCGTCTCCTCGACCTCGGCATTGCGGCTGACAATGGCGCCCATCCAGCGCATGTCGACCGCATCGGGCCGCATCTGCCGGCCGCCAATGACGATGCCCGCATTAGCGGCATTGTCGGAGATGGTATCGACGATGGTGCGCGCCTTCTTGGTTTCCGGATCGACACGCAGGATGCGGGTGTCGAGGATTTCCAGCGCCGGCGTCACATAATCGGTGGCGTTGAGCACGTCGAAAACGGTGACACCCGGCCCCCTCAGCGGCGCCTTCATCACGAAAGCGATTTCCGCCTCGATCCGCGGCTGGATGAACCGGTCTTGCGGGATGACCGCGCCATCCTCGAACCACATGTCGTCGAACAGAACGCCGGAATCGGGGATGTCGATGTTGAGCGCATATTGCATCGCCTTCGATGTCAGCCCGATCTTCCAGCCGATCACCTTGCGGCCGGCGGCGATCTTCTTCTTCACCCAGGCATCCTGGATTGCATAGGCATCATCCATCGTGGCGCCGGGATGCCGAAGCGAGATGAGGCCGGTCTGGGTCCTCGTCTTCTCGGCAATGTCGAGCCGTTCGGCAGCCTGTCTCACCTCTTCCGCTGTCAGCATGATCAAACCTCGTCGGCCACGGTGTTGCGCAAGAGGCCGATGCCGTCGGCCTCGACTTCGATGACATCGCCGGGCTTCAGCCAGATCGGCGGCTCGAAGCGGGCGCCGGCGCCGGTCGGCGTGCCGGTGACGATGACGTCGCCCGGCACCAGCGTGGTGAAGGTCGAGATATAGTTGACGATCTTGCGGAAGGAGAAGATCATCCGGCTGGTCCGGTCCTGCTGGCGCACTTCGCCGTTGACGCGCGTGGTGAGCTGGATATCGGCCAGTTGCGCCTCGTCGGTAAACGGCACCAGCCATGGGCCGATCGAGCCGGTGCGGTCGAAATTCTTGCCCTGGGTGACGTTGAACTTGGCGTGCCGCACCCAGTCGCGGATCGTGCCTTCGTTGCAGAGCGACAGCGCCGCGATGTGATCGAGCGCCTGTGCTTCGGCAATGCGCCGGCCACCCTTGCCGATGACGATGACGATCTCGCCTTCATAGTCAAGCTGCGGGCTTTCCGGCGGCCGGATCAGCGGCTGGTCATGGCCGGTGAACGAGCGCGGAAAGCGGATGAACAGTGACGGATTCGAGGGTGCGGCCTGCCCATCCTTATATTCCTCGTTGCGATCGGGAAAATTGACGCCGACGCAGATCAGCTTTTCCGGCGCCGGAATGGGGATTTCATAGCGGATGTCGTCGAGCGAAAAATCCGGCCCCAGCGCTGAAGCCTCATCCGCCAGCCGGACCAGTTCCCCAGCCTCGATCACCTCGCGCAAGGTCGGCCATTGCGCCCCATAACGGGCTGCAAGATCGACAATGCCGCCATCTTTGACCAGCCCGTATTTGAGCGTGCCAGCGTGAGAAAACGCGGCAAAACGTGGCCGTTCGTTCATATCCGTCTCCTGATCTTCACGCTTGCGCGTCTTATTTTAGCGTACGGGCGATCTCTGTGATGACCGCAAAGGCGGCCTCCGCATCGTCGCGCGTCATGTCGAACTGTCCCGCCTGGAAACGGATCGCGATCCGCCCGTCGACGCGGGTCTGGGTGAGGTAGATGCGCCCGTCGTCGTTGATCGCATTGACCAGCCGGATATTATGCTGATCCGCATCGTCCCCGCCCTTGTGGCGGAAGGAGAACAGCGACAGCACGGGAGCGCTGACGATGTCGAAATCCGGCTCCGCAGCAAGCTTGGCTGCCAGTTCCACGGACCAGGCGACATGGTTTCTGATCATCGTGCGCAGCCCTTCGAGGCCATGATAGCGCAGCAGGAACCAGATTTTCAGCGCCCGGAATCGGCGGCCGAGCGGCACGGACCATTCGGAATAGTTGATGATGCCGTCATGGCCATGGGTTTTCAGATATTCCGGCTGGATTGCCAGCGTGCGGACCTGTTCCTCCGGATTGCGGATGAACTGCACCGAGCAATCGAACTGGGCGCCGAGCCATTTGTGCGGATTGAAGACGATCGAGTCGGCTTCCTCCACGCCCTGCCAGAGAGTGCGGAATTCCGGGCAGATCATCGCCGAGCCCGCCCAGGCGGCGTCGACATGCAGATAGAGGCCATGCTTCTTCGCCACGGCGGCAACGTCGGCGATCGGATCGCAGGCGCCGATCGAGGTGCCGCCGGTGCAGGCGATGATACCCGCCGGGATCAGGCCTGCCGCGCGGTCGGCGGCGATGGCCGCGTCGAGCGCTTCCGGATCCATGCCGTTCAGCGGCCCTTTGGTCGGAATCCGGACGAGATTGGCCTCGCCGATACCGGAAATCCAGATCGCCCGGTCGATCGAGGTATGGACCTGTTTGGACGCATAGACGCGCACCGCGGGATGTGCGGCCAGGCCGTCCTGGTTTCCGTGCCAGTTTAGCGCCCGCTCGCGCATGACAAGCACGGCCGCGAGCGTCGCGGTCGATGCCGAATCCTGGATCACACCGGAAAAGCCGTCCGGCAGGCCAAGCCCCTGCCGCAGCCAGTCGACGACGCGGGTTTCAAGCTCGGTCGCCGCCGGAGAGGTCTGCCATAGCATGCATTGCGCGGCGATGGACGTCACCAGATAGTTCGCAATCACCGACACGGGCGCGGCATTGGCGGGAAAATAGGCGAAGAAACGCGGATGCTGCCAATGGGTGAGCCCATCGGGGATGATCCGCTCGAAATCGGCAAAGATCGCTTCCATCGGCTCACCGGCCTCAGGCACGATCTCGCCGATCTGCTTGATGATGTCGCCCGGCTTGGTCCGGGCGCGCACAGGGCGCTCCCGCAATCCGTTGCGATAATCGACACCCCAATCGGCGGCCTTTTGCGACCAATGCCTGAATTCTTCGCTGTCCATTGCCATGCTTCCGTGATCTCGTTTTTCCGCCTCGCGACCGTCGGTTACGGCGCGACGATCGGCTGAGCCTTTAGCACGGAATCGACCACGTCGGTGCCGGCAAACGTGCTGCCTTCCTCGAACCAGGATCTTGGCGCCGGCGCACCCCAGAGCGTCTGGCGCTGCGGGTCCTTGAGGTCCCATTTGATCGGCTCGAGATCTGGATCGACCGTCTGGTAGTCCGAGCAATAGATCTCGATACGGTGGCCGTCGGGATCGCGGATATAGAGGAAGAAGGCGTTGGAAATGCCGTGCCGGCCGGGGCCGCGCTCGATATTGGCAAGCCAGCCGGTGGTCGACATCAGGTCGAGCAGGTCGATGATGTTGAGCGGCGTCGGCACCCAGAAGGCGGTGTGATGCAGGCGCGGGCCGCGACCATTGGTGAAGGCGATATCGTGCACGCCGCCCTTGCGATGCGTCCAGGCGGCCCAGAGGCGGCCCGTCTCTTCATCGGCGGTATATTCGGTCACCCGGAAGCCGATCTCGTTATAGAAGGCGACGCTCTCGTCGACATTGGGCGAGAAGCAGTTGAAATGGTCGATGCGCAACGGCTTAACGCCCCGGTAGAGCGCATATTTCTGGTGGATCGGCGGCAGCCGGTCCATGGTCGCATAGAATTCCAGCGGAATGCCATGCGGATCGCGGGTGCGGAAGGTGCGCGACTGATAGGGGCGCTCGACCCATTCGACCGGCAGGTCTTTGCCCCTAAAGAAATGCTCGGCCTTGTCGAGATCCTCCTCCGAAAACACCTTGAAGCCGAGGTCGCGGGCTTCGGCAGTGGCGGATTTCCTCAGCACGATGCAGTGGTGGCCGCGCTCTTCCATCGCCCGGAGATAGATCGCTTCGCCGGTCTCGTCGGTCACCTGCAGGCCGAGCGTATCGACATAGAAGGCGCGCGACTTGGCGAGATCGGTAACGGCGAGCTCGACATGGCTGAGCCGCACGATGTTGAAGGGCGGGTAGAGATTGGGTTTCGGCAGGGGCATTCATTCCTCCTCGGAGCCTGTCTCGGCAGGCAAATCTATGAGAATGCGGCGGGGGCGACGCCCTCAGCCGCCGAGTTTCTGGATGGCGTGGGGCGCGGTGGCGAAGGCGATGTTCTTGGTTTCCATGTAGAAATCGAACGACCAGTCGCCGCCGTCACGGCCGATGCCGGAATTCTTGACGCCGCCGAACGGCGCCGGCAGATGCCGGACATTTTCCGAATTCACCCAGATCATGCCGGCATCGAGCGCGTCGGTGAAACGGAAGGCGCGGGTGACATCAGACGTCCAGAGATAACCGGTCAGGCCGTATTGGACGTCATTGGCAAGTGCCAGCGCTTCGGCTTCGTCCTTGAAAGGAATGGCGGTCAGCACCGGCCCGAAGATCTCTTCCTGGGCGATGCGCATCTGGTTGTTGGCGCCGGTGAACAGCGTCGGCGAGACATAGCAACCACCACCAGGGCCGGCGAATTTCTCGCCGCCGGCAGCAACCGTCGCACCTTCGCCTTTGCCGATCGCGATATATTCGAGCACCTTCTTCTCATGCACCGGATGGATCAGCGGGCCGATCACCGTCTCGGGATCGAGCGGATGGCCGATCTTGATGCGCTTGGCTTTTTCCGCCACCAGGGCGGTGAACTTGTCGTAGACGCTCTCTTCGACCAGCAGCCGCGAGGACGAGGTGCAGCGCTCGCCGTTGAGCGAATAGATCATGAAGACGGCGGCATCGGCGGCACGTTCGAGATCGGCATCGGCAAAGACGATCACCGGATTCTTGCCGCCAAGTTCGAAATGCACGCGCTTCAGCGTATCTGCCCCCTGCTTCATGATCATCGAGCCGGTGCGGCTTTCGCCGACAAAGCCGATCGCCTTGATGTCACGATGTTCGGTGAGCGCCTTGCCGGCATCCTCGCCAAAACCGTTGACAAGGTTCCAGACACCTTTCGGCAGGCCGGCCTCTTCGGCGATCTCGACCAGCAGGCGTGCCGTCAGCGGCGAGAATTCCGCCGGCTTGTGGACGATGGTGCAGCCGGCGGCGAGCGCCGGCGCGATCTTCCAGGTCGACAGCATGAACGGCGTGTTCCAGGGCGTGATGATGCCGACAGGCCCAATCGGCACGCGTGTCGTCATGTTGACCTGGCCCGGACCACGCAGCGTCCTGCCGTCGCGCGCTTCCGGCGCGCGATCGGCAAAGAAGCGGAAATTCTCGGCGCCGCGCAGGGCTGCCTTGGCCATGAACTTCAGCGACTGGCCGGTATCCATGCATTCGACGAAGGCGATTTCTTCGGCACGGGCGACGATGGCGTCGGCGATCTTGTGCAGCAGCTTCTTGCGCGCGGTACCATCCATGGCCGCCCAGGCCGGAAAGGCCGCCTTGGCTGCCTTGACGGCACGATCGATATCCTCGGCCTTGCCACGTGCCACCTTGGCCAGCGGCTTGAGATCGACGGGCGAGATCGTCTCGAATGTCGAGCCATCGACGGCCGCGACATCCTCGCCGCCGATGCGGTTCAGCACGCCGCTTTCGAAACGGGCGAGATAGGCCTTGGCCTTTTCCAGGTTTTCTTCGAACTTCGACATGCAGTCTCCATCAGGCGGTGCGCCGCAATGCGAGCGCAGGATTGGGTCTCGGATAACAGGTGAGCTCAGGCGCCTTGCGCCCTGAGCCGAGGGTGAATGGCGTTCTTCTTCCAGCTCAAATCCGGATCGATCTCGCGAACCTCCAGCGTCAGCGCGAAATGCGGCGTCTGGAACAGGTCGAAGAGAAACTCGGTGACCGTCGCGAAAATGGTTTCGCCGGTGGCCTTGCGTTCATCGAAGGAACGGCCCTGGCCGATGCGGAAGGACATGTCGATGAAGGCGTTTTCCGGCAGGAGATCAGCGACTGCATAGGACTCGCAACGGACCGCGCGCACGCGCACCGCCCCCAGCTCGAACAGGCCGGTCTTCATGATCGTCGCATGCACGGCGCGGCAGAGACCGTCAAAGTCAACCTGGTTATCCAGGTTTGCCGAATATTCCATGGTGAAGTGCGGCATCGTTCCTCCCGTACCTCTTCCTTGTTATATTTAACATGTTAAACATATCTCTTGCCGTGTCAAGCCATTTTCGTCATCATCGGCACACACCGCCAATTGCAAAATCCCGGCAAATGGACCATAGAACCGCTCATGACCGACCGCCCCGCCGCCAAGCCCAAACTTCAGCAAGACGCACTTCTGCCCCGCAACACCCGCCGCTCGCTGCCGATCGCGCTGCTCAGGGCGCGTGAAGCGGTGATGGGCCATTTCCGCCCGATGCTGGCGGCGCATGACATCACCGAGCAGCAATGGCGGGTGATCCGCATTCTCGCCGAGGCCGGCATGGTTGATGCGTCCGAAATGGCCGACCGCGCCTTCATCCTGGCGCCGAGCCTCACCCGCATCATCCGCTCGCTCGAAGAGCGCGGCATCATCACCAAGGCCAAGGACGACAATGACGGCCGCCGGGTGCTGCTGCAAATCACCGCCGCCGGCCTCGCCATCATCGAGGAAGTGGCGCCGGAAAGCCGGCTGATCTACGACCGGCTCGAAAAGCATTTCAGCCGCGAGAAGATCGAGCTGCTGCTCGACATGCTCGACGAGGTCGCGACCTTCAACGAGAGCAAGTGAGCTCACGCCGGCTCCTCCAGCATGCCGGCCAGTTCACGCACATCCGCGACATAGCGCGCCATCCGCTCCCCGGCATCCGGCAGGTCGAGCCTGTCGCCCACCCAGCCGATATAGGTCAGAGCGCGCAGCAGCAGGAAGAGCGGCAGGTGTGACAGCGCCTGATCGCTCAACGGGCGATGCGATCGATAGCCGGCGACGAGAGAGGCTTTGATCGACGCGTAATGCGGATCACGCCGGCTGCGCAGCAAAGCCGTAGCAATGTCGAACAGTCGAAAGCCGTAACCGCAGTCGTCGAAATCGATCACGGCGATGCGCTCGCCATCGACCAGCACGTTTTCGCGCACCATATCGGCATGGATCAGTCCGTAATCGAGGCTTGGCGCGACGGCCTCGAGCCGGCGTTGCAGCCGTAGACGCAGGTCCGCAAGGAATGTCGCATCGGCGGCGGAAAATCCGGCGCAATCCCAGAACCGGCCCCAGAGCGGATTTTCGCCGAGCAGGCCAACGCTATCCCAGGCCGGGCGGCTGAAACCCGGCGGCGGCGCC
This sequence comes from Rhizobium sp. P2_G9, assembly GCF_056403475.1. NCBI lineage: Bacteria > Pseudomonadati > Pseudomonadota > Alphaproteobacteria > Hyphomicrobiales > Rhizobiaceae > Rhizobium > Rhizobium sp. P2_G9. Next base: position 45,184 of record NZ_JBFUFK010000008.1, on the reverse strand, counting down.
CAGCGGTCGGTGATGTCGTGCATCCTGGCCATGGTCGCGCCCAGAGAATGGTAGATCCGCGCGATCTCCTCTGCCGGACGGTCGAGCACCTTGCCGCCCTCGCCGATTTGCCGGCCTTCGACCCAGCCTATGAGATCGGCGAATTGCGGCTCGGCGCCATTCAGGTTGACCAGCAGCGAACCGTCGAGCGCCGCTATGGGCTGCGGCACGTTCAAGCCATTGTGCCGAAGGTCGTCCATCCAGAGCAGTTCCGAGCGAAGGGAGGCCTCCGAATGATAGCCAGGACGGTGCAGTCGCAATGCCGCCTTGCCACCATCGCCGAGCCGAACCTCGAATACGGCGTTCTCGCGATATTTCAACAGTTCCGGCTGCTGGTCGGGCAGGCCCCAGGCCGCGAGCGCCTTTTGCGCCCGCGCCCGTAATTCCTGATGAAACGCCTCCATCAGAGCCCCGCCAGCACGTCGTCGAGCGCCGACAGCATCAGGTCGGCATCCTCCCTGCTGAAAGGCATAGGCGGGCGGATCTTGGTGGCATTCTGGTGGATGCCGAGCTTGCCCATTAGCACACCGCGCTCGCGCATTTCATTGATCACCGTCGTCGCCAATGTGGTTGCCGGCTCTTTCGTCGCCTTGTCGAGCACGAGCTCGCAGCCGAAGAACAGGCCGCTGCCGCGCACATTGCCGATGATCCCATGCTTGTCGGCCAGCCTGCGAAGGCCCGTCTGCGCATAATCACCGACCACGCTAGCATTCTCGATGAGCTTTTCGTCCGCGAGCACGTCGAGCACCGCCATGGCCGCAGCACARGAAACGGGATTGCCGCCGAACGTGTTGAAATAGCGGAAGGCCTTGCGAAAGGCGTTCAAAGTCTCGGAATTCGCCACGACGCCGCCGATCGGATGGCCATTGCCCATCGGCTTGCCAAGGGTGACGACATCGGGCACCACGCCGGCGCGCTGGTGGCCCCACATATGCGTGCCGGTGCGGCCAAAGCCGGGCTGCACCTCGTCGCAGATCAAGAGGCCGCCGGCTTTCTTCACCACCGAAGCCGCCTTTTGCAGGAAGCCATCCGGCAGGTCGGGAAAACCCTCATTGGCGAAGAACGGATCGATGATCAGGACGGAAAAGCCGAAGGGCGATGCTTCCAGCGAGTCGATCGCCTGTTCGACCGCCGCCGCCCAGGCGTTGGCGAAGGCCTCGCCGCCCTCTCCTCCCAGTGGCCGATAGCCATCCGGCGCCGGCACATGCCGCACATGGCCGCCATAGCCGCCAACCGGCGGCATGCGGGTCGAGAGCTGCGACACGGCGGTGGTGTTGCCGTGATAGGTATGATCGGTGGCGATCACGCCGGTCTTACCGGTGACCGCCTGCGCCATACGCAGGGCAATATCATTGGCCTCGCTGCCGGTGCAGGTGAGAATGGCGGTGTCGAGGCTCGCATCGAATGTTGCGGTCAGCCGCTCGACATAATCGAGAATGCCGTCATGCAGATAGCGCGTATGGGTGTTGAGCGTCGATGCCTGGCGCGCGATCGCCTCGACCACCCGCGGATGGCAATGGCCAACATGCGGCACATTGTTATAGCAGTCGAGATAGCGCTTGCCGTCCGCATCCCAGAGCCAGACGCCCTCGCCCTTCACCAGATGCACGGGATCCTGGTAGAAGGTCGACATGTTCCTGCCGAGCAGCTTTTCGCGCCGGGCAAGCAAAGCTGCATTGTCGGCCATCTCACTTGCCTCCAGCCGCGGCGGCGAAGCCAGCATCGAGGGCAGAGATAATGCGCTGGACGTCGGCGGCGGTGATGACGAGCGGCGGCGAGATGATCACATTGGTACCGGACGTGCGAACGATGACGCCGGCCTCATAGGCCGTATCATAGACCTTGGCGACCACGTCCTTGGCGGCCGGTGTCTTCTTGGCACGGTCGGAGACGAGTTCCAAAGCCGCCATCAGGCCGAGGCCGCGCACGTCGCCGATCAATTCATATTTCGCCTTCAGCCCTTCGAGGCCGGCAAGCAGCTCCCGGCCGCGTTCGGCGGCATTGGCCGCAACATTGAGCCGCATCGTCTCCCTGAGCGTCGCCAGCGCCGCCGCCGCGCCCACCGGATGGCCGGAATAGGTATAGCCGTGGCCGATCGAGCCGAAGGTGTTCTTGTTACTCTCGAAAGCCGCCGCGACCTTTTCCGAGATCATCACCGCGCCGAAGGGGAAATAGCCGTTGGTGATGGCCTTGGCAGTGCATGTCAGGTCCGGCTTGACGTTCCAGCCGCGCGAGCCGGTCCAGGCACCGGTACGACCGAAGGCGCAGATCACCTCGTCAGCGATCAGCAGGATGCCGTGCTTGTCGCAGATCTGGCGCATCAGCGGCATGAAACTCTCATGCGGCACGATGACGCCGCCCGAACCCAGCACCGGCTCCATGATGAAGGCGGCGATCGTATCGGCGCCTTGGAAGGCGACCTCGTCCTCGAACTGGCGGGCGATGGCCTGGGCGATCTCGGCCGGATCGGACGTGTTGAATGGGTTGCGATAGCTGTAGGGCGCGGCAAGATGAATGACGCCCGGCAGAAGCGGCTCGTAGTTGCGGCGGAAATTGGCGTTGCCGTTGACCGAAGCGCCGCCGAAATGCGTGCCGTGATAGCCTTTTTTCAACGCGACGAACTTGGTGCGTTCCGGCTGGCCATTGATCTTGTGGAACTGTCGTGCGAGGCGGAGCGCCGTCTCGACCGAATCCGAACCGCCCGAGGTGAAGAAGGACCGGACGAGCCCGTCTTCCTTGAACCACTCCGCAAACTCGTAGGACAGCTCGATCAGCGGCGAGGTCGTCGTGCCCCGGAAGGCGGAATAATAAGGCAGCTCGTCGAGCTGATCGCGGATCGCCTTCTTCACCGGCTCGCACGAATAGCCGAGATTGACGTTCCAGAGGCCGCCGACGGCATCGAGCACCTTTTTGCCGTGCACGTCGGTGATTTCCACGCCCTCGGCGGCATGCACGATGCGCGGCGGGCTGGCCTGCATCTCGGCCGGATGCGCCATGGGATGCCAGAGATGGCGGGCATTGTTCTCGATCAGGAAATTGGTTTCACGCATCGGGATATCCTCTCAAATTCCAAGCATTTCGAGCGCTTGGGCATAACTCTCGGCAGGGTGGGTGACGTCGAAATGCACATGCGGCAGGTCGACGGCGATCGCGCCCTCGATATTCTTTCTCTGGTCGTCGACGAAGACGCAGTTCCAGCGGTCGAGGCCGAGTTCGGCCAGCACCTGTTCGTAAGCGCGCGGATCGGGTTTCAGGACTTTCGTATAAGTGGCGTCGACGATGACGTCGAACAGCTCGATCAGCGGGAAACGCTTGCGGAAGGCGACGCCGTAGAAGAGATCGAGCTCGTTGGACAGGATTGCCAGTTTCAATCCGGCCTGCTTCGCCTTCAGGATCGCGTCACGCGCTTCGGGCCTGAGCACGAGTTCGGCATCCGCCCCCCTCGCCCGCTGCACGAAGGTCTTCATGTCGGACCATTCCTCGCCGATGAGCGCGCCGACTTCCCGCGTGCGGGTCATCCAATAGTCGCGCTCGGTGATCTCGCGCGCCTGCATCGAGACCCACAAAGGGTCGGTCGACGGATCGAAGGGGCCGCGCCATGTGAGTGTCCCGGGCTTGAGGCCAAGCGCTCGCTCGGTGATGTCATGCGTCTCGAACAGGGTTCGCGTGACGACGCCGCCGAAGTCGAGGATCAGGGCTTTTTCTGCATTCGCGACGGTCATGGGCGGCCCCGTGCGACCACGCCCTCATCGATCCAGCGATCGAAGATCTCCAGCGCCTTGGCCGAAAACGCCGCCGAATTGATGTGCTCGTCGATCTCTTCGACGATCACCGAGGCTGGCAGGGACTTGCGCATCTCATCGACAAAGGCGTCGAGTGCCTCGGGTTCGTAGAGCGGCTCACCCTCCTGGTCCCATTCCTGGATGCCGCGTGTCGGCAGGATGAAGGCGGTCGGCGCGGACGACGCGCGGAGCTTCTCGCCGATCACGCGGGCAATGGCGCGCCGGCCGTCGGGATCGGTGGTGATCGAGGCGAGCAGGCGGTTATGGGCGTGGAAAGGTCGCCCGGAAAACTGCTGCGGCAGCGGCTGCCAGGCTTGCAGGTCGACCATATCGATGGCGCCGGGCGCCACGATCTGCGGTATGCCGGCGCGGCCGGCATTTTCCATTCGGTCGGGACCGGAGGTGACCACCGTGCCGTTGTGGTGGTTCGAGACTTCCTGGATGCAGAGATCGAAGACTGCGGCAAAACCCTTCTGCGCCGCGATCGCCTCGAAGGCGCGGCCGCCCATGCCGGTGGCGTGGAAGACGGCAACGTCATAGCCGCGCTTCTCGAGCTCGGGTTTGAGGAATTTCATATATTTGAGACAGGACGAACCGAGCGAGGTCATGCCGATCAGCGGACGATCGCGATCCGGCCGCGTGCCGTGCCTGGCCGCTCCGACCACGGCGCCGCAGGCCTGCGACAGGACGGAGCGGCAGATCTCGTTGAGCCCATAGAGCCCGCCGGCCCAGAGGATCATCATTAGGTCGGGTGCGATGCGCTCGGGCGGCAGGAGATACGAATAGGCAATAGTCGAGACGACGAATTTCGGCACGCCGAGCGGCAACACAGCCGCGACATCGAGCGCCAGGTCCGTACCCATCGAGCCGCCGAGCGCGATGACGCCGTCGACCTGTCCCGCTTCGTAGAGATTTGCAACCAGCGCGGATGCGCCCTTCGCCATCAATGCCATGGCGGTGTTTTCATCGCCACTGTCGATGATCGCCTGAATGGTCGTCTCGGCCGCCGCGGCAATATCATGCCTGGAATAGTCCGGCTGGTAAGGTGGATCACCGAGAACGCTGACATCGACCATGATTGGCAGACCGCCGGCCTCGCCGATCACGTCGGCCATGAACAGCAGTTCGTCGCTCTTGGTGTCTCCGGTGCCGATCACCAGAATGTTGGGAATGCGAGGGCTTGCCCCCATCAACTCGTCCTCCTCAATACCGGCACCGCCGGCTGCCGCCGGTCCGCGCCGAAGAATGCATCTGAAATTCGCGATGCCGCCGCAACGACGTCGAGCCCATGGGCCTGGATCTTCTCCGCGTCGGTGCGCACCAGCGGTGCGGCTATGGTGATGCAGCCGATCGGCCGGGCGCCGGGCGCCCTGATCGCGGCCGAGGCGCTGATCACGCCGGCTTCGATGCCCTGGCGATTGACGGAATAGCCATTCGCCCGCGTCTCCTCGATCGCCCTGCGAAAGGCTGCTTTGTCCCTCATCGTAAAATCGGTGAAGACCGCCAGCGGCGCGTCAAGGGCCGCTTCGATCTCGGTCTCCGGACAGGCGGAAATGAAGGCCAGGCCGGAGGCCGTGGCGTGAAACGGCAGAAGCGTGCCAACCGCGACGAAGACGCGATGTGCCTTGGTCGAATCCTCGACATGCACCGTCGACAGGCGCCCGCCGCTGAATTCGGAGAGATGGACTGTTTCATCGACCCGCTCGGCCAGTTGCCGCACGAACGGCAGCGCACTGCGCAGGAAGGGATAGCGCGCCTCGCGGATACGCCCGAGGCGAACCAGCGCCGAACCGAGCCGGTATTTACGCGAATCGGGCAGTTGCTCGACAAAGCCGTGTTTTTCGAGCTCGACCAGGAAGCGACGCGTCGTCGCCTTGTCGAGCGCGCAGGCCTGGGCGATCTCGGTGAGACCGGCCTCCTTGTCCATCAGCGACAATGTGTCGAGCAATGTCAGCGCCTTGCTGATCGTTCCCATTTTCTTTCCTCGTTTTGGCCCGCGCTCTCCTCAAGCCGGGTGGTGGATCGCCACCTGTCAAGCACGCCTTGCCAGCGCCGAGATACTTAACATGCGAATTAACTTGACAGGAACGCATTCTTTTTGCAAGTCTATATTTGAAGCATTGGTTCACATATTGAACCATACTTACGATAGGCCCGGCAAGACAAAAGACTCTCAAATCCGCAAGGGCCGACGAACTGGGATCGCCGCATGATCGGCGCAACAAATCGCAACGCCACAGGGGAGCAAAAGCGATATGAGCAATTCATCCATACAAAGCAGCGGTGAGAACCAGCTGCGCAAGAACAGTCTCGGCGTCGGCGCCGTGACATTCCTGGTCGTGTCGGCGGCGGCCCCGCTGACGGCGGTCGCCGGCGGCGTACCGATCTCCATGCTGCTCGGCAACGGCCCCGGCATCCCGCTCGCCTTCGCGCTGGTGACGCTGATCCTGATCCTGTTTTCGGTTGGCTATGTCGCCATGGCCCGCCACATCCGCAATGCCGGCGCCTTCTACGCTTATACCGCACAGGGCCTGGGCGGCCTGATGGGCGGGGCGGCGGCGCTGATCGCTATTCTGGCCTACAATGCCATGCAGATTGGTGTCTTCGGCCTGTTCGGGGCTGCGACATCTGGCTTTTTCGCCGAGCACCTAGGTCTTTCCTGGCCTTGGTGGGTCTGGACCTTTATCGGTATCGCCATCGTCGCAGTATTCGGCTATCGGCGGGTCGACCTGTCGGCCAAAGTGCTGACAGTGCTGGTGATCCTTGAATATCTCGTCGTGCTGGTCATCGACGCCGCGATCCTGCTCAAGGGCGGCGATAGCGGCCTGACCATGAAGCCGTTCACGCCGAYGGCGTTCATGAGCGGCGTTCCGGCCATCGGCGTGCTGTTCTGCTTTGCCGCCTTCATAGGCTTCGAAGCCACGACGATCTACAGTGAAGAAGCCCGTGATCCGCACAAGACTGTGCCGCGCGCCACCTATATCTCCGTGGTCATTATCGGCATATTCTACATGCTGACCTCCTGGCTGATGGTCAACGGCTCGGGCTTCGACAAGCTGGTGCCGGAGCTTCAAGGTCTCAAGGACCCGACGACCTTCCTGTTTGGCATTGCCGAGCGCTATGTAGGCCATTGGATTACGGTTGTGATGAGTGTGCTTTTCATCACCAGCCTGTTCGCCGGCGTGCTGGCCTTCCACAATGGCGTCGCCCGTTACATGTATGTTGCTGGACGCGAAGGCCTGCTGCCGCAATCAGTCGGCGTCACGCATCCGGTGTTCCAGAGCCCCCATGTCGGCTCGATCATCCAGACAACCATCGCCGTGATCGTGGTTGCGCTCTTTGCCTTTACTGGACAGGATCCGGTCCTGGCCTTGTTCTCCTGGCTCACCAATGTCGGCACGCTGGCAGTGATCGTGCTCATGGCGATGTCGGCCTTCGCCATCGTGCGCTACTTCGCAAACAATCCCCACCTGGAAAACAATGCGCTGGTGACGACCGTCATCCCGATCATTGCCGGCCTTGCCCTTGTCGCCGTTGCAGTCGCGACGATATGGAATTTCGGCACACTGACCGGTGCAAGCGGTTTCCTCGCCATCTTCCTCCCTGCCCTGGTGCTGATCTTCGCGATCATCGGCCTGCTCTTGGCAGCACGGTTGAAATCTGCCGATGCCGTCGGCTTTGCGCGGCTCGGTGCCGGGCAGGAAGCCTGATAGAATTCGGACTATGATGGCGGGCACTTTGCCCGCCATTTTGCTATGAGGACAAGACATGCAGGACAAGATCGACCAACTCCGCACAGTGGATATCGCACCGCAATCGCTGTTCATCGGCGGCAATTGGCAGGCTGCGATGGGCGGCGCGATCATGGATGTGATCTCGCCGATCGACGGGCGCAAGCTGACGACGATTGCCGATGCCGGCGCAGACGATGTCGATTTCGCGGTGAAGGCGGCACGAGCCGCGTTCGACAAGGGTAGCTGGTCGAAAGCCGCGCCCGCCGAACGCAAGAAGGTACTGCTGAAGATCGCCGAACTGATCGAAAAACACGCCTTGGAACTCGCTGTCCTCGGCGTTCGCGACAACGGCACCGAAATCTCGATGGCGCTCAAAGCCGAACCAGGCAGCGCTGCCGGCACCTTCCGCTACTATGCCGAAGCGATCGACAAGGTCTACGGCGAGATCGCGCCGACGGCTGAGAATGTGCTCGGCCTCATCCATCGCGAGCCGATCGGCGTGGTCGCGGCAATCGTGCCGTGGAATTTCCCAATGATGATCGGCGCCTGGAAGATCGCACCGGCACTGGCTGCGGGCAATTCGGTGGTGCTGAAGCCGGCCGAGGGCGCATCGCTGACCCTTTTGAAGCTCGCGGCACTCTGCGCCGCAGCCGGGCTGCCCGAAGGGGTGCTGAATGTTGTCACCGGCCGTGGCGCCGTCTGCGGCGAAGCGCTCGGCCTGCATAGGGATATCGACGTGCTCGCCTTCACCGGCTCCGGTCCGGTCGGCCGTCGGCTCCTGGAATATTCGGCGCGCTCCAATCTCAAACGCGTCTATCTCGAACTCGGCGGCAAGTCGCCCAACATGGTTTTCGCCGACGCGCCGAACCTGGACCAGGCCGCGAAAGTCTCCGCCTACGGCATTTTCCGCAATTCCGGCCAGGTCTGCGTTGCCGGCTCGCGGCTACTGGTCGAAAAATCCATCCATGCGGAATTTTCCGAAAAGGTCGCGACCATTGCCACAGCGATGAAGCTTGGCGACCCCCTGCTGATGACCACCGAAGCCGGTGCGATTTCGAGCGAGATCCAGCTCAAAAAAGACCTCGGCCATGCCGAACAGGCGCTTTCGGAAGGCGCGGTCTTGCGCACCGGCGGCAGCCAAGTGCTCGAAGATACCGGCGGCTTCTACATGCAGCCGACCGTCTTCGACGTGACGCCGGCAATGACGCTGGCGAAGGAAGAAGTATTCGGCCCTATCCTGTCGATCATCCCCTTCGAAACCGAAAACGAAGCCCTCAGGATCGCCAACGGCACAGACTATGGTCTCGCATCGGCGGTCTGGACCTGCAACCTGTCGCGCGCGCATCGCATGGTCCGTGGCATCAAGGCCGGCGTGGTGCACGTCAACACCTATGGCGGTGCCGACAACACCGTACCGCTCGGCGGCGTCAAGCAATCCGGCAACGGCCACGACAAGTCGCTGCATGCGCTGGATAAGTATGTGGATTTGAAGACGGCTTGGATTCAGTTGTGAGGTTATGAGGGGGGAATTTCACCCCTCACCAACTTCGGCCAAGGGGCGAGGAAAACCCGAGGCACTGCGCCTCACCACAATCGCGACGTTGCAGCGGGTTGAAAGGGCGCCACAGGTTATTCCTCGCCCCTTGCGGGAGAGGATAGTAAACCCGCGTGAGCATAGCGAACGCCTGGGCGCACTTGGTGAGGGGTGAAAACGCCAGAGATGGGGCGCTACCCCCCAAAACTCCCCACCTGCGTCGGCACATTGATATAATTCCGATCGAAATAAACCAGCGCATTCCCATCAGCCCGCGAACGAATCCCCATCACCTGGCCGATGAAGATGTGGTGCGTGCCCACAAGCCTCGCCTCGACCAGCCGGCAATCGAACGACACCATGGCATTGGCGAGCGCCTGGCTGCCGGAGGGCATGTCGACCCATTCGGCCGCGGCGTAGCGGGCGGACATGTCCTGCTGGCGGCCGGCGAAATAGCCGGCCAGTTCCTGGTGATCATCGGCAAGCACATTGACGCAGAAACGGCGGTTTTCCAGGAAAAGCCCTGACTGCGCCGACTTGCCGTTCATGCAGACGAGCAGCGTCGGCGGCTCGTCGGTGACGCTGCACATGGCGGTGGCGGTGAAGCCGCCCCGCCCTGCCGGGCCATTCGAGGTGATGACATTGACCGGCGCGCAGACGCGCGCCATGGCATTGCGGAACTCCGCCTTCGAAATTGCCTCCTCCATCTCCCTTCCTCCTCAGTTCAGCGGCGGCAACCAGGTGGGATTGGTCCACCCCGTCTCGTCATAGTCGCTCATGCACTGGTCGACGAGGGCTTCCATTTCGCGCAACCGCCCGCCGCGCTCGGCGCCCTTGAGCACCTGCAAGCGAACCTCTTCCGGCGCGCCGGCATAGTTGAGCTCATAGAGCGCATGCCGTCCGCCGAATTCGGTGCCCGTCGCATCCCAGAGCAGTTTCATGATCTTGATGCGCTCGACATGGCCCATGTCGCCGGAGCCGCGGACATATTGCGCCAGGTAGCGATCGATCTCGGGATTGGAAAAATCCTTGGCCGAGGACGGCAGATAGATCAGGCCCGAAGCGATCACCCGGCGCACGGTGTCGATGACGCGCGGATAGGCTTCCGACATAAAGGTGCGGTAGCTGAGTGCGGCTTCCATGTTGGGCAGGACGGCGCCGTTTGCCCAGGGCTGCGGATTATAGGCCATGGCGTTGGAAAAGCTCCAGAACATGTGCCTGAGACCGATCACTTCGCCGAGAGCGGCCTGGTTGCCGCGGAAGGCATCACCACCGGTGGCGCGCAAGGCCTTTGCCAGAAGCCCCGCCAAGAAATCCAGCTTCACGGCAAAGCGCGTGCAGCCCTGGAAGCAATAGCCATGCATGAAGCCGGACGCAGGATGGAAGGAGAGGATCTTGCCCGCATCGCGCAGCACCAGCACGTCTTCCCAGGGGATGAAGACATTGTCGAGCACCAAGATCGCATCATTCTCGTCGAAGCGCGACGACAGCGGATAGTCGAACGGCTGGCCGACCGTGTTGGCCGTCTGCTCATAGGAGACGCGGCAGAACATTTTGATGCCCGGTGCATTCATCGGCACGATGAACATCACCGACAGCGAGGGGTCTTCGGTCACCGTCGCCGAACCCTGGGCGAGGAAATTGTAATGCGTCAGCGCCGACGAGGTCGCCACCACCTTGGCGCCCGAGACATAGATGCCGGCATCGGTTTCCTTGGTGATGTGGACGAAGACGTCCTTGACCTGGTCCGCCGGCTTGTGGCGGTCGATCGGCGGATTGACGATCGCGTGGTTCATGAACAGCGCCGCTTCCTGCGCCCGCTTGTGCCAGGCAAGCGCGTTGTCCTTGAACGGGCCGTACCAATCGGCATTGGCGCCGAGCGTGTTCATCAGCGCCGCCTTGTAGTCGGCGGTGCGGCCCATCCAGCCATAGGACATCCGCGCCCAGTCGGCGATCGCGCCCTGCTGGGCGACGAGCTCGGCCGAGGATCTGGCAACGCGGAAATATTTGTGGGTGTAGCCGCCATTGCCGGTGTCGGTGGGCGAGGTCAGACGGTCCTTGGTCTTTTCGTCGTGCAGGGCATCGTAGAGCCTGGCGAGCGAGCGCACCGAATTGCGCATCGCCGGATGAGCGGTGACGTCCTCGACGCGCTCGCCGTTGATATAGACTTCACGGCCGTCGCGAAGGCTCGCCAGATATTCCTCGCCTGTGAAGGGCCGGGTCTTGTCGGCGCGAAAATCCTCGGCGCGCATGAATTGGCGGTGCTCTTGGGCTGTCATGAAACTCCTCCTTTGACTTTCATCAAGAGAATAGAACTTGCTTAACATGTGCACCATGGACAGAATGGCAAAATGACTTGGACTTTTTCAGGTACTGCCCATGGCCGACGTCATTCCCAGTTTCTTCGTCTACGGCGAACCCGACAAGCCGCTGGACATCGGCTTCATGCATGTCGAAACCGTGATGCAGCGCAAGAATGTGCATCAAGGCCATGTGAAGGCGCACAAGCACGAGCGCATGGGGCAGATCACGTTCTGGACCAAGGGGCGCGGCAGCTATTTCATTGAGGATAGAGCTTTGGACTTTTTTGCGCCAGCGGTCAGCTTCGTGCCAAGCGGCGTGGTCCACGGTTTTAGGGTCGAGCCGGAGGAGACCGACGCCATCGTCGTCTCCATCGCCGATGGCGCGCTGCTGCCCATGCAGTCCCAGACCCTGCTGCCGCTCGACATTGCCACCATGGCCCTAGGCAATGCCGGCCATCCTCTCTGGCAGAGGCTGGCATCGATCATGACCCTGCTCGCTGATGAATATCACGAGGCGAGGCCCGGAATGGACAAGGCTCTCGCCGCACTTGTGGCCGTGGCGATGACCGAGATCGCCCGGCTTGCACAGGAAAATCCTGCGGCAACGGGAACCAATCCGGCGGTCTTGGCCACGGATTTCCGCCGCCTCGTCGACCGCCATTTCCGCGACAACTGGCCGGTCGAACGCTATATCGACGATCTCGGCACGACGCCGCACTTGCTCGCCAAGGCCTGCCGCAATGCCTTTGGGCTGTCGGTCAAGGAATTCATCAATGAAAGGCGCCTGCTCGAAGCAAAGCGCCTGCTGCTGTTCACCGTCCGCTCGGTCGAAGACATTGCATACGAGATCGGTCTCAAGGAGGCCGCCTATTTCTCCCGCTTCTTCAAAGCAAGCACCGGCATGCCACCCAGCGAATGGCGGGCGGCACATCTGCATGCCCCTCAGAATTGATGGGATAATAATTAACGTGTGAAATACATTGACAGGCTCCACGCTCTGCGCCATGCTAATAAATGAATAGCCGGTTCACATATTGAACCATCTGGGAGGAGCATGAGCATGGACCGCAAGGCGGACACCATTCTGACCAATGGCCGCGTCTACACCGTGGACCCCGTACAGCCCTGGGCCGAGGCCGTGGCCATTGCCGGCGGCCGCATCCTGGCGGTCGGCAAGGCCGATGACATCATTGCGGCAGAGGGGCCGGAGACCGCAGTCATCGACCTCGGCGGACGCATGGCAATGCCCGGCTTTGCCGATGTCCACAATCACATCATGATGGGTGGCGAAGCGGCCCTATTCCACCTGCAATTCGCTCCGAGCTCGTCGATCGACGAGATCTGCGACTTCGTCCGCGCCGCCGCGGAAAAGGCATCGTCCGGCCAGTGGATCATCGGCAACCAGTGGGGCGCTGACCGGATGACCGAGCTTAACAGCGAGGCATCGCTTGCCAGGCTCGATGCAGCCGGTCTCGGCCATCCCGTGCTGTTGCGCGATGAGACCATGCACAATCGCTGGGTCAACAGCGAGGCAATGCGTATTTCGGGCATTTCAGGCAACCAGCCCGATCCGCCGCAAGGCGCCTTTGCCCGCGACCCGGCGAGCGGCCGGCTCACCGGCGTGCTGATCGAAGCGGCGGCCGGCATCGTCGAGCGCGCCGCGGCCAATGATTTCACCGAGGAGATGGGCGAAGCGGCCGTCGCCCGCGCGGTTGAGATCGTCAATTCCTTCGGCGTCACCGCCTTCCAGGACGCGGCCTCCGTGCTGCCGATCCTCAAGGCGCTCACCAATCTCGACAACAAGCAGAAGCTGACCGCCTGGGCCGTCACCTCGCTGCCGCTGATCGAGCCGAGCTTCATGTTCGGGCTCTCCGGCGACGCATTGCTGGCGCTGCGAGACCAATACCGCACACACCATGTCCGGCCGAACTACACCAAGATTTTTCTCGACGGCGTGCCCGGCGCCCAGACGGCGGCCTTCCACGAGGCCTACAAGCCCGATCCGGCCCATCCCCATGGCCATCGCGGCGAGGTGCTGGTCACTTATCCCGATCTCGTCAAGCATATCGACAAGTCGGAAAAACTCGGCATGGGCCTGAAAATCCATTGCACCGGCGACTATGCGGTCACCGAAATGCTCGATGCCGTCGAGGCGGTCAGGCATTTCAACGGTCCGGCCAAGGTGCTGCACCACATTGCCCATGCGAGCTATATCCGCCCGGAGGATCTCGAGCGCTTCGCCGAACTTGGCGTGGTCGCCGATCTCTGCCCGATGATCTGGTATCCGACCACCTTCCTCGAAGGCCACAAGGAAGTGATGGGCGAAGAGCGCGCCACCCGCTTCTGGCCGATCCGCAGCCTGCAGGACTCCGGCGCCCTGCTTGCCGGCGGCTCGGACTGGCCGGTGATCCCGGTGCCCGATCCGTGGCACGGCATCGAGGGCATGGTCACCAGGCAAAACCCATCCGGCGCCTTCCCCGGCGTCTCGCTCTGGGCCGAACAGGCGATCGATCTCGCTACGGCGATCCGCATTTACACGCTTAATTCCGCCATCGCGATGGGCATCGACAGCGAGACAGGATCGATCACGCCGGGCAAGTCGGCCGATATCATCGTGCTCGACCAGAATGTCTTCGACGTGCCCGCCGATCAGATCGCTGACACCAAGGTGCTGACCACCTTCTTCGAGGGAAGAAAGGTCTTCGAGCGCTGACATTATTGGGCGGAGAGGAACCGCCAGGGAAAGAAAGGGAGCAATATGCAAAGTCTATCGAAGAGTTTTGCCGCAGCCGGCCTGGCTGCGCTCGGCTTGATGGCTGCCGCCGCCGCGGCCCAGGCCGCACCCACCTGCACCAACGGGCCGATCCAGATCGGCGCCGTCTCCACAATTACCGGCATTGTCGATTTCTCCGATGCGCCGAAGGCGACCAAGGCGGTGTTCGACCAGCTCAACGATGCCGGCGGCATCAATGGCTGCAAGATCGAATATACGTTGGCCGATGACAAAGCCGATCCGCAGGTGGCAGCCCAGGCGGCCCGCGACCTGATCGACAACAAGGGCGTGGTGGCGCTCGCGGGTGGCGCCAGCCTGCTCGATTGCGCCGTCAATGCTGGCACCTATGCGCGCAACGACGTGCTGTCGGTCCAAGGCGTCGGCGTCGATCCGCTGTGCTTCAACGCGCCGAGCGTCTCGCCCGTCAATGTCGGGCCTTACACGCTCACCACCGTGATGCTCAACTATGCGACCAAGAACCTTAATTCTGAGAAGGCCTGTGCCTTCATCGCCGTGATCGGCGGCACCCAGGAAGCCTATGCCGCCGCGATCGCCGCGTGGGAAAAGACCAGCGGCAAGAAGATTACCCTGGTCGACTGGACCCTGCCGCTGCAGGGCGACCTGACACCTTACGTGATCAAGGCGCGTGACGCCGGCTGCGATGCGGTGCTGACCAACCAGGTCGAGCCGGGCGTCGTGCAATGGGTGAAGACTGCCGACGCGCAGAAGATCTCCGGCATCAACTGGCTCTTCCTCGCACCGGGCTATACCGAAGGCGTGGCCAAGTCGCTCGCCGACTCCAAGCAGCCGATCTATATCGGCACCGAGTGGGAGCCCTATACCGAGCAGGACAGCGCCGCGAACAAGGACTGGATCGCCACGATGGACAAGGCCGGCCTGGCAAAGACCGCCTTCTCGCAGGGCGGCTACATGGCCGCCAAGGTGATGATCGACACCATTTCCAGCATCGACGGCGACATCACTCGTGACTCCGTGACAGCGGCGCTGAAGGCGGGCAAGGAAATGAAATACCCGATCGCCGGCAGCGCCTATGTGTTCGGCGACGCCACAAAACATTCGCCGATGCAGGCGTCGAAGATCATGCAACTGGTCGATGGCAAATGGACGGTGAAGACGCCGGATTGGTTCACGCTGCCGAAGGCGGAGTGAGTGGGGCACTCGCTTTAAGAAGTGCCAACTGCACATTGGATAAAGACCCTCTCTGGCCTGCCGGCCATCTCCCCCACCAGGGGGGAGAAGATTCGCGGCGCGCTCCCTGCCTCAATTGGGGCTCCGAGGGTGCGGCCGGGTTAAGCCCCTCCCCCTTGTGGGGAGGGGTTTGGGGCGGGGTCTTCTTGACACCCTCAGGACAATATAGCGGGGCAAGCACCCGCATCCGGAGCTTATATGAACTCTCTCTTCACAGCCGCAGTTGCAGGCCTGTCAGCCGGTGGCGGCTATGCCATTCTGGGCGTCTGCGTCATCTTCACCTATCGGCTGGTTGCGGTGGTGAATTTCACCGGCGCGGCAATCGGCGCCGCAGGCACTTTCGTCATGGTCGGCCTGCATGAAGCCGGCGTTCCGCTTCTGCCCGCAACTTTGCTCGGCCTCCTGGCCGGCGCTTTCGCCGGCGTTCTGATCGGCCTGGTCATGACCCGCTGGTTTGCCAATTCCAACGCCTCGACCAAGGCTGCGGTCACCGCCGCCCTGCTCGTCGGCATCATCGCCATCGGGCTTCGCCTGACAGGCGGCCAGCATCCGCACTATTTCCCCGAACTCATCCCTGGCTCTGCCTTCCGGCTTGCCGGTGTCGAGGTGACCTGGGCGGCGCTGACGACACTGGTGCTGGCGCTTCTCTTTACCCTTGCAACCGAGCAATTCCTGGCGCGGACGCGGACAGGGCTGGAGCTCCGCGCCCTGTCGCAGAGGCCAATGGCGGCTGAACTGATCGGCATCCGCGTCCGCACACTGGCGCTCGGCGTCTGGGCGGTCACTGGTGCCACCACCACGCTGGCGCTGATGATCATCGCGCCGCTGCGCTCGCCGGATTTCGCCTCGCTCAGCCTGCTGGTCGTGCCGGCGCTTGCCGCCGCGCTGATCGGCGCCTTCACCAGTTTCCGCGCTGCACTGCTCGGCGGCGTGTTGATTGGCATTCTCGAAGGCCTTGTCAGCGCCATTGACTTCGTCAGCCAATTTCGCAGCACGGTGCCGTTTGTCGTCATTCTCGCCGTGCTTCTGTGGTCGCAGAGAGGAGCCCGCTGGGATGAAGCCCGCTAATTCCTCGGCCTGGCGCCCTGCTCTCACCACCGCGCTGTCGCTCGCCGTCCTCGGCGCGCTGATCCTGGTGCTGCTGCCCAAATACTGGGTCTTCCTGGTCACCGCCGTCTTCATCGTCGGCATCGCGCTGCAAAGCCTTGGTCTCGTCACCGGCCGCACCGGAATGATCTCGCTCTGCCAGATGTCATTCGCCGGCGTCGGCGCCTGGGTCGCCGGTTATCTGAACGTCGCAAACGCGCCGGGCGGCCTGATCGTCTGGAGCCTGATCGGCGGCCTCGCCGCGGTACCGGTCGGCATTGCCATCGGCCTGCCGGCGCTCAGGTTACGTGGCATCAATCTCGCCRTCGTCACGCTCGGCTTTGCCGCGGCCTTCGACACGGTACTGGCGACCATCACCTTCCCCGGCCAGACGACCTTCACCCAGGTTGCCCGTCCCTCAGCCTTCGATAGCGACCGCGGCTATTTCATCCTCGTTCTGCTCGTCTACGGCGTGATCGCGGTGGCGCTCGAATTCGTCAGCCGCTCCCGGCTCGGCGCCTCCTGGCTCGCCGTCCGACATTCGGAGCGCGCCGCGGCCGCCCATGGCGTTTCGATCCCGCGGGCAAAGCTGAGCGCCTTTGCCATCAGCGCCTTCATCTCCGGCATTTCCGGCGGCATCCTCGCAGGCTATCTCGGCACGCTGGTCGCCGACAATTTCAACATGATGCAGTCGCTGGCGCTGTTCGCCGTCTCGACCATGGTCGGCGCGCATTTCACGCTCGGCGCCATCATCGGCGGGATGCTGATCACGCTCTTTCCGGAGCTTTTGCGCCGGCTGCATCTGCCGCAGGACATCGGCAATGTCTTCTTCGCCATCGGCGCGGTTCAGGCCTTGTCGAGCGGTGAGACGATCAGCGAGACCTGGACCCGGCTTTTCCGCAAACTGGCTCCCAAGCGTCAAGCCTCTGCAAACCCCTCCTTGGACGGCGCCTTGCCGCCGGCTGTCGACCATCCCGATGGCCTCGCACTCGAAATCGCCGACCTGACCGTGCGCTATGGCAATGTCGTCGCCCTCGACAGAGTCAATTTGAAAGTTCCCGCCCGCACCGTTGTCGGATTGGTGGGGCCGAACGGCGCCGGCAAGTCGACCATGGTCGATGCGATCGCGGGTTTCCTTGCGCGCTATGAGGGTTCGGTGCGGCTGAACGGCCAACCGGTCGAAGGCGTATCCGCCACCGATCGGGCGCGCATGGGCATTCGGCGGACCTGGCAGACGACACGCATCGCACCCGAACTCCGCGTCGGCGATTATGTCCGCCTCGCCGCCGGCTCCATCTCCGACGCGGAAATTGCAGCCGTTCTCGACTGGTTCGATTGCCCGCCTGCGGCAACGCCGATTTCGCAGGTCGATGCCGGCACGCGCCGTCTGCTCGATGTCGCGGGTGTCGTGGCGGCCCGGCCGGCGATCATCCTGCTCGACGAGCCTGCCGCCGGCCAGTCCTATGCCGAGGCGCTGAAGCTGGGCGAACGGATTGCGGCGATCCCGGAGAAATTCGGCAGTGCCGTGCTCCTGATCGAGCATGACATGGATCTCGTGCGGCGGGCCTGTTCGGCGATCACGGTGTTCGATTTCGGACGCGTGATCGCCGCGGGCGCCCCGCAGGCGGTGCTGGCCATGCCCGTGGTGCAGAGGGCCTATATGGGTGTCGAATTCGAGGAGGCGGCCGAATGACGTCCCTGAACATCAGCGATCTCGTCGTCAACCGCGCCGGCCTGCCGATCGTCCGCGGCGTCGGTCTCGAAGCCAAGAGCGGCGAGATCAGCGTGCTGCTCGGCGCCAATGGCGCGGGAAAGACGACGCTGCTCGAAAGCATTTCCGGCATCATTCCGGCTGCAGGGGGCCAGATCGAGCTGGACGGCGCCGCCTTGAACAAGCTGCGGCCGGGCATGCGTGCCCGCGCCGGCATCAGCCATGTCGAACAGGGCCGGACGATCTTCCCGGAAATGACCACCGAGGAAAACCTGAAAGTCGCGCTCCATCGCGACGCCACACTCGAAGAGGCCTACAGCCTGTTTCCGGAACTCATGCAGCGGCGCGATATACGCTGCGGCATGCTGTCGGGTGGCGAACAGCAGATGGTGGTGATTGCCCGCTCACTGCTCACCCGGCCGAAGGTGATCATGATCGATGAAATGTCGTCGGGCCTGGCGCCTGTCATCGTCAGTCGCCTGATGACGGCGGTGCGCAAGCTCGCCGATGCCGGCATGGCCGTGCTGCTGGTCGAGCAGTTCGCGACTCTGGCGCTTGCCATCGGCGACCGGGCTTACGTGCTCCGGCGCGGCCGCATGGTCTATGACGGTGCCTGCGATGCGCTGGCCCGCGATCCCGCGCACCTGCACCGGCTCTATCTTGGCGAAGCGGAGACGGCGGCGGCCTGATTGCCTCCCTCCCCTCCCGCCGCACGGATTTTTCACGCTCAGTCAAAAGCCGTTCACGCTCGGAAAAGCCAAACGGCGGCGGCGGCATTAGACTGACCGGCAATCAGGGAGGAATTGATGAGATTTTCGGGCAAGACAGCCGTCATTACCGGCGGCGGCACGGGCATAGGCGCAGCCGTGGCACGGCGCATCGCCGGCGAAGGCGGCAAGGTGGCTCTGGTCGGGCGCCGGCGTGAACCGCTGCAGGCGGTGGCGGACGAGATCGGCGCCAGCGTCGTCCAGGCGGATGCGGCCGATACGCCATCGATGAAGGCCGCCGTGGCAACGATCGTCGAGAAACTCGGCGGCATCGATATCCTGATTGCCAATGCCGGCGGCCACGGCATGGGGCCGACCACGGAAATGAGCGACGAAACCTGGGCGCTGGCCACCCGGCTCAACCTCAACACCGCCTTCGTCAGCGCTCGCGAAACCCTGCCGCAGCTGATCGAACGAAAGGGCAATATCGTCGTGCTCGCCTCGATCGCCGGCCTGTTTGCCGGTCCGGATGCAGCCGGCTACGTGACGATGAAACATGCCTGTATCGGCCTCGCCAAGTCGCTTGCCCGCGACTATGGCCGCAAGGGCGTGCGCACCAATACCGTCTGCCCCGGCTGGGTGACGACGCCCATGGCCGACGAGGAGATGGATTACGTGATGAAGAAGCACGGCCTCGCCTCGACCGAGGAGGCCTATCGCCTGGTCACCAAGGACGTGCCGCTGGGCAAGCCGGCGTCGCCTGAAGACGTCGCCGCCGCCGTCTGCTTCCTGGCCTCGCCCGAGGCGCGGATGATCAACGGCGCGATCCTGACCGTCGATGGCGGCGCCAGCACCGTCGACCTGCCGACACTGGCAATGGTCGATTGAGGGAGGAGAAACGATGAGCCAGCAGAATCCCAAGGACTGGAAGACCTATGACCAGTTCGCCTATGGCATCGACACCAACCGGCTGCCGCCGACACAGGCGCTGGATGGAACATCGCACGCCGTGACCTTCGACGATGGTCGCCGGCTCGCTTTAGCGATCTCCTCCGGTCGCGCGGAATGGTCCGACGATGCCGGCCGCGGCAGCGATGGCTGCGAAGTGATCGAGGTCGCGCCGGACACCTATTTCATCGAGCTCGTCTTCGCCATCCGGCCGAAGGAATGCGAAACGCTGATCCTCAACACGCGGACACACCGGGCACTGTCGATCTATTCCATCGTCCGCGACAAGGAACAACCCATCGGCGAGCCGCAGGTGGCGCAGATTTTTCGCTCCGGCACGGCGGGTGAGGCGACGGGCTTCAAACCGGCCGAGACCCGTGACCTGATCGGGCTGAGGGCACATTTCACCTACAGCCCCAACCATGTTTATGAGCACACCTATCTGTCGTCGCAGCGCTATGCCTGGCAGAACCTTGTCGGCGTGCAGCGCGGCCATGGCGATGTCGACCTTGCCACCACCTATAAATTCGACGAGGACCAATACGTCTTCACCTTCCGCGAATTCAAAATTCCGGTCGCCTCGACCTTCTTCTACAATTTCAAGGATATGCGCTCGACGGGCAAATTCCTCGGCATTGCCGGCGACGGCTCGATCCAGAACAGCCCTGCCGGCGCCTTCATCCGCAAGGCATCGATGACCTATTATCTGCCCGGTCAGGAACCGGTGTGAGGAGCAACATGCGCAGCACTTATGAACTCGTCCGCGACCATTACGCCGCCAACGATCGCCGCGATCTCGCCGGCATGATCGCCGATATCGCGCCGGATTGCCGCTGGACCGAAATGGACGGCTTTCCCTGCGCCGGCACCTATATCGGGCCGCAAGCAGTCGTCGAAAATGTCTTCAAGGCGCTCCCCGCGCAGTTCAACAATTATAAGTTCACGCTTGAGCGACTGCTGGATGCCGGCGACGAAGCCGTGGGGATCGGCAATTACACCGCCACCCACAAGGCCACAGGCAAGGCGATGAATGTCCGTGTCGTGCATGTTTGGGGTGGATCGGAGGGCAAGATCCGCCGTTTCGAGCAATTCACCGACACGCTGCGGGTCGCCGAAACTATGACGTGAGCCGCCTCAGCGCCGCGTGGCGATAGTCACGCGGCGTTGTCCCGAAGCGGTCACGAAAGGCGCGCGAAAAATGCGCACTCGATGAAAATCCTGCGGCAAAGGCGATATCGGAAATCGTCTTTTCCCCGGGCAGTTCCAGCGCGCTCCGGGTCTTGACCAGACGTGTTTCCCAGATGAACTGTGCCGGCGTCAGGCCTTCCCGCTCGAATGCCTTGAAGATATAGCGCGGTGTGCAGCCCATGCGCGCCGCAATCCGCTCGACCGATAATCCGGCTTCGTCGAGATGATCGAGGATGAATGTCTGTGCTCGCTGAAGCAGGACATCGAGCACGCCCGGACGATCGGCATCCTGGTCGGCGCCGCCTTCGATGAGTGGACGCACCATATCGATGAGCGTGCGCCCCAGGCCGGTTCGGCTGACAGCATCGAGATTGTCGGCCTCGGCCAGGCTCGAATGCAGCGTTGCCGACAGTATCTGGCAAAAGCCCCACATCTCGCGTGACGGCTGCTTTGGCACTGCGAGAGAGGACAAGGTTTCGGCGGCGAATGCCCGCCGCGGCACCTGCAGCATCACCAATTGCACATCGCTGTGGTTGGCCAGTCTGTAGGGTCGTGTCGGATCGTAAATCACCGGCAGCCCGGAACCGAAAGACACCAGCCGGCCGCCCTGCTCGATCGACGAGGCGCCTTTGCCCTGGATCAGGATCTTCAGCGCATCGGGATCATGACTGGCGCGAGCAACCTTGTCGCCAAAGACAATGTGAGAACCCGCTTCGAGCTCCGATATGCGGCACTCGCCAAGGATCATGGATCTGAGGCGTCGTCGGTCGACCGGCGCTTCGTCGAAATGCAGGCGGACATTGCCGAAGAGCTGTTGAGCGAGCATGGGAAACGCTTCCCCAATAGCTGTCTCCACCAAGGCGCCCATCCCCGCCTCCTACTGCGCCAGATAGGCGCGGTGCAGGATTTCCGGTTCGTCGATCAGGCGGCCGGGCATGCCGGAAAAGGTCAGCTTGCCATGCGACATGACATTGGCGGCGCCGGCGAGTTTCAGCGCGATATGGGTGAACTGCTCGATCAGCAGCACGCCCGTCCCCTGCTCCGCCAGCTTCACCGCCACGCCCATCAACCGCTTGACGATCAACGGCGACAGTCCGAGCGACATTTCGTCGGCGAGGATGAATTTCGGCCGTGCCACCAGCGCCTGGCCGAGCGCCAGCATCTGCTGCTGGCCGCCGGACATCGACCCAGCCTTCTGGCCCTTGCGTTCGGCAAGCTCGGGGAAAATGCCATAGACATCGCCGACGGCGGCGTTTGCCGTCGCAGCATTATGGCCGAAGCCTGCCGCCAGCAGGTTGTCATGGACGCTGAGGCCGGAAAGCACGCGATGACCTTCCGGCACGGCGGCAAGGCCCGCGGCGCGGATCGTCTCGGGCGATTGCCCGGCCATCGTCCGGCCGTCGATCTCCACCACGCCGCTCTCGATCGGCAGCACGCCGGCGAGCGCCAGCACGAGCGAGCTCTTGCCCGCCCCGTTCGGGCCAAGCAGCGCGGTGATCATGCCGGTTTCGAGCGTCAGCGACAGGCCGTCGACAACCCGCTTGTTGCCGCGGCGGATGACGAGATCGCGGATGACGACGCGGCTCATACCAGTTCCTCCACACCGAGATAGACGGCCCGCACGCGGGAATCGCTCAGCACGTCGCGCGTCGGCCCCGCCGTGACCAGAGAGCCGAAATCGAGCACCATGGTCGACGAACAGACGGCCTGGATCAGATCGACATCATGGTCGATCAACAGCGTCGTCGCCCCGTTGAAAGCGTGGATGTCGGAGATTGTCCGCCGGAGCACCTCGACCTCGTTCTGCGACAGGCCAGCGCCGGGCTCGTCGAGCAGCAGCAGTTTCGGCTGGCCGGCGGCGCAGCGGGCGATCTCAGTCATGCGGCGCTGAAAGGCATTGAGGCCAGCGGCTCGCTCGCGCCGGACCGATGTCAGGYCGGCAAAGTCGAGAGCCGCCGCCAGGACATGTTGATATTGCGCCGAGGAGAGCGACAGATTGTCGAGCACAACGCTGATATTCTCCTCGACGCTCAGTTCGTCCACCACCTGCTCCTTCTGGAAGGAGCGGCGCAGGCCCCAGCGGCTGCGCTGATGCGGACGGAGCGACAGGAGCTCGGTGCCGAACGCGTTGATCGTTCCGGATTTCGGGGTGACGAAGCCGGAAAGCACATTGAGAAAGGTGGTCTTGCCGGCGCCGTTCGGGCCGATAATGCCGACGACGGGGTCGGCAAGGTCGACGGTCAGCGCATTGAGCGCGGTGACGCCGCCAAAGGCCACAGTGATGTCACGGATGGCGATCATGGCCGCTTCTCCTTGCCTGTGATACGGCCGACGAGATCGGTCAACTGGCCGGCAATGCCGCGCGGCGCGGTCGTCAGTGCGTGGATCAGCGCTCCGCCGAAAATGATGAAGGCAGCATCGCCATTGACACCGAGGTCGTTGAGCAGCGCCGGCACGAAACGATAGAGCATGGCAGCGATCACCGCGCCATACCAATGCCAGGCGCCGCCGACAATGGTCAGCGCGAAGATCATTACCGATTCCGCCGGCGGGAAGGATCGCGCATCGAGGAGCTGGAGATTACCGGCCAGAAGTCCGCCCGCGACGCCGGCGAGAAATCCTGATAGCGCAAAGCCCCAGATCTTGTAGGCTGTGACATTGATGCCGACGGCCATGGCGGCGGCCTCGCTCTTGCGGATCAGGAGCCAGGCGCGCCCCGGCTTGCCGCGCTCATGCAGGTGGATCAGCACGAAGCCGAGGAAGACGACGCCGATGCAATAGCGGAAATAGGCCTCATCGGTTTGGGCTATCCAGGGCCGCGGCATATAGGAGATCGCCTTGACGGCAAACCCGAGAAAACCCTCGCCGCCGTTCGGAAATTGGATGACATTGATCAGGATGCCGAAGCCACCGGACGCCATGAGCGTGACCAAGGCAAGATAAAGCCCGCGCATCCGCAGCGCCGGATAGGCGAAGATCATGCCCACCACAGCTGCGAAGACGCCGCCCGCAAGTATGTTGATCTCGAACGGAAGCCCGATGCCATAGGAAAGGCGCAGTGTCACCCAGCCCCCGCAGCCCATGAACGCCACCTGCGCCAGCGACACCTGGCCGAGCTTGCGATAGAGCAGCGCAATGCTGGCGGCCGTCAGCGCATAGATGACCACCGAGGTCAGCACTTTCAGCCAAAGCGCTGCAAGAAGCACCGGCACGACAGCCGCAGCAACGACGAGCGCGAGCAGCGGCCAAAGCGCTGCCGGCCGCAATCGGGGACGTGGGCCGATGGCCGTCACGGATATCTGGTTTACGATGGCCATCAGTCTTGCCCTGAAAAAGTGAGCCGGCGGCCGCGCTGCAGCCACATCAGCGCCAGGATCGCCACGATAAAGGGCGATGCGACGCGGAAAGGCGCCAAGGGTTTATAGAGTGTGAGAAAGCTCTCGATGATGCCGATGGCAAAACCGGCGAAGAAGGTGACCTTGATCGAAACCAGCCGGCCGACCACGGTGGTGGCGACAATCGGGATGACGATGAAGGTCAGCACGGCCGGATCGAGCCGCACGAGATCGCCGAACAGCATGCCGGTTATCCCGGCAAGCAGGCCGGAAAAGCCCCAGGCAATGGTTTCCACCTTGCGGATCGGCGTGCCGAGAATGGCGGCAAGCTGCCGGTCGTCGGCCAGCGTCCGCATCATCAGGCCAAGCCGTGTCCTGACGAGGAAAATGCTGGTGCCGACGGTGATGGCAATGCCGGCCGCCAGCGCCAGAATGCGCGTACCGGTCATCCTCAGACCGACCAGATTGACGCTGACGCCGTCGAGCGCCAGCGCCAGCCGCCGCGGATTGACCAGCCAGAGCAGGTTCATCGCGCCGAGAATGGCAATGCCGAAGCCGAGCGTGGCGACAGCCTTGACGATCGGCTCGCGATGGCTGAGGCCCGGTGCGATCAGCATGCCATAGCCGGTCGACAGAAGCACGCCGATGGCAAGGCAGACGAGCCACGCCACCGCTTCCGGATAGCCCCATTGCAGCATCTGCCAGGCGCTCATGGCGCCAAGCGCCCCGATCGCACCATAGGCGAAATTCAATACGCCGGTGGCGCGGTTGAGAAGCACCAGGCCGACCCCGCCGAGGGCGTAGAGCGCGCCCACGGCAAGGCCGGATGCCAGTATGAGGCCATAGACACCCATAAGGATCGTCCGTCAGTTCTGAGCGATGCCGAGCGCCTTTTCCTGGGCGCGGATCGGATCGAGATAAGTGCTGTCGACATCAGCGCATTTGCTGACCTGCTTGAAGCCACCTTTGACGAGCTGCATCATGATATTGGCATGATTGGGCATGTGGCGGTCGCCGTCGCCGACATAGTAAGGACCGCACATCAGGTCGGACTTCTCGTTCTTGATGGCGCGGATGGCTGCCGTGGCCGTCTTGCGGTCGATCTTGGCCGGATCGAGCTTCAGCATCGCATCAACGAAGAAGCGTGCCGCAAGGTAGCCCGCCTGGCTGAACGTGTCGCGCTGATCGCTCGCATCGGCATATTTGTCCATCACCGCACGCCAGTTGGCGGCGTCCGGGCCGGGGCCGTCGATCGGCGTCAGTTCGGCATTGACATAAATTTGGCCGGCCCAGGCATCACCGAGCAGGCCCGGCACATCCTGGTCATAAAGCGGCGTGGACGAAATCCATTTATAGCTTCCTTGCGCGCCGGACTCGGTCACCACCTTGAGGAAGGCGGCCGCCATGCCGGCGGGGAGATTGATGAGGATCGTGTCGGGATCGGACCCCACCGCTTCGAGATAGGCCGAGTTCATATCGGCCGTGCCCGGGTCGAGCAGCACGCTCGATCCCTTGAGCCCCTTGGCCTTCATGTATTTTTCCATCCAGCCGCAGGAATAGGGGCCGACCGAGGGAATGGTCACGCCGATGCAGACCACATTCTTGGTGCCGAGATTGGCGACGGCCCATTGCGCGGCGCCCACTGTCGATGGCAGCGGCCCTTCATTGGTCGAGACGATGTTCTTGGATTCGAAGCACTCGGCCACGGCGCAGGCTGCCGTCATCGACATCACGCCCTCTTCCTCGTAGAGCTTGGCGTTGACGCCCATCTCGACGAAGGAGCCGCTGGCGACCAGCGCCACCACTTTTTCGTCCTTGACCAGCTTGGTTGCCACCTGGCCGGCGACTTCCGGGTTCCACTGGTCGTCCTCGACCAGATATTTGATCGGCCTGCCATTGATGCCGCCATTGTCGTTGACGCATTTGAAATAGGCGGCGGCGGAACGCGCAGAGGACGAGAAATCGTCGGGACCGGTGCGGCCGACCACGGCGCCGATCACGATCGGCTCGCCCTCGGCTTTCTTGCCGTTGTTGAGGCCGCAGGTCGTTGCCGCAAAAGCGCTCGATCCAGCCATGATGAAGAGCGCAGTTGTGGCGCCCAGAATGTAAGCAATGTGTTTCATTGTTCTCCTCCATGTTGTCCGCCCCGCGCCCGACAGGGCTCAGCGGCGTGCGGCGATCTCCCTCGCGCCGCGTCTCAAAGCCGTCAGGCCGTGATCGTCTTGCCCGTCATGAAGGACGCGGCGCGGGCCGCGATCATCATCACAGGTGCATTGGTGTTGCCCGAAACCAGGGTCGGCATGATCGACGCGTCGCTGACCCTGAGCCCCTCGATGCCGTGAACCCTGAGGTCGGCGCCGACGACCGCGGTGCGGTCATCGGCCCGGCCCATCCTGGCGGTGCCTGCCGGATGGAACACGGTCTTGGCCGTCGAGCGGATATAGTCGCGCAGCGCCTCGGGGTCCTTTTCGACTCCCGGTCTTGGGAGGACGCGGCGCTTTATCAGTTTGGCAAGCGCTGGTGCTTCAAGGATGCGGATCGCAACGTCTACACCGCGCATCAACGTGTCGACATCGGCGGGATCGGAAAGCGCATTGGCATTGAAGAGTGCGGCTTCCTTCGGATCGGCCGATYTGAGGCGGATCGAACCGCGCGAACGAGGCCTGAGGAAACAGGGGCCGATGCTGAGACCATGGCCCGCTTCCGGCTCGCGATCGACAAAGCCCACCAGAACCGGAAGCACATGGAACTGAATATCCGGTTGGCCCGTCCCGGCTGTATCGACGAAGCCGCCGCTTTCGACGACGTTCGAGCTCAGCAGGCCGCGATGGGTCAGGAGGTAGCGCGCCATGTGCAGTGCCGCCTTCAGGCCTCGGTCTTCGCCGAGCATAGAGATCGGATCTCTCGTCTCGCCCTGAACCGGGACTTCCAGGTGATCCTGGAAATTCGCGCCGACCCCCGGCAGGTCCGCCACGACCGGGATGCCGAGCGAGCCGAGCAGACCGGCATCGCCGATGCCGGAAAGCTGCAGGATCTTCGGCGTCGCGATCGCGCCGGCGGTCAGCACGATTTCCCTGGTGGCACCGATCTGGGTGCCGTCGAACAGCTCCACGCCGCTGGCGCGCTTGTCCTGGAACAGGACGCGCGCTACCTTGGTCTCGGTCATGATCCGAAGGTTCGGGCGCTTCTCGGCATCACGCAAAAAGGCCTGGGCCGAGCTCCAGCGACGACCATTGTGGGTGGTCGACTGGTAGAATCCGACCCCTTCCTGGTCCTCGCCGTTGAAATCGGGATTGGCCGTCAGCCCCGCCTCGACACCGGCCTGGACGAAGGCTTCGTTCAACGGATGCCGGTGGCGGGGATTGGAGACATGCAGCGTGCCGGACCGGCCGTGATAGTGACCGTTGAGCTCGGCATTGTTCTCCAGCGACCGGAAGGCCGGCAGGACATCCTCATAGCTCCAGCCCTGGCAGCCCATTTGCGACCATGTGTCATAGTCGTTGCGGTGGCCACGGATATAGATCATGGCGTTGACCGAGCTGCCGCCGCCGATGACATTGCCCTGCGGCACGATCTGCGGCCGGCCGTTCAGCCCCTTTTCGGGCTCCGAGGCATAGCCGTGGATGTCGATGCCCTTGCCCAGCACCTTGAAGAAGGTTGCGGGGATGTGGATGAAGGGATCGCTGTCGCGGCGGCCGGATTCGATCAGCAACACCTTGTGCGCCGGATTTTCCGATAGCCGGTTGGCAAGCACACAGCCCGATGATCCGCCGCCGACAATGATATAGTCGTAGCTTTCCATCAGCTCAGCACCGTCTGGACCGTGGTGAATTCCTTGAGGCCTTCAATGCCGAATTCGATGCCGATGCCGGATTGCTTGACGCCGCCGAAGGGAGCGTTGGGCTGGATGGTGCCATGTTTGTTGATCCAGACCGAACCGCATTCGAGCTTCAGCGCGTAGTGCTTTGCCTTCTCCGGATCGGAGGACCAGACCGAGCCGCCGAGGCCGGCCGGGTTGCGGTTGGCGCGTACGATCACCTCGTCGATATCGCTGTAGCGGATGATCGGCAGTGCCGGACCGAACTGTTCCTCATCCACGAGGCGCACGCCGTCGGTGACATCGGCCACCAGCGTGATCGGATAGAAATAACCCGAGCCGCCGATCGGCGCGCCGCCGGTCAGCACCCGGCCGCCTTGCGCCTTGGCGTCTTCGACGAGATCGCGGACCTTGTTGAACTGCATCTCGTTCTGGATCGGGCCGAGCACGCTTTTCTCGTCCATGCCATCGCCGATAACGATGCCGCTGGCATAGTCGGTCAGTGCGGCGCAGACGTCTTCATAAACGCTGTCATGCACATAGAGCCGCTTCAGCGCCGCACAGGTCTGGCCGTTGTTGATGAACGCGCCCCAGAACAGGCCCTCGGCGATCCGCTTGGGATCGACATCGGGGAGAACGATGCCGGCATCATTGCCGCCGAGTTCCAAGGTCAGCCGCTTCAGCGTCTCGACGGCGGAGGCCATGATCTTCTTGCCGGTCTCGGTCGAGCCGGTGAAGGTCATCTTGGCGACGCCGGGATGGGCCGAGAGTGCTGCACCGATGCTGTTGGCGCCGGTGACGACGTTGACGACACCGGCCGGAAGCACGGTGTTCATCACTTCGACGAGACGAATGGTCGACAGCGGCGTCAGCGGCGATGGTTTGATGACGACGGTGTTGCCGGCGCGGATCGCCGGAATGATATGCCAGCAGGCAATCATGACAGGCCAGTTCCAGGGGGTGATCGAGCCGACCACGCCAACCGGCTTGCGGTGCAGCTCCACCCTGCCCTCATTGTCGTCCTGGAGGATTTCGACCGGCAGGCTAAGCTCCGCCGTATAGCGCGTCCAAGCAACGGCGGCGCCGATCTCGAAGCGCGAGCCAAGGCCGTTCATTGGCTTGCCCTGTTCGAGCGTCAAGAGCGTTGCCAGGTCTTCGCTATAGGCGGCGATCGCTTCCGCAACGTCCCGGCAGGCCTGTGCCCGCTCCTCGTCCGACCTCAGGCTCCAGTCGCCGAATGCCGATGCCGCGGCATCGACGGCGCGGTCGAGATCGGCCGGTGCCGCCATCGGCATGCGGCCGACGACGGCTCCGGTCGATGGATTGCAGATATCCTGATAGGTGGCCGCTGCGATTTTTTCACCGCCGATGAGCAGCGTGTAATCCATAATGATGCTCCTCCCTGGAATGATCCCTGGGACCAAACCAACTTTCTAGGAGGATCATGCGCCAAGCGGTTTCATCCGTCTTGGGCTGGGGCGCGTGCCGAATTGGAGAAAAACGCGAAAACTGCGCAACAGTCCAATGTGCTTCGCTTTAGGCTTTTTGTTTGAGCATGTCTTTGCCCCGAAACCGGAAGCCACTTTCGGGAGACGTGCTCAGTCGCCGGATTTCAAGACGTCGGTCGGTGCACAGTCGAACAATTCGCGGAAGCTGCGGTTGAAATAGGAAATGTCGTTGAAGCCCGAGGAATAGGCGACTTCGGCAATCGTTTTGCCGCCCCTGACATCCTTGATCTGCTCGATCTTCTCACGCGCATAGCGCAGCCGCTTGTCACGGATGACGGTGGTGCAGGTGATGCCCACGCCCTGGAAATCCTGCTGCAAGGTGCGGATCGACACGCCGATACGGGTTGCCAGCCATTTGGCCGAAAGATTGCTGTCGGTCAGATGGCGGTCGATCAGGATATCGACCATCTGCAGGCGCCTTGCCGCGCTGTCATGCAGAGATTGCAGGTTGGGCAGTGTCGGGGATTCCGAGACGAAAGCCTGGCGCGTCGCATTGAACATCAGCGCGCGGAGATTGGCAGAACTCGCATCGGATTCCGGCGTCGACAGGATCTTGGCGATCAGTGCGCGCAGCATGATCGCCATCGGATCGAAGCCTTCGAGCTTGCGGGCAATGTCGAACTTGTCGCGCTGTTCAGAATACATGATCTGGCGTGGCAGATGCATCGACAGGTGATTGGAAAAATGACCGCCGAAATGAAATGTGGTCGGCCTGGTCGAATCCACCAATATGCAATCGCCGACATCCAGCATGGTCTGCTGGCCGAGATGGTCAACGCCACAAGAACCCTGAAGCTGGACGATAAGGAAGAGGTGTTCGGCGGTGTCGCGCCTTATATCGTCCCAATTGCGGTGGACGAGGTCGAGATCATTGGAAACATGGGCGAACTGCATGCCGCAGACATCAATGCCGCGCGCCGCACCGCGGACCGGCCTGCCGCGTTCCATGAGCCGCGGGTTGAAGCGACCGCAGATCGAATGCAGATCATCCGACCATTGCTCGTAGGAGACCGGCAGCCATTGTTGCGGGACAAGATTGGTGCTGCTGAGTAGTTCCACCGCTGCCTCCCAACAGTCAGGTTGAATATGCCTGGTTCACGCCAGCGATACGCTAGTTAACATATGAAGCATCTCTTTTTTGGCTGCGAGAGTCAATCGGGCCGGCTCCGCGCACGCTGGAGAGGGCCGTTTCCAGGTCCAGATGAACTTCGATTCACCACCGAGCTCACGGGGACGACTCCGTGTTTTTGACGACCTACATCGAGAAACTCGCGCAATTTCCGTCTCTCGCATCACAATCCGCTCACATCATCGTGAAGTCCCGTGTCCGCAAAGTCATTTGTGCGGGCCAGCCATGCCCGCTAACCGTAATAGTTAACATGTTTACTTGTTTGGCCCGTGTCCTTCGACTCTTAAAGGAAATTCCCGTGCTGGCTCAGATAGTTCTGTCTACGCTCATCGGCCCCATGGTGCTGGGCGGGCTGGCCTATTTCGTCGGAACCTTCCGCGCCGGAGCTGAAACAGGCCTGTTGGCAGCATGCCTGTTGCTGGCGGTCGTCATAGCCTACCTGACATTGGAAGGCTGGCCCGGTTGGCCGCCGGTGTCCTCCAAGCAGAAGCTGCCTTTCATCCTCGCCGCGGGTGCGATCGTATTCGGATTTTGGCCAATCGCGCTTCGGAAGTTGGGAACAAAGGGCATCATGGTGGTGTTTGCCGCGCTCTTGATTGTGCCGCTGTTGTTGATCGGTACGCATATCGCGGCGCGGAAACCAGTGGAGTTCGCGATTGCCGCCGCCGCTCTGGCCGTTACCCTGATTTCAACCGTGCTGACGCGCGATCATGCCGCCCTTCCGCGGCCGATACAGGTCGCGCAGATCGCTGCCGGCACATGGGCACTCGTCGGATTGGCGCTTGTCGCAGCCTTTGGAGCCTTCGTTGGAATGGCACAGGTCAACGGCGCCGCAGCGGCGGTGCTTGGAAGCATTGTGCTTATTGCCATAGGCTCGAGCCTGTTTCCCCGCAGATCCGGAGAAGCGCTTCCGCCAGGCGTTTTCTTCGCGGTGAACTGGCTCTTCGCGACTTTTGCCGGATTTACGGCGCTCTACACACCGCACGCATCCGGCATCGCCATTTTGCTTTCGTCGCTTTGCCTGGCCATTCCGCCGCTGCTTCGTCTTTCTCGCCTCAAGGTGTTTTTCAGACCGGGTATCGCGTCGCATCTGGTCGCATCCATCGCCGTTGGAATTCCGGCGCTCGCAGCTGTCGCCTGGGCGGCAACTGCCTTCATCGTTCAACAAAACGCTCAATAACGGAGGAGAGCTATGAACAAAGTCGTATTTACCGCCGCTGTCTTGTCGCTGCTGTCATCGGCCGCATTCGCTGCCGACAAATATGAGATCGACCCACAGCATGCCTGGATCGGTTTCAAGGTAAACCATGCCGGCTGGTCCAATGCCCATGGGCTTTTCCAGAAAGTCTCCGGCGAAATCGAATTCGACAAGACCGACGTGACGAAATCGTCGCTGTCGCTCGATATCGACGCCACGTCGATCGCCACCAATTTCGCCCAGCGCGACTCCGACCTGAAGAGCCCCGATTTTCTCAACGTCGACGAATTTCCGACGATCACCTTCAAAAGCACTTCGGTCGAGAAGACAGGCGAGCGGACCGGCAAGGTCACGGGAGACCTGACATTGGCGGGGATAACGAAGCCTGTGGCACTTGATGTCACCTGGAATACGGAAGCGCCGCTGCCCTGGGACAAGAATACGATTAAGACCGGTTTCTCGGCCGTGGGCTCGTTCAACGCGGTCGATCTTTTCGGGCTGAAGAAACTTGCCGATTATGGTCTCGGACCCGACATCAAGCTCGATATCGACGTCGAAGCCATCAAGAAGTGAAGCATCTCTTCCGTTGCCCGCAATGACAGCGAGCCGCATGCAGCGGTCAAACCTTCGACTGCTGCATGCTCTTGCTCTGAACCTTTAGGTTCCCGCGACAACGCGGACGCCAGAACCGGCGCCCGCGTTTTGTCATTCCTGCGGTTTATTCCTTGGTGTCRCCCTCGAAATCCAGGACGCCGCCGAGCGGGACATATTTCTGGCCGTCGAACTGGTAGAGCTGAAGCGCCTCCATCGGGTAGATGTCTGAGCCTTCCTTCGTCGTCATCGTAATGCCGTCGAGCAGCAGAGGGTTCTTCCAGCCATCCATGTTGTGGACGACCTTCATCAACTCCTCGCGGTTCGGTTGCTTGAGCTTTTCAAGCGACTGGATGAGCGCGTCGCCGATCGCATAACCGGTCTGGCCGATCGTGTTGGCGAAGACGAAGTTCACCTTGGCCGCTTTGATCGCGTCGAGATAGCTGTCGACGCCCGGGTCGCCGGATTTCTGATCGCTGATGATGGGCTTCAGGAAGCCGGAGGTGATGATGTCCTTCGCATTGTCGAGGCCGACGGACTGAAGGACCGGATAGGCCGACGACAGGTTGGTGACCAGGGTCAAGGGCTTCCAGCCGCTTTCGGCCTGAAACCGGATGGCCTCGCCGCCCTGGCGGGGCGCTGCGATGATGACCAGGGTGTCAGCGCCGGATGCTTTCAGAGTGTTGAGCTGGGTCTCGACCGTGGGGTCCTGGGACGTCACGGGCTGGCGTTCGATCACCTTGATGGTGGAAACGTCGATCGCGCGATCGAAGGCCTTCATGAAGGTCTCGCCGGTTTCCGTGTTCAGGTAGAGGAAGGCGACCTTTGCGTCGGGCTTGTGCGTCTTGAGATATTCGGCAAACGAGTCAGCTTCGGTCGAGAACGACGGCACGAAGCCGACTTCCCATTTGGGGGCGTTCAAGGAGATGACGCCGGAATACATGAAGAGATTCGGAACCTTCTTCTGGGTGATGTAGCGGCCGATCGCCAGGTTGTTCGGCGTGGCAGCGGTGCCGACAAGGGCGAACACCTTGTCCTTCTCGACCATCTTGCGGACATTCGCCAGCGTGCGCTGCGGATCGAGGCTGTCGTCCTCGATGACGAGTTCGATCTTGCGGGTCTTGCCGTCGCCCATCTTGACGCCGCCCTCGGCATTCGCCTGCTCGATGCGGGCGCGGATGCCTTCCGCAACGCCGCCGACGATGGCGACGGGACCCGTCAGCGGACCGGTAACACCGATCTTGACCGTGTCGTCGGTGATACCTGGCGATTTTTCCGCGGCGCCGGCTTGGGAGGCGGCGAGCAGCGCGGCCATAGCCAACTGCATCGTGCATCCCTTCAGCATGGAGATCAGTCTCATTTCAATTCCTCCCATTTCGACGGCAGGCATCTCAGCCGGCCGTCCTCCGAAAAATCACCGAAAGCCATTTTTCGATGAAACCAGTGACCCCGTTGCGCGCGACCATCATGACGAGGATCAGCGCCAGGCCGTAAATCAGGTTACCGAGACTGAGGTTGATGTCGGATGCCCAGCTCGGAACGAAAACCATGAACAGTCCGCCGACAAACGCCCCGACGACGCTGGTGACACCGCCGACAATGCTGCCGATCACGATGTTGATGGACAGGATCGCCAGGAAGGATTCCGGGCTGACGAAGCCGCTGATAATGGCGAACACGCCGCCGCCCAATCCCGCCAGCGCCGAGCTTGCGGCAAACGCCCATAGCCGCGTCCGCGTCAGGTTCACGCCGAGCGCCTGGGCGATCTGCGGATTGTCGCGCTGTGCCCTGAGCGCGCGGCCGACGTCACCGAACAGCATCAGCGACACGAGAAGGGCGCCGATACCCGCGCAGGCCAGAGCTATGAGGTAGAGCCAAAGTTCCGGAGTGTCCGTCATGATTTCGGGCGTTTCGGGAGCGTCGATCGGAAGCCCCGAGACACCGCCGGTCAGGCTGCCCATCTTGAGCAGCAATTGCGGGAACGCGGCCGCGATGCCGAAGGTGACGATGGCGAGTTGCAGCCCTTGCAGCCTGAGCGCCGGAAGCCCAATGACCAGGCCGATCACGGCCGCCACCGCAGCCGAGACGGGCAGCGTCGCGAGCGGCGGGATGCCATAGGTGGCGTTGAGGATCGCCGTGACATAGGCGCCGATGCCGAACAGCGTGCCCTGCGCCAGGCAAATCTGCCCAGCAAAACCCATGAGCAGATTCAAGCCCAGGATGGCGATGGCATAGGCGATTGCGACCGCCACCTGTTGGAGCGCGTAACCCGGGGCGAAGACCGGGATCAGGATCGCCACGATCGCGAAGAAGCCGAACTTTGCCGCAACGGCACGGAATCCGTCATTCATAGTTTCGTCACCTTGTAGGAACCGAACAGGCCGACGGGCTTCACCAGCAGGATGAGCAGCGTCAGCGCGATGGGAACCGCGATGCGCATGTCGGCGCCGATGAATGTGAGGTAGCTTGCGCCCAGGCTTTCGGCGACACCGACGGCGAGGCCGCCGACGATCGCGCCGAGCGGGCTGTCCCAGCCTCCGAGCGTGGCGGCGGCAAGGCCATAGAACAGGATCGGCGTCATCATCGTCGGGCTGAGGAATAGGCGCGGCGCGATCAGGATCGCGGCCAAGGCCCCGATCACGGCGGCAAAGCCCCAGCCCAGCATCAGCATGCGTTCGACGTCGACACCGACAAGGACGCTGCGGGCATGGTCGAAGGCGGCCGCGCGCATCGACAAGCCGAGCCTGGTGAAGCGGAAGACGAAACCCATCGCCAAAGCGATGACCAGCAGGATGGCGAGCGTCCCGACCGAGGAGGCGAGAACGCGGACGTCACCGACATTGAAGCCGCCATCGGGAAAGAGGCTCGGAAATGACAGCTGTTCCGCCCCCCAGATCCACATGCAAGCGGCCTGGAACAGAACGAGGATGCCGAGCGTGATGACGACGACCGCTTCCACGGGAGCATTCATCATCGGCCGGATAACGMTGCGGAAAGTCGCGACGCCGATGATGAACGCCATTGCGAGGCTTGCGAGGATGGCGAGCCAGAGCGGCACGCCCCAATGCATCAACTGCCAGGCGGTATAGGCCGAAAACGTGGCCATCTCGCCCTGGCCGAAGTTCACGACATTCGTCGCCCTGAAGATCAGGACGAGCGCCAGCGCCAACGCGGCGTAGATTGCACCCGTCGTCAACCCGCTGACGACGAGCTGGAAGAAGAGGCTCATCCGGCAACTCCGAGATAGGATTTCTTGATGTCTTCGTTGTCGAGCAGTTCGCTCGCAGCGCCGCTCGCGACGATCTGGCCCGCCTCGATGACGAAGGCCCGATCGGCATATTGGAGGGTGATGTCGACATTCTGTTCGACCACCAGCAGCGTCATGCCGTGGTCCCTGTTCAGCGTCTTGAAGATCGCCAGGATTTCCTGGGTGATCGCGGGCGCCAGTCCAAGCGACGGCTCGTCGCACATCAAAAGCTTGGGTCGGGACATGAGCGCGCGCGCCACAGCAAGCATTTGCTGTTCACCGCCGCTCAGATTTCCCGCCAACTGGTCCCGCCGTTCGCGCAAGCGGGGAAAGGTCGCGTACCAGCGCTCCTTGTCTTCCCTCACCTGCGCGCGGCTGGACACGATCGTCGCACCGAGCGACAGATTTTCGTCCACC
Organism: Rhizobium sp. P2_G9; assembly: GCF_056403475.1. Lineage (NCBI taxonomy): Bacteria > Pseudomonadati > Pseudomonadota > Alphaproteobacteria > Hyphomicrobiales > Rhizobiaceae > Rhizobium > Rhizobium sp. P2_G9. The sequence goes on along the minus strand of NZ_JBFUFK010000008.1, from coordinate 8,928 downwards.
GTGAACTCGGTGAAAGTGCCGCGGCCCTGCGGTATATGCGCAATACCCATAGCGAGACGTTTTTGCGCGGCGATCCTATCAAGCGCTTTTCCGGCGTAGGAAACCGAGCCTTTGAAGGGAAGCAGACCGGAAACGGCGCGCAGCAGCGTCGTCTTTCCCGCGCCATTGGAGCCGAGCAGGCCCACGAACTCGCCATCGCCCACTGAGAACGAGCAGTCGAACAGCGCCTGCGTCTTGCCGTAGAATACAGACAGGTTCTTGATGTCCAGAACTGTCATGCCGCCCTCCCGAGATAGGCGGAGATCACCGCGTCGTTCGATTTGATTTCGGACGGGGTGCCCTCGGCCAGGTTGCGGCCCAGGTGGAAGACCACGATCCGGTCGCAAAGGCTCATCACCAGACCCATGTGATGCTCGATGAGAAGAATGGAGAGGTTGCGGCTGCGCCTGATCCTGTCGACCAGCGCCCCGAATTCATGAACCTCACCGTGCGTCAGGCCGCCGGCGGGCTCGTCGAGCAACAGTATTTTCGGTTCGGCGGCGAGCGCCCGGGCGATCTCCATCCGCTTCTGCAGGGGATAAGGCAGCGATCCCGCCGTACGCGGCGCGAGCTCCGCCATGCCGACCTCTTCCAGGACGGCAAGCGCCTTTTCGCGCGCGGAGCGTTCACTCGCCCTTGCGCGCAGCGGCGCGAAGATCGCCTGCGCGAACTTGCCGCCCAGGCGATGGTGCGCGCCGAGCATGACGTTGTCGAGGACCGTCATCGAAGCGTAGATGCCGAGATTCTGGAATGTCCGGGCGACGCCCATGCCGATCATGTCGCGCGGTCTCGCGCCCTCGATCGGCCTGCCGTCGAGCCTGATATTGCCGGTGCCGTAGCCCACCAGCCTGGTCACCGCATTGAGAAAGGTGGATTTGCCCGCGCCGTTCGGGCCGATCAGCCCGCAGATCTCAGCCGATCTGACGGAAACCGACACATCCGTCAGGGCCTTGATGCCGCCAAACTGCACGGAGACGTCCCGCGCGTCCAGCACGGGGCGCGTCTCGGCGATGCTGCTTTCGTTCACTGATTTCCTCCCTCCCGGAGCGGCTCATCCGACGGGCCATCGATTTCTCTTATTGACAGCCGATCCCGCTTTGGATACCTTTCAGTATCTGAAGACGTTATGGTATGTCAAGTGTCAATCGTATCCGGTTTGCCTTGCCGGAACGCCCGGAAGATGCCCACCGTCGGGTTGGAGACGATGGCGGAGAGTTTAGCGACGGCCCCTGAATTGGGGCGATGGGAGGAAATCGATGGCCGACATCAACACCGAACTCACGGGCGAGAATCTCTATAGGGACCCGTACCCGGTCTATGCGCGGCTGCGCGCCGAAGAGCCCGTGGCCTTCTTCGAAGGAACGAAGGAATATTTCATCACCCGGTTCGACGACTGCCGCACGATCGGCGGCAACGACAAGATATTCGGGCCGTCCGGATCGGCCGACCGGCCCGAAGCCCGGGTCATGGGCATGCCGAACGTGCTGACCATGTCTGGCGAGGACCATCAATGCCTTCGCCAGGGTATCGACGAAAACCTGACACAGGAACGCGTGCGCTCGTTCGTCGAGGGCCTGACACGGCCGGTCGTGCAGCGCTACATCGACTCGATCAGGAAGAACGGAGCGGCCAACCTCACCGCCGAGCTTTTCGAGCCGATCTCGGTGCGCTGCATCGGCGATGTCATCGGCCTGACGGAAACCCCTAACGAGACGCTCGTCGAATGGTTCCACGCGATGGCGCTCGGCCTGCAGAATGTCGGCAACGATCCGGCCGTGTGGAAGCGCCTGGACGATGCGCTTGCCGATATCGACAGGCAGATGGGCGACCTCTACCAGGCCTGCCTCACCAGGCCCAATAATTCCCTTCTCAGCCATGTCATGTATGGCGGCATGCCGAAGGGCGAGGTTCGCAGCTGGGAGGAAATCTCGCCGACCATGCGTGTCATCATCCTTGGCGGCCTGCAGGAGCCGGGCCATGCGGCGGCGAATGCCTGCGCCGGTCTTCTTTCCAGTCAAGACCAGGCCAGGGCGATGGCGGAGCAGCCTCAGGAAAACGCCATGCGCGCCTTCGACGAAGGCCTCCGTTGGATTGCACCGATTGGCGTGACGCCGCGGATCGCCATGCAGGACTTCGAGATCGCCGGCACCGTGATCCCGCGGGGATCGTCGGTCGCGATCGTCATGGGTTCGGCCAATCGCGACGAAACGCGGTTCGAGGACGCCGACCGCTTCGACATGTTCCGGAAGAAGAAGCAGCACCTTTCGTTCGGCTTCCGTCCGCATTTCTGTTCGGGCCACTTCCTGTCCAGGGCCATGGGCGAGATCGCGCTCGCGGAAGTCTTCCGGCAGCTCCCCGAACTCCGGCTCGATACGTCGCGGGAGATGACGGGCAAAGGCTGGCGGTTCCGCGGCATTTCCGACCTCCCGGCAAAGTGGAACGCCTGATGTCGCTGATCATCGACTGCCACGGCCATTTCACCACCGAACCGCCGGAGCACCACGCCTTCCGGACTGCCCAGGTCGCTTACGCGGAGGGCAAGTCCTCCGCGCGGCCGGTCTATGCGGGCATTCCAGACAAGCAGCTTCATGACATCATCGAAGCGAACCAGCTCAGGATTCAGCGCGAGCGCGGCTCACACGTCACGCTTTTGAGCCCGCGCGCATCCGGCATGGGACACCACGTGCCGGGACTGTCGGTGGCCAAGGAGTGGTCGCGCCTGTCGAACGACAATGTCGGCCGGATCGTCGACATGTTCCCCGACAACTTTGCCGCCGTCTGCCAGCTTCCGCAGACGGTCGACGGTGATCTGTATGATGTCATCAAGGAACTCGAGCGCTGCGTCGAAAACGGCTTCGTCGGATGCAATCTCAATCCCGATCCGTCAGGCGGACGCTGGAGCGCTCCGCCGATCTACGATCCCTGGTGGGACCCGCTTTGGAAGGCGATGGTCGCGCTGCAGGTCCCCGCGATGATCCACGTGTCCAGCTCTTGCGAGCGTTGCCTGCACATGACGGGTGCGCATTACATCAATGCCGACACCGCCGTGTTCATGCAGCTTATCCAGGGGGACCTGTTCCAGCGCCATCCGGACCTCAAGCTGATCATACCGCATGGCGGCGGGGCCGCGCCCTATCATTGGGGCCGTTACCGCGGCCTGTCGATCATGCTCGAAAAGCCTGATCTCGGCACGCATCTCATGAACAATGTCTTCTTCGACACCTGCGTCTACCACCAGGCTGGCATCGACACGCTCTTCCGCGTCGTCGACGTCAAGAACATCCTGTTCGGTTCCGAACTGCTGGGCGCGGTCAAGGCGACCGATCCCGAGACCGGACATCCGTTCGACGACACCAAAAGATATATCGACGGGCTCACCCTCGACGACGAACAGAGACACGCGGTCTTCGAAGGAAATGCGCGGCGGGTCTATCCCCTCCTGGACAAGAGACTGCGCCAGCGCGGCCTTTGAAGCCGCAATCATCACGGAGAAATCACATGGCTTCCAGCCAACATCTCAGCCTCGCCGGTGGGGCACAAGGGTTCAACTGGCTTCCGGTCTTCGTGGCCGAAGAGCACGGCATTTTTACCAGGTACGGACTGACCATCGAATACAAGAAGATGGGCACTGTCGACAAGGCGACCAGCGCCGTCGTCGACGGCGAGGCCGACCTAGCGATCACACCACCGGAAGGCGCGGTCTCGAACTTCGTCAACGGCGGCGCGCTGAGGGTCATCGCATCGAACGCCAACCGGCTGCCGATGTCATTGGTCGCTCGGCCTTCGATCAGGTCAATCAGGGAGCTCAAAGGCAAGAAGATCGGGACGTCGTCTCTCACCGAGGGGACAGCGATCTACACCCAGATGCTGCTGTCCAAAGAAGGCTTGCAGTATCCGGGAGACTACGAATTCGAGCTTGCGGGCATCCATACCAAGCGCTGGGAAGCCCTGCAGGCTGGAGAGATCGACTGTGCACCGCAGCCCGCACCGTGGAATTTTCTGGCTGAGCGGCAGGGCTTCAATCTGATTGGCGAGATCAATGACATCATTCCCGAGATCGTTTTCGCCGCTGTCATCGGCCGCAAGAGCTGGCTGGACGCCCACGGTGACGTGGTTGTTCGTTTCCTCCAGGCGCTTCTCGAAGCCTACGCGATTGCCAACGACGCCGGACGGGAAGACGTGACACTTCCGATCTTCCAGCGGATCACCACGACGGACGACCCGAACCTCGCTTCCCAAGGCCTTCGCTACATGCGGGACATGGGCATGTGGCCGGGCAACCTGTCGATCCCCCGCAAGGCCATGGACACGACAGTGGATCTGATGATCCGCGCCAACCTGCTCGGCGAGGCCAATCGGTCCAAGGCCGGGGACGTGTTCGACAGCAGCTTCCTCGAAGCTGCGGCCGCCTGACAATACGTTGAGGCATCTCGAGGACATGCTAGGAGATCTCACATGAAGGTAATGACGAGAACACCGCGAGCGGACCGCGAGACCTGCGAGGCCCTCGGCAGGCTGGGCGTCGCAACTGTCCACGAGGCCCAGGGCCGCAAGGGTTTGCTGGCCCCGTATCTGCGTCCCGTGATCGAAGGTGCGCGCATCGGAGGCACGGCACTCACCTGCGAGGTTCCTCCCGGCGACAACTGGATGATCCACGTCGCCCTCGAAGTCGCGCAGCCCGGCGACATCCTGGTTGTCGCGCCGACTTCGCCATGCACGGACGGATATTTCGGCGACCTGCTTGCGACCTCATGCAAGGCGCGGGGAATTCTCGGTCTCGTGATCGACGCCGGTGTCCGCGACGTCGCCGACCTGCGCGCGATGAAGTTTCCGGTTTGGGCCAAAGCGATATCGGCACAGGGGACGGTCAAGGAGACGCTGGCCAACGTACAGGTCCCCATGGTCTGCGCCGGAGCGTACATCGAGCCGGGCGACGTCATCGTCGCAGACGATGATGGTGTCTGCGTCGTCAAATGCGATGAGGCCGCCGCGGTGCTGGAAAAGGCCCGAAAGCGCCAGCGGATGGAAGATGAGAAACGCTCGCTCTACGAGTCGGGCAAGCTCAGCCTCGACATCAACAACATGCGTCCRCAGCTCAAAGCGAAAGGCCTGATCTATGAATGAGGCGACAGAAATTCGCATTCCCCGGCGCGTGGTCACGGGTATCAGGGACGGCAGGTCGATCTTCGTCAGCGACGGCCCGACACCGAACGCCCATGCCTACGACGCGGTGCCGGGCCACCTGACGTCGGTTCTCTACGCCACCGCGGCGAAACCAGTCCTTCCGCAACAGCATGCGGAGCAGGCTCCGCCGCACATGCTGATCACGCCCCAACCGGGCGAGACGAAACTGATGATCGTGGTCTTCCCGCCGGATTCGGTGTTCGCCACCGTCGACCCCGTTTCGGCCTTTGAGGAGCAGGCGACCCACATCCCCGGCCTGATCCAGGCGTTCGAGCCTGACGCGCCCGGCATGCACACGACCGACACCGTGGACTACGATATCGTGCTCGACGGCGAGATCTGCCTCGAACTCGACGACGGCGTTGAGACCCTGCTCAAACAGGGCGACGTGGTGGTCCAGTGCGGCACCCGCCACGCCTGGCGCAACAAGAGCAGCAAGCCGGCGACTTTGTGCTTCGTCCTGATCGGCGCTGAAAGAAAGCCCTGAGATGAAGACGGACACCCTCAACCGCTCGTTCGATTGCGTCATCGTCGGCGGCGGGCACGGCGGCTCGCAGGCCGCGGCCGCGCTCAGACAGTCCGGTTTCGCCGGCAGCATCGCGCTCATCGGCGCTGAGCCGGACGTGCCCTACGACCGTCCGTCGCTGTCGAAGGAATATCTCGCGGGTAAGAAGACATTCGACAGGATGCATCTGCGCCCCGAGGATTTCTGGACGGCGCGTCAGGTGGAACTGGTCCTCGGCAGCCGCGTGACCGCCGTCGATCCCACCACCCACGCCGTCCTGACCGACCGCGGCGAACGGTTTTCCTACACGAAGCTGATATGGGCCGCAGGCGGCGATCCGAGGAAGCTTGCCTGCCCCGGCAGCGATCTGGCGGGCATTTTCTACATTCGCAGCAAGGCGGACTGCGACGCCCTCATTGAGGTTCTTCCGAAGACAGAGCGGATCATCATCATCGGCGGCGGCTATGTCGGCCTCGAGGCGGCAGCAGTGTTCCGCGAGCAAGGCAAGCAGGTGACGCTGGTCGAAGCACTCGACCGCGTGCTGGCGCGTGTGGCCGGCGAACCCGTGTCGCGGTTTTACGAGGGCGAGCACTGCTCGCACGGAGTCGATATCCGCCTCAACAGCGGAGTCGCTTCGCTTGAGGGAGCGGACGGTCGCGTGACGGAGGTCATTCTTTCCTCCGGCGAAAAGATCGCTGTCGACCTGGTCGTGGTCGGAATAGGGATCGTCCCATCGGCCGCGCCGCTGATAGCCGCGGGAGCGGAAGGCGGAAACGGGGTGGACGTGGATCAATACTGCCAAACCTCGCTGGAGGATATCTATTGCGTCGGCGATTGCGCCCGGCTGCGGAACGGTCGCGGCATCCGCATCGAATCCGTGCAGAACGCGACGGACCAGGCGACGACCGCGGCGAAAGCGATCTGTGGCGAAGCCAAGCCTTACGACGCGACGCCCTGGTTCTGGTCCAATCAATACGACCTGAAAATGCAGACGGTCGGTCTCAACCATGGCTACGATGCCGTGGTTACGCGGGGCGATCCCGCGAGCAGAAGCTTCAGCGTCATCTACCTCAGGAACGGAGCGGTTCTCGCCCTCGATTGCGTCAACGCGCCACGTGACTACGTGCAAGGCCGGAAACTGGTGGAAAGCGCGGCGAGGATCGATCGCGAGGTTCTTGCCGACACATCCAGACAACTCAAGGAAATCGCCCTCGAAACGCATTGAGCGTCGGGGGAAGAAATGAAGGCGGAGAAAACATGGCTACGATATCGGTGCGCACCAGGGATGGCGAACTCCATAGTTTTGGCGGACGCGTGGGAATGTCGCTGATGGAGAATATCAGGAATGCAGGCTTCGACGAATTGCTCGCGATGTGCGGCGGATGTCTGTCCTGCGCCACCTGTCACATCTATGTCGAGCAGCCTCCGGCAAGCGCCAGCCTAGCTTCACCTTCCATGGACGAAAGCGAGCTGCTGGAAGGTTCAGATTATCGCCTCGATAACTCCCGGCTCTCCTGCCAGATACCGTTCAGCGAGGGCCTCGACGGCATCGTCGTGGCCATCGCTCCCGAGGAGTGAGCCGGGGACATCATTGCAGGCTGGGTCGCGAACGCAATCGCGGCCCGGTATTTCTGTGCCGCAAGCGGCTGGCTGGCCGACATAAGCGTCGAAATAGCCGTCCGACATTCGTGCCTGTTTCGAAGTAGAGTGCCTGCCAACCGATCCAAATCCCAGAATGCCTGGTCGTAGTCGAACAGGAAGACGGTCTCAGGGCCAAGCCAGCGCATGTGCCGATCAGCCCGGCCCGTGCCTGCAATCAAGACATGGTAGATGCCGGTTCCGAACGCCTCGTTTTTGCGTCAAGGCCGCTTGGCCCTGACGGTCTTGCGGTGGAACGAATTCGGGAAGTGCGAGAGCCGCCTGGCGACCCAATGGCTTCCATCCGTCGGCAAATCGTTCCTGACTTTCCCGGAGAGCCCGTGCTACGGATTATCGGCGGCTATCTTGCCGGTCTCGAAAACCGCATTTCTCGTTATCCGTCCGGCCATGTTCGGCTGAGCAATATCCCCGAAGCCAGGACGAGAGAGTTCGCAGCGGACAATCTCCAGAGGATACTTCAGCTGGCGGGACGCTCCCGCCAGCTGAAGCCATAATATAAAAGCGCTCAGTGTCCGATCGCCTTGACGATTTCCTCGGTGACCTTCTTGGCGTCGCCGAGCAGCATCATCGTGCCGTCCTTGTAGAACAGCGTGTTGTCGATGCCGGCATAGCCGGAGCCGAGCGAGCGCTTGACGAACAGGCAGGTCTTGGCCTTGTCGACGTCGAGGATCGGCATGCCATAGATCGGCGAGGTCTTGTCGTCGCGCGCCGCCGGATTGGTGACGTCGTTGGCGCCGATGACATAGGCGACATCGGCCTGGGCGAATTCCGAATTGATGTCTTCGAGTTCGAACACATCGTCATAGGGCACATTGGCCTCGGCGAGCAGCACATTCATATGCCCCGGCATGCGGCCCGCAACCGGATGAATGGCATATTTGACCTCGACGCCGGCCTTCTTCAGCGTGTCGGCCATTTCTCTCAGCGCATGCTGCGCCTGCGCCACCGCCATGCCATAGCCCGGCACGATGATCACCTTCGACGCATTGGCCATCAGATAGCCTGCATCCTCGGCCGAGCCGAGCTTGACCGTCTTGTCGGAATTGTCCTGCGCCGGCCCACCCGTCTCGCCGCCGAAGCCGCCGAGAATGACCGAGATGAACGAGCGGTTCATGCCTTTGCACATGATGTAGCTGAGGATCGCACCCGACGAGCCGACCAGGGCGCCGGTGATGATCAGCGCCAGATTGCCGAGCGTGAAGCCGATACCGGCAGCCGCCCAGCCGGAATAGGAGTTGAGCATGGAGACGACGACCGGCATGTCGGCGCCGCCGATCGGGATGATCAAGAGCACGCCGAAGGCAAGCGCCAGAAGCACGATCAGCCAGAACACCACATGGCTTTCGGTGACGACGAGAACGCCGACGAGAATGATGATCGCGGCAAAGATCGCGGCATTGATCACATGCCGCATCGGCAGCATGATCGGCTTGCCCGACATGCGGCCATCAAGCTTGAGGAAGGCGATGACCGAACCGGTGAAGGCTTGCCCGACATGCGGCCATCAAGCTTGAGGAAGGCGATGACCGAACCGGTGAAGG
>NZ_JBFUFK010000007.1:0-178375 GCF_056403475.1 Rhizobium sp. P2_G9 | reverse complement strand
CTTGGAAAACGAAGCGCGTCTCGGTTATGCTCACGCCGAGCGATAGCAGTCCAGGTCATCGGAAACCCCATTTTGATTTAGCACCAAAAGGGAATCACAACCTGCTGTTATCGCTCAACTACTTTTAAATCGGGCTCTAAGAGTATGTTATTCTCGTTTAGTTTGTTTAATGCTTCATTTGCGTTATTTTCTATCATGTTTTTCCTTTATCTTTACATGCTTTTCTTTCCATCTGAAATTGCTTTGGAAATAACCCTATCAATTTCACTTTGCGACCACGGTCGCTTTCGGTCATAATTGACCATCCTCGCAGCCGAACTTTTCAAAGCTTGTTCGGCGACAAATTCGTTTATATCGCCTTTAGCTATTAGCTTGCCGACTTTGAAAGCCGCATTGTTGAGTGCCTGATGCTGAAAGCCATTTTCGGCGTCCCTGATCTTTTGGCATTCATCCTTTAGAGCGGCTTCGCCATACGCGGGCGGGCGTTTGAATGACTCTTGCTTTTGTGCCATAGGCAACGGTTTCGGCTTCCTATTAGCCATTTCAAATAGCCATGCCGGCGCATCAGGGATTGTCGAATTCAAAATCGATTTTCGTTTCCAGCTATATTGCCGGGAGGTTTCTGGGTGGATTGATGGTGAGGCAACGATGTATCCACCGTTTGCGCGAACATCCAAGCCGGGACCGATTTTTCCTATACTTCCGCCAAGACCTTCATCGCTGCATTTGAAGAAGAAATGCACGCCGCCCGATCCCGTAACCTGAAAAGGAATATCTCGGGTCCATTCGAAGCCACCGGCAATCTCAGACAATGTTCTGAACCCATTGGACCCGCCTTCCTCTATATCGACATCCAGAACCCATAGGCCTGATGACACGCCAGTGCGGATGCCGATATTGAAGTCGGCTCTGCACCACCATTCATAAATCTGGTCAGAATCGGTTGTCGCACGATAGAAGCCATTGGAGATGGCCGGTTGCTTTCCAATGACTGGAAGGACAGGGAAGCCGCATGCGGCATATTCCAATGCCGCATTCAATAAACTTCGTTGTTCCATGAAATCAGCGGCCGATCAGAGAAAGCTTCGAGTCTTTATGGTCGCCTTCAAAAATATCATCACACAATTCGTTTATGATCATTCGCGCAATGGCAGATTTAGAAACGTTCTTAAACTTTGCAAGTTTTTCTAAGTTTTCAAATGTAATATCGTCAAAATATAATGTTCTTGGTTTATTCAATCTTTCCAATCTCTCTATAACAAGGTTATTTTGAATGCCGTTTACATCCAATCAAATGTATTTATAACAGCAAAAAGTCACTTATGTTCAATGCCGACATATTTTTAACTTGCCAACGCTCGCTAATTAGCAATGACATCTCGCGAACATTTTTGCGCGCGCAAACATATGGCTACCGAGAATTTGCGACAGCCGCATCAAACCCTATTTTGCAGAATTCGAAGACCCCACGTTTTGGCAGCGTGCGCTCGTTCATATTCTCGAATATTTTTTGGGATTTTATCCGTTTTTTCGGATTTGCGTACAATAATGATTCGTCGTGTGTATGTCAACAAAAAATGCGCCCTGTTGTTAAAAGAATCGCAAAAATGTTCACGTTTTTGCACGCCCGATCGAAGCCGCTCACTGCTGATGAAGATCGAACAAGCGTCATTATATCAACCTTCAATAAGATCGATGTATTCTTTCGTCATGTTTCTTATCGTTTTAAAGCTCACAACGGCTTCGTAGTTGCCGCTGGCCTTGAAACTTTCAATGGCGTTGTCGATATTAAGAAAAAATTCCTCTCTGTACGCCGTATTTGCAATTATCTCACGACCGTAATCTCTCATTTATTCTCCTTTTTTCTTGATCTTCTTTCAGTAGGTTCGGTCCTTCTTCAACCGCTTTCAGTATGGCTTCATATTTCGCTCTCATCACCATGTCTGGATTGCCATAATGATCTTCAATCCGATTTTTAGAAGCATGCCCGAAAATTGAATTCTGAACCCGCTGGTCGCAGCCGGTGTTTCTCAAAAGGTCGGCGAACCGATGCCTGAATGAGTAGAACGTCTTGCCGGTATGCCTTTTTAAAAATTTGTTCGCCGCCGCACTTGCAGCTTCGCCGCCGTTGTCTTTTTGATAGCGGATGAAACCGGTCGGAAACTTTTTCATCCATTCCAGCGCCGGTCCAACAAGCGGAATTTCCCGATGTCGCGCCTTGCCGCCCTTAACTTTTCTTCGAAACTCGTTAGAATCGATCCTGATAAAGGGAAACGACGTATCCAAGAATATGTCAGTCGCGGTCATCAGAGCTAACTCCTTCGGACCACAACCGGTGTTTCTTGCGATGAACATCATGGCTTTGAGTTCATCATTTATGATGCTCTTCGCCAATGCAGCATCAATCTTCTCAATGTCAGACTCAAGAAACGATGGACGCTTGTCAACCTCATCATTTTCGAGTGCTTTAATTGAAAACGGATTTTCAAGTTCCGGATAGATATTCTCTCTGACGACTTCGAATATTTTTCTCAAATGCATAACCTTTTTATTGGCGGTTCCGGCTGTAATTTTTCCAACGGCAACCTCTGTAGTTAATTTGTCCTTGAATCCAAGAACAGTTTTCTTTTTTAATTTAAGGATATCGACATCGCCGACAAGTTCCTTGAATTCCTTAATTGCCAGCTTTATTGGCGCAAGAAATTTCTTCTTCTCGCGGTTGGTTTTCTTGCGCAATTTGTCTCGCTCGATACGTTGATACTCTGCGAAGACTTCGTCAATTGAAAGCGTGGCGCTAACAGTTTGAGCCAATGCCGCAAGCGCGGTGCCGCTCTTCGGCAATTTCCAAAAGATATCCAGATTTTGGCCAACGATCTGAACCAGTTCGGGAACTCTAATATTGTCGAGTTTGTCGGGAAGTTGAAGGAAGCCGACATTCTGCGCGATCTCCCGAACCTTTAGCGTCTCTGTGGAATTGTCTGATTGGCTGCGTGCCAACGCCACCTGCATTTCGAAAAGTCGATCGTGTTCGGCATAGCGCGGCATCGCCGCTGCGCGATCGCGTGTCTTGAACGAAACGACATATTCTTTGCCGAGAACGTGTTGAACATCAGGAGGATAGGCGCGCCGATAGCGCAAAACGCCATTGCGTTCGCTTAAATATTTCATCTTCATTTTCTGGAAATCACATAAATTATATGGTTAGATATATCGAAATATATCGAAAAAGTCAAACAGATTTGTGCAAAAAATCCGACTTTATCGCACCAAATATACCGTGCCTTGTCACCAGAGACTCGGCGCTTTTGTAACAGTTTTTGTAACAGAATCGATAATAGATTCCGCAACATGTTGAAAATAAAGGCGAATTTTGAGAACAATGGCGGACAGAGAGGGATTCGAACCCTCGGTACGCTTTCACGTACACACGCGTTCCAGGCGTGCGCCTTCAACCACTCGGCCACCTGTCCAGGAGATTCTGGCTGTTTCAAAAAGCCGGGGGCTAACCCCGTCTTGTCGTTCGGCCTGCATCCGGGCGCGGATATATACCGAGGACCGCGCCGGGATCAACCCTCCGTGACAGATTTTTGATGGTGTTTTTGCGTTGGTCGCAACGATGCCATTGAATTGATGCTGCCAGATGCTACCTTTGTTTCCATAAGGGTCGATGGCGCGGCGGCATTCCGTTCGTCGTTTCTGTCGGTCGCAAGATAGCCCAGCAGGCCAAGCCTGCGAGAAGGCTGTCGCCGGGAGGAATGGAATGCGTTTCGTGCTGCGTTTCCTGAGCCTGCTCAGCCTCGCCGCCGCGGTCATCGCCGGCGTGGTCGATTCGATCCAGTCGGTGGCCGGAGAGACGGCGGCGTTCACGCCGTTCGGCGCGGCACTGTTCAGCATCAACCCGCAAATCCTGGCGACCGCTGAGACCTATTTCCGGGCGCATGTCTCGGCCTATGTCTGGGACACCGTAGTCGAATGGCTGCTGCTGCAGCCGGCTTTTGCGGTGTTTCTCTCCCTGTCGCTGATCCTTTATCTCATCGCCTATAAGCGCGAGCCGGCCGGCAGCCTGGCGCCCCGGCTGCGCTGAAAAACCGGCAAAGCCGCTGAATTTCCGTGGCAATTGGCAGCAACTGGTTTTTTTTACCAGTTGAAAAATATTTGGTGAATTTTTCCCGTAGCCGTGCAAGGATGCCGCCATCCTGTCTCAAGAGGAATGAGGCGGGTGACGAGTTGCGAGCCGCATTCGAGGGGTCTCTGCCAACCCGCAAACTGTCTGACAAAAACAGGGCCATAAAAAATGAAAAAAGTTTTTCTGACACTCATGGCGACCGCGTCCATGACCGCTTCCGCATGGGCTGCCGATGTCAAGCCGGCAATCATCTTCGACCTCGGCGGCAAGTTCGACAAGTCGTTCAACGAAGCGGCCTTCAACGGCGCCGAGAAGTTCAAGAAAGAAACCGGTATCAAATATCGCGATTTCGAAATCGCCAATGAGGCGCAGCGCGAGCAGGCGCTCCGCAAGTTCGCCAAGGACGGCAACAACCCGATCGTCGTGGTCGGTTTCTCCTGGGCAGCGGCGCTGGAAAAGATCGCGCCCAAGTACAAGAAGACCAATTTCGCCATTATCGACATGGTCGTGACCGGGCAGCCGAACGTCAAGTCGATCGTCTTCAAGGAACAGGAAGGCTCCTATCTCGCCGGCGTCATGGCCGCGATCGCTGCCAAGTCGCATAAGGTCGGCTTCGTCGGCGGCATGGACATCCCGTTGATCCACAAATTCGCCTGCGGCTATGTCGGCGGCGTCAAGTCGATCGACAAGAATGCGGAAGTCCTGCAGGCCTATACGGGTTCCGATCCGAGCGCCTGGAACGACCCGGTCAAGGGCGGTGAAATCACCAAGTCGCAGATCGCCCAGGGCGCGGATGTCGTCTATCACGCAGCCGGCGGCACCGGCGTCGGCGTGCTTCAGGCGGCTGCTGAAGCCGGCAAGCTCGGTATCGGCGTCGATTCCGACCAGAACTACCTGCAGCCCGGCAAGGTCCTGACCTCGATGATGAAGCGTGTCGACGTCGCCGTCTACAATGTCTTCGAAGATTCGAAGGCCGGCAAGTTCAAGGCCGACATCCAAAATCTCGGCCTCAAGGAACTTGGCGTCGATGTCGCCATGGATGAGTATAACAAGCCGCTCGTGACCCCAGATATGGCCAAGGCCGTGGAAAAGGCCCGCGCCGACATCATCTCGGGCGCCGTCACGGTGCACGACTACATGTCGGACGAGAAGTGCCCCTACTAAGAAGATAGGATGAGGGCGCCCGCTTCCCCGGAAGCGGGCGTTTCCTATCCGGGGATGAGGCGGAAGATTAGAACCTGAGATCGCAGAATCAGTAATGCGGCGGCCGGGCGACCGGCGGCGCCTCGAGCGTTGCATCCTCGAGCGCGCGGAACTGCTCAACCAGCCGGTCGAGCTTCACCTGCATCTGGTCGATGGTCTTCCATTGTGTGGCGATCTCGGACGACATTTCCTCGATCGTCAGGCTCTGATGGGCAATGGTCTCTTCGAGACGCGTGATGCGGTCGCGAAGCGCTGTCTCATCGGCGGCCATCAGGCATCTCCTTCCCTGACAAAACGAAAAAGGCGCTGGACAAGAGGTCCGGAACCTTCAACATTGATTCTTCATGCGTCGCGCCCTTCGACATCGGGTCCGGGCCGGCCGCCTACGATATGGGCCGTCATGAGCGAACTTGCAATTGAACTCAAGGGCATCGACAAGAGTTTCGGTCCCGTTCACGCGAACAGGAATATCGACCTCAGGGTCCGCAAGGGCACGATCCACGGCATTATCGGCGAAAACGGCGCCGGCAAATCGACGCTGATGTCGATCCTCTACGGCTTCTACCAGGCCGATCGCGGCGAGATCGAGGTTGACGGCAAGAAGGTCGACATCCACACGCCAAGCGCTGCGATCCGGGCCGGCATCGGCATGGTGCATCAGCACTTCATGCTGGTCGAGAATTTCACCGTGCTTGAGAATGTCATGCTCGGCGCCGAGGACAGCGCCGTGCTCAACAAGGGCATCGCCAAGGCGCGGCGCGAATTGAAGCGGCTTGAAGACGAATATGAGATGGAGGTCAATCCGGACGCCATCATCCAGGAATTGCCCGTCGGCATCCAGCAGCGCGTCGAAATCCTCAAGGCGCTGTTCCGCGGCGCCGACATCCTGATCCTCGACGAACCGACCGGCGTGCTGACGCCAGCGGAAGCCGACCACCTGTTCCGCATCCTCCGGCAGCTCAAGGAACAGGGCAAGACGGTGATCCTGATTACCCACAAGCTGCGCGAGATCATGGCGATCACCGACGAGGTCTCCGTCATGCGCCGCGGCGAGATGGTGGCGACGCGCACGACGAGCGAGACCTCGCCCGGCGAGCTCGCAGAACTGATGGTCGGCCGGCGCGTGCTGCTCCGGGTCGAGAAAGGCGAGGCCAATCCGGCCGGCGTGCAACTGTCCGTCCGCAACCTGGCGATCAAGGACCATCGCGGCGTCACCATGGTCGACGACGTTTCCTTCGATGTCCGGGCCGGCGAGATCGTCGGCATTGCCGGCGTCGCCGGCAACGGCCAGTCGGAACTGCTCGAGACCATTGCCGGCATGCGCCGCGCCGAGAGGGGTGCGGTCCAGCTCAAGGGCCAGGCCGTCGACGTCACCGGCCATCGTGATCCGGCGGGCTTGCGCAAACGTGGGCTCGCACATGTGCCGGAGGACCGCCACCATGTCGGCCTGGTGCTGAAATTCGAGGAGAGCGAAAACCACATCCTCGGCTATCACAATGACGAGCGCTATGGCCGCGGCGCGTTCCTCAACGTCAATGCGGTGCGCGCCGACGCGCAGCAGAAGATGGAGCAATATGATATCCGGCCGCCCAATCCGCGGCTGAAGACGGCCAATTTCTCCGGCGGCAACCAGCAGAAGATCGTGCTCGCGCGCGAGATGGAGCGCGATCCAGACGTTCTCATCATCGGCCAGCCGACGCGTGGCGTCGATGTCGGCGCCATCGAATTCATTCACAGGCGGATCATCCAGATGCGCGATGCCGGCAAGGCGATCCTGCTCGTCTCGGTCGAGCTCGACGAGATCCGGTCGCTGTCGGACCGGGTCCTGGTCATGTTTGCCGGCAAGATCGTCGGCGAGCGCTCGCCGGATACGCCGGAAGGGGAAATCGGCCTGCTGATGGCCGGTGTCGAAGGAAAGATGGAGGCAGCCGAATGAGTGCGCCCTTTGCCAAGCTGCCGAACTGGGCGGAATATGGGCTTATCCCGCTCGTCAATCTCGTGGTCGCTTTCGCGATCGCCGGGCTCGTCGTCCTGTTTGCCGGCGAAAATCCGCTCGAGGCGGCCTATCTCATGGTGTCCGGCGCCTTCGGCTCCGGCGAGGGCATCGGCTACACCTTGTTCTATGCCACCAATTTCATTTTCGCCGGCCTTGCCATGTCGCTCGCGGCCTATGGGGCGCTGTTCAATATCGGCGTCGAGGGCCAGGCCTATCTCGGCGGTGTCGGCGTCGCGGTCGTCTGTCTGATGTTCGACCATACGCTGCCATGGTACATGGTGTTTCCGATGGCGATCGTCGGCAGCATCATCACCGGTGCGCTCTGGGCGCTGATCCCGGCCTGGCTGCAGGCCTATCGCGGCTCGCACATCGTCATCACCACGATCATGTTCAACTATATCGCCAACAACCTGATGCTCTGGCTGCTGATCAACGTGTTCAAGCCGGTGGGCGACATGGCAGCAGAGTCACGCACCTTCGAAGCGGGCGGGCAATTGCCGCGGCTCGACTGGCTGCTGGCGATCTTCGGGCTCGACAACGGCAACTCGCCGCTCAATGTCGCCTTCCTCTTGGCGCTGGTCGCCGCCCTGTTCTTCTGGGTGGTGATGTGGCGCT
This sequence comes from Rhizobium sp. P2_G9, assembly GCF_056403475.1. Lineage (NCBI taxonomy): Bacteria > Pseudomonadati > Pseudomonadota > Alphaproteobacteria > Hyphomicrobiales > Rhizobiaceae > Rhizobium > Rhizobium sp. P2_G9. The sequence goes on along the minus strand of NZ_JBFUFK010000007.1, from coordinate 170,435 downwards.
CGAAGCTCGGCTATGAGATCCGCACCTTCGGTCAGTCGGCAGGCGCTGCGCGCTATGCCGGCATTTCGGAAAAGCGCATCACCATCATCACGCTGCTGATCTCGGGCGGGCTGGCCGGCATGCTGTCGATCAATTCGATCATGGGCGACCAGTTCCGGATCGAGCAGGATTTCGTCGGCGGCGCCGGCTTCGTCGGCATCGCCGTGGCGCTGATGGGCCGCTCGCATCCGGTCGGCATCGTGCTCGCCTCGATCCTGTTCGGCATGCTCTACCAGGGCGGCGCCGAGATTTCTTTCGAGATGCCCAATATTTCGCGCGACATGATCGTCGTCATCCAGGGTCTCGTCATCCTGTTCGCCGGCGCGCTGGAGCACATGTTCCGGCCGGCGATCGTTTCGCTTCTGGTGCGAAGGCCTAGGGTCGAAGCACCGGCCATCAAAGCTGCGGGGGGCTGACCATGGATTGGGACCTGATCATTTCGATCCTGCAATCGACGATCCGCACCTCGGTGCCGCTGATCTTGACGGCTTTGGCCGGCCTCTATGCCGAGCGCTCCGGCGTCGTCGATATCGGCCTTGAGGGCAAGCTGCTGGCCTCGGCATTCTGCGGCGCGTCCGCCGCGGCGGTCACGGGCTCGGCGCCGCTCGGGCTGGTCGCGGCAATCGCCACGGGAATGTTCTTTTCGGCCGTGCACGGCTATGCCTCGATTTCCCAGCGCGGCGACCAGGTCGTTTCCGGTACGGCGATCAACTTTATCGCCCTGGGCGCAACCGTGATCATCGGCCAGGCCTGGTTCAACATGGCCGGACGAACGCCGTCGCTTCCGCCCAGCGCGAAGTTCAGTGCCGACTGGGGCCTGCCGTTCGCAAGTTCCATCGCTCATGTCCCGGTTTTGGGAGATATCTATTCGAGGCTGTTGTCGGGACATTACTGGCTGACCTATTTTGCCTATGCGATGGTACCGATCACATGGTGGGTCCTCTACCGAACGCGCTTCGGCCTGCGGCTTCGCGCCGTCGGCGAGAATCCTGGCGCCGTGGATACCGCGGGCATATCGGTCGTGCGCTTGCGCTACATGGCCGTGCTGCTGGGCGGCGTGCTCGTCGGGCTGGCTGGCGCGTTCCTGTCGATGGCGCTGAGCGAGGGCTTCACCAAAGGCATGTCGGCGGGCAAGGGCTTTATTGCGCTCGCAGCCTTGGTTTTTGCCAACTGGAAACCGAAGAACATCCTGTTCACCTGCCTGCTGTTCGGCTTCCTCGATGCGCTGTCGATTGCCATGCAGGGCAAGCAGATCCCGCTGATCGGCACCATTCCGGTGCAGCTCTGGCAGGCGCTGCCCTATATCCTGACCGTCGTGCTGCTCGCCGGCTTCATCGGCAAGGCCGTGCCGCCGAAAGCCTCCGGCACGCCCTATGTGAAGGAACGCTGACCTATGTCGCATGACCTGTTCGAAGCGGCCCGCGAGGCCATGGGGCGCTGCTATGCGCCCTATTCAAAATTCCCCGTCGGCGCCGCCATTCGCGCCGAGGACGGCAAGGTGTACAAGGGCGCCAATATCGAGAACCTCGCCTTCCCGCAGGGCTGGTGCGCCGAATGCACCGCCATCGGCGCGATGATCATGGGCGGCGCCAGGAAGATCGTCGAGATCGCCGTGATTGCCGAGAAGCTGCCGCTTTGCCCGCCCTGCGGCGGCTGCCGGCAGAAGATTGCCGAATTCGCCGATCGCGACACGCGCATCTATCTCTGCGACGAGGTCGGCGTGAAGAAGACGATGAGCATGGACGAGCTCCTGCCGTTCAGCTTCGACACCGAAGTGATCGGCTGACGCCATGCTGCCGCAGGAAGTCATCTACGCCAAGCGCAACGGCGCGACACTGCCGCCGGCCGAGATCTACGATTTCATCACCGCGCTGGCGGAAAACCGCATCTCCGAGGGCCAGGTGGCGGCCTTCGCCATGGCGGTCTGGTTCAACGGCATGAGCGCCGAGGAGACGGTGGCGCTGACGCGCGCCATGCGCGATTCCGGCGACGTGCTGTCCTGGCCGGACATGGACCGGCCGGTCGGCGACAAGCATTCGACCGGTGGCGTCGGCGACAATGTCTCGCTGATGCTGGCGCCGATCGCGGCGGCCTGCGGTCTCGCCGTGCCGATGATTTCCGGACGCGGGCTCGGCCATACCGGCGGCACGCTCGACAAGCTCGAAGCCATTCCCGGCTACGATCCGTTTCCGGCGCCCGAGCGCTTCCAGGAAATCGTGCGCCAGACCGGCTGCGCCATTGTCGGCCAGACGAGCCGCATCGCGCCGGCCGACAAGCGGCTCTATGCCATTCGTGACGTCACTGCGACCGTCGATTCCGTGCCGCTGATCACCGCCTCGATCCTGTCGAAAAAGCTCGCGGCCGGGCTGCAATCCCTGGTCATGGACGTCAAGACCGGCAACGGCGCCTTCATGCAGAGCATGGAAGATGCCGAAATCCTCGCTCGCTCGATCGTCGATGTCGCCAATGGCGCCGGCGTCAAGACCACGGCCCTGATCACCGACATGAGCGAGCCGCTGGCAGACTGCGCCGGCAACGCCGTCGAAGTCGCGCATGCGATGGAATTTTTGGAAGGCCGCAAGGCGGGCACGCGCATCCATGAGATCGTGCTGACATTTGCGGCGCAGATGCTTGTCAATGCCGGGCTGGAGAGTGATCTTGCCGCCGCCGAGGCGCGCGCCAATGATGCCCTGGTCAGCGGCCGGGCTTTGGACATGTTCGGCCGCATGGTGTTGGAGATGGGCGGACCGGCGGATTTCTGCGAGAACTGGAAGACATATCTGCCGCAGGCGCCGGTGATCCGGCCGGTCGCGGCGCCGCAATCCGGCACGATCGCAGGTTTTATGACGCGCGAGGTGGGGTTGACCGTGATCGGGCTGGGCGGCGGCCGGTTGCGGCCGGAGGATTCGATCGATCACACCACGGGCTTCAGTGGCATCCTGCCGGTCGGCACCGCCGTGCAGGCGGGGGAACCGATCGCGTTTGTGCATGCCGCAGACGAAGACGCCGCCCAATGGGCGGCGGCGGAATATCTCAGCTTTGTCGCGATCTCGGAGGCGCCGGTCCAACGCAGACCGGCGGTGATGAAGCTGATCAGTTGATCAGCTTCATCTCGTCGCCGTCGGCGGTGTAGGACGAAAGCTTCTTCATGAAGCTCATGCCGATCAGCGGGAAGGACAGTTCCTTGCCGCGGACGACGAGCGCATCGACATTGCGCACCGCCACCGTGCCGATCTCGATCGACCTCAGCAGGACATGCGCAGCCTTGACCTTGCCGTTGGCGGTCATGATCTCGTATTTGAAGGTCAGGTCGTTGCCGCCATAGCCGAGGCTGCGGGCATCGGATTCGTTCATCGTCACGTAGGTGGCGCCGGTATCGATCATTGCCTGCAGCGGCTTGCCGTTGAAGCGGAACTTGCCCTCGAAATGGCCGGCATCGTTGGATTTCAGCACGTAGAGCCGGCCGTCCTGGTAGGACGCGTCCGTCACCTCGGCCTTGTCACCATGTGCGTCCGTGACCATGCCGGCCTTCGACACCATGCTCGGAACGTTGATCGCAATCACGATCACCGACGTCCAGATGAGAATTGCTTTGCCGATCATGCTTCGCGTTCCCAGTTTTTCTCGTTTTGCGCATGTCTTTATCCCGAAACCGGCGGCCACTTTCGGGAGACATGCTTTTTGGTTTTGCGCATGTCTTTATTCCGAAACCGGCGACCACTTTCGGGAGACATGCGCCGAATTACGAGAAACGTTAGACTGGAATCCTGATCGAAGTGTAAAAAAATGGCGGGACAAACCCGGTTTGCCCCGCCTTCTGTTAATACCGGTTAATAAAGATTTACTTCGTACCGTACATCCTGTCGCCGGCATCGCCGAGACCGGGAACGATATAGCCTTTCTCATTGAGATGACTGTCGATGGCGGCAGTATAGATATGCACGTCGGGGTGGTAAGCATGGAAGTTCCTTATCCCTTCCGGTGCTGCGAGCAGACAAAGGAAGCGGATATTCTTGGCGTTGCGTTCCTTGAGCTTGTCGATGGCCGCGATCGACGAATTGCCGGTCGCCAGCATCGGGTCGACGACGATCACCAGGCGTTCGGCGATATCTTCTGGCGCCTTGAAGTAATATTCCACCGGCTTCAGCGTCTCGTGGTCGCGATAGACACCGATATGGGAGACGCGGGCCGAGGGCACGAGATCGAGCATGCCTTCCAACAGGCCGTTGCCGGCGCGCAGGATCGAGGCGAAAACCAGCTTCTTGCCCTCGAGGATCGGCGACTTCATCGTCGTCAGCGGCGTCTCGATTTCTTCATAGGTGACTTCGAGGTCGCGGGTGACCTCATAGCACATCAGCAGCGAGATTTCCCGCAGCAGCCGCCGAAAGCCAGCGGTGGACGTCTCCTTCTTGCGCATGATCGTCAGCTTATGCTGCACCAGCGGGTGGTTGATGACCGTGACGCCTTCCATGGGACCCTCTCGAAATACCGTACCATCAGGTCGTTTTTCCATGATGGATGCGGCGCTGCAAGCGCGCATTTCAGATTCGGCGTATCATCCCCATCAAAGCAGGCCCATCAAAGCAGGCTTCTGCCGTATTTGCCTTGGGCGATACCGAGATGCGTGGCGACCGCCTCGCCGATATCGGCGAAGCTCCGGCGGTTGCCGCGTTCGCCCGGCGCGATCAGCGGCCCGAAGGCGAGCACAGGAACCTGTTCGCGGGTGTGGTCGGTACCGCGCCAGGTGGGGTCGCAGCCATGGTCGGCCGTGAGGATGACGAGGTCGTCGAGCCTGAGCCGAGCGGCGATTTCCGGCAGCCGGCGGTCGAAGGCTTCGAGTGCTGCGGCATAGCCTGGCACGTCGCGGCGATGGCCGTAGACCATGTCGAAATCGACGAAATTGGTGAACACCAGATCGCCGTCCTCGGCTCGCTCCATGACATCGAGCGTGGCATCGAACAGCGCCATATTGCCGTTTGCCTTGGTCAGCGTCGACACGCCCTGATGGGCGAAGATGTCGCCGATCTTGCCGACGGCATGCACCTGGCGTCCGGCCTCGACCAGCCGGTCGAGCAGGGTCGGCTCCGGTGGCGGCACGGAAAAATCGCGGCGGTTGCCGGTGCGGATGAAATTGGCGCGATCGGTGCCGACAAACGGCCGGGCGATGACGCGGCCGATATTGAGCGGATCGAGGATGGTCCGCACCGTCTTGCACATCTCGATCAGCCGGTCGAGGCCGAAAGCCAGCTCATGGGCGGCGATCTGGAAGACGGAATCCGAAGACGTGTAGCAGATCGGCTTGCCGGTGCGCATATGCTCTTCGCCGAGGCGGGTGATAATCTCAGTACCCGAGGCATGTCCATTGCCGAGAATGCCGGGCAGGTCGCAGGCCTCGCAAATCTGCGCCACCAGTTCCGGCGAAAAGGCATCGCCCTCCGATGGGAAATAGCCCCAGTCGAACATGACCGGCGTGCCGGCGATTTCCCAATGGCCCGACGGCGTGTCCTTGCCGCGCGACGTCTCGGCGGCGGCGGCATAGGCGCCGATCACCTTCTCAGGCAGGATCATGCCATCCGGCACGCTGCCCGCGGCGAGACGATGCGCATGCAGCAGGCCAAGGCTTGCCATGTTCGGCAGCGACAGCGGCCCCTCGCGCAGACCGTCGCGGTCGGCAGCACCTGCGGCGCAGAATTCGGCGATATGGCCGAGCGTGTTCGAGCCGAGGTCACCATAGGTCTCGGCATCCGGCGCGCCGCCGATGCCGAAGGAATCGAGCACGAAAAGCAAGGCACGCGCCATCAATGGACCCCAGACTTGGACGAGATGAAAGCTCCCATCCGTCCAAGTAAGCCGGTCATGACGGTTTTGCAATCGCTCAAGAACAGTCGGTGCAACTGATGTCGTTGTTGAGCCGCTGCCGATAGAAGAATTCGCGCGACAGCGTGATCGTGCGCATGTCCTGGCCGAGGCTGGCGCCTTTGGCCATGAACAGCAGCAATGTATGCGGCACCGAGACTTCCGCGTGGATCAGGAAGGACGACGGCGTGCGCATGTCGTCCGGAACGCTGACGGCGCTGCCTGCGGTATAGGGCTTGCCGCCCGACTGGTTCCACGACCAGAGAACCTTGGCATTGCCGGCGCTGTCGATGGTGACGCCGGTGATCTTCAGCGTCAGGCCATCGGACGCATGCGGCGCGATGGTCGCCTCCGCCGTATCGACCATCTCGCTGAGGAAGGACTTGCTGACATCGGACTGACGCGCGACGATGTCGGAGACCGTGGCTGCCGCCTTCAAAACCTTGCCGGCGGCATTATAGGCCTCGGTGACTTCGAAGGAACCGACATAGAGCGCGATCAGCACCGGCGCGAGGAAGGCGAATTCGATGGCGCTGGCGCCTTTGCAGTCTCGCGCAAAGCGGCTCGATATCTTCTGGATGGAGGTTGCGAGATGTTTCAGCATGCCGCCCCCCTAATATTTCTCGTTCTGAATTGCCGTGGTCGAAACGATGAGGAATTGCGTCGGCATGACCTGGCCGGCGGGGCGGAGATTGCTGATATAGGGCCGCACCAGATCGGTCATCACCTGCCATTTATAATAAGCGCGCACCATGTTCTTGCTTTCCGATCCGCCGGGCGAGAAGGCGAATTCGGATGTGTCGAGATCGGAAAACTGATCGCTTGTCACGCGCGGCACGTCCTTGGGCATGTCGGAGAAGCTCGCGAACTGCCTGATATCGAGGTAGAGTTTCGAGGGCGTGGCCGCTTCGGTGCTGGAACACATCCTGAGAACGGCGATCTCGGCGCAGAAGGCCTCCCGGAACTCCGATTCCGTCATGTCCGTCGACTTGCCCTGGCCGAAGGTGATCTCGCCGGTGCGGATCTTGCGCGCCATGTCGTCGACGGCATTGTTCATCAGCTGCTCGCCGGCGAAGGCGAGGAAGGTTTCGAACGTGGCGAAGATCAGCATCAGGAAGGGGAGGGCGAGGATCGCGAATTCCAATGCCGCGGCACCATCGCGGTTGTCATTCAACCGCTTGAGCAAACTCCATCGCTCTGTCTTACGGGCGGCATCGCCGGTCATTGGATCTGCCTATCACTTGGATATCCAGATGTTTCTAACGCACAGGAATTAAGCCCGGGTATGAGGCAGCGGCCGGATTAGAGCAGTTCCGTCAACCAATTGTTAAGAGTTCACTTGTCGCCGCCATCGAGCGCCTGGTGTTCCTCGCAGGCGGGCGTGCAGGAATAGACGGTGCGGACGGTCTGGCGGAACAGTCTCAGCGTGTTGCTCTCGTCGATCGACACCAGCACGCGCTCGTCGAGCAGCGCATTGCCGTCGGCGTCGAGCAGAACCAGATTGGTGGTGCCGAAGGCCTTGCCGGTCAGCACGATCGTCTGCGAATCGGCGACCGTGGCATCGGCCACCTTGGCATTGCCGACGATGACCTTCGAAACCGGCCTGTCCAGCTTCAGCACTTTGGCGTGGTTGAGGAACACGCGCATCAGGCCGTCCTCATCGGCGGAGGCCGAGGCAGCAGTGCAGAAGCCCGCCGCGAGGCAGGTTGCGATTGCACAGGCTAAGCGAAGAAGGTTCGACGCACGCATGAAGGGGCCCAGACTCGATTTGCTGAATGAACAATGGACAAGATTGATGAACGAATGCTTAAGCCGCATGCGGGTTAACGGACCTGAGCGACGGCAAAGAGAGAAATGAAAGGTTTTTTGCAAGGCGGCTTCGCCCTGTCGTCGCAATTTTCATCCCGCGCAACCGAACGGAACTGACARAACCAAATTAGAGTATCGATGAAGGCGTCCGCGACAGCGACCTCGGCTCACCGAGGGTGTTGAAAACACATGCGATTCTCGTTCAAGTAAAATTTGATCAAAGACATTGAACCATGGTTTACTACGTTATTCTCTTCTCGGCCGTTAAGCTGATCTTAACCGTTTTTCTTAAGGTGGCCGCAACACCCCCCCTATAGTCTCAGCCCATCCGATCCAACGGCAACAGTTGGCGGAAGTGCTGATGTACCTAACAGGAGACAACGATGTCCGCGATTTTCGCACGTTTTATGAAGGATGAGTCCGGCGCGACCGCCATTGAATACGGCCTCATTGCAGCTCTGATCTCGATCGCTCTGATCACCGGCGCCTCGGCGCTCGGCACGGCGCTCAACAAGCAGTTCGAGACCCTCGCCGGCAAGCTGAACGCCACCTGATATGGTGAGGCCTAAGGCCATTCGCTCATAGTGTCAGAAGGGTCCGTCTCCATCGGGACGGACCCTTTCATATATGCTTTATCAGCCTGTTCGACATTAACGGCGTATCAACCATAGATATTTTTTCGAAGCTTCAACGTCCATTAAGGGTTTATGATGCATCGATTATAGCGTGGTTGGGGCTCATAGCTAAAGGCGACGATATGCTGTTCAGGATGATACTGAAGGACAAGAGCGGGGCAACTGCTGTCGAATACGGCGTCCTCACTGCAATCATCTCCATCGCCTTGCTGACGGGCCTTGGCGCCTTCGCCAACAATCTCAACGCCCAATTCTTCTATCTCGCCAACCTCATCAATTACTGAGTCCAAGAACATGGTTACGGCCGCGATCCTGGTGATCTTTCCGCTTTGCATGGCAATGGCAGCCGTCAGCGACCTCCTGACCATGACCATACCCAACCGGCTCTCGGTGGTCCTGATCGTCAGCTTCGTCGCCATCGCGCCGTTCGTCGGCCTGAGTCTGACCGATTTCCTCGGCCATATCGCCGCCGGTGCCGCGGTCTTCGCCTTCTGCTTCGCCTTGTTCGCGTTCAACAAAATGGGTGGCGGCGATGCCAAAATCCTGACGGCCAGTGCGATCTGGTTCGGGCTCGGCCAGTCGCTGGTCACCTATCTTGTCTATGTGTCGGCTCTGGGCGGCGTGCTCGCCATGCTGATCCTGACGCTCCGTGCGCATCACGACATCATCATGGCCTCGCGTATCCCGCTGCCCGCGACCATATTGCAGCCGACGAAACTGCCCTATGGCCTGGCGATCGGCGCCGCGGCCTTCCTCGCCTTCCCGGCCTCGCCGCTGGTCGAACATGCGCTTCATGGGATCGGGTAAGCCGGGTCGCGCCAGGTTTTATGTTTAATTAACTATAGATGTAATCATTCCGTTAACCATAATYACACCAATTCCTGACCATTCTGCGCTGTGAATTCGTCACATGCAGGGATCAAGGAATGAAGCCCGCCCGACTCATCATACTGTCCGTCGCACTTGTCGCCGCGGGTGCAGCAGCCTTCCTTGCGATGAATCTCGCGGGCAAGAAGACCATCGTGCAGATTCCGGCGGAAACGCTGATCAAGAAGGAGCCGGTGATCAACGTGCTGGTGGCGGCCGCCAACCTGCCGGTCGGATCTCGGCTCAACGACGATTCGATGCGCTGGGCCGGCTGGCCGCAGGGATCGATCGTCGACGGCTTCATCACCTCCGAAGCCCGGCCGGACGCGATCAAGGAACTCAAGAACGCGATCGTCCGCCTGCCGATGTTCGAGGGCGAGCCGGTACGGGCCGAAAAGATCGCCGATCCCGGCAGTGCCATCATGTCGTCGCTGCTGCCTTCCGGCAAGCGGGCTGTGGCGACCGAAATATCGGTCTCGACCAGTGCCGGCGGCTTCATCCTGCCCAATGACCGGGTCGACGTGATCATGGTGCGCAAGGGCGATGACGGCCAGTTCACCACCGAGACCATCCTCACCAACATCCGCGTGCTCGCCATTGACCAGCAGATCCAGGAAAAGGACGAGGGCCAGAAGACGGTGGTCGGCACCACGGCAACGCTGGAGCTCTCCCCCGAACAGGCGAAAGTCATCGTCGTCGCCCAGCAGATGGCCGAGAAGCTGACGCTGGCGCTGCGCTCGGTCGCCGATGCCCAGGAGCCGGATTCGATCGTCGCCAAGCATCTTCTGTCGGGCGATTCGGGCCAGCCGACGATCCAGGTGATCAAATCAGGCGTGATCCAGAAATTGAACGACACCGCTTCCAAAGACAACAGCCAGGAAAGCCATTGACGTGAGCAAGGACAAGACCATGGCAAATCGCAGAACTCTGGCTCCGCTCATCGCTTTCCTGAGCCTCGTGCTCACGGCCGCCGGCGTGCCGAATTTCCACAGTTACACGCTGATCGGCCCATCGGTCGCCCATGCCGAGCAATCGATCTACCGGATCTCGAAGGTCGGCCCCGGCGCCAGCAAGACGCTGAAACTCGGCCTCAACAAGGCGCTGGTGATCGATCTGCCTGTTGACGCGCATGATGTCATGGTCGCCGATCCCGAAGTCGCTGATGCCGTGACCCGCACCTCGACCCGGCTCTACCTGTTCGGCAAGGCCGTCGGCCAGACCAATGTGTTCATCTTCGGCGCCAATGGCGAGGAACTGGTGACGCTCGACCTGGTGATCGAACGCGACATTTCCACCCTGCAGGCGCAGCTCAAGCGCTTCATCCCCGACTCCGACATCAATGTCGAAATCATCTCCGACAATATCGTGCTCACCGGCTCGGTGCGCACGCCGCAGGATGCTGCCCAGGCCGAGCGTCTGGCGCAGATCTTCGTCACCGGCGGTGAAGCGACGACACGCAACATCTCCGCAAGCTCGACCACGGCCACCGGCGATGCCACCGTGGCGCTGTTCAACGAACAGCGGCAGACCTCGCAGATCGTCGACATGCTGACGATCGAGGCCGAGGACCAGGTGACGCTGAAGGTCACGGTGGCCGAAGTCAGCCGCCAGATCGTCAAGCAGCTCGGCTTCTCGGGCACGATTTCCGGCCAGAGCGGCGCCATCAGCTTCCAGAACCCGACCAATCTCGGCGCTTCGACGGACTGGGTGAGCGGCAATACGCTCGCAGGCAAGCTCGGCGGTTTCGACATCTCCACTTTCGTCAACGCCATGGAACAGGCCGGCGTGATGCGCACGCTTGCAGAACCGTCACTGACGGCGATCTCGGGCCAGCAGGCCAACTTCTATGTCGGCGGCGAATTCCGCGTGCCCTCGAAACAGAACATCAGCAAGGACGGCGAAATCGTCCGTAACGTCGACTCCGTCGAATATGGCATAAAGCTGAACTTCAAGCCGGTCGTGCTCTCTCCCGGCCGCATCTCGCTGGTGATCGACACGGAAGTGTCGGAGCCGACCTTCGAGGGATCGTTCGCCTGGGGCGGAACCAGCAGCGTGCCGGGGGTGACCTATCTCGGCATCCGCAAGCGCACGGCCTCGACCACGGTCGAACTGCCGTCGGGCGGCTCGATCGTCATCGGCGGCCTCGTCCGCGACGACATTCGTCAGGCGACCAGCGGCCTGCCGGGGCTGATGAAGCTGCCGATCCTCGGCACGCTGTTCCGCTCGAAGGATTTCCAGCGCAACGAGAGCGAACTGGTGATCATCGCCACGCCCTATCTCGTGCGGCCCGTCGAACGCTCCAAGCTCGCCCGCCCGGACGACAATTTCAATCCGGAAGGCGATGTTGCGACCTTCTTCATGAACCGCGTCAACAAGGTCTATGGCCGGCGCGACAACAACCAGCAGCCGGGCCAATACAATGGCACTATCGGCTTCATCTATAAATGAGGGGACGACATGTTGAACAACCAGGCACCGCTCCTCCCCCGCGCCAGGCATAAAGACCTGCTGAGGCTCGCCGGCATGGCGACGATCATCGCCGCCGCCACGCTGCTGAGTTCCTGCGGCACGACCCGGCCCGACCATACGACGACGGGCTCGATCCCCGATGATTATCGCAGAAGCCATCCGATCACGCTTGCCGAAGCCGAGCACAATCTCGACATACCGCTCGCCGCCGGCGAGCATGGCCTGACACCGTCGACGCGCGACCTGATCAAGGGCTTCGCACAGGATTATGCGGCGCTGAGCAAGAGCACCATCCGCATTGCGCTGCCGCTGAATGCCGCCAATTCTCCCACGGCCCTGCGGCTGCGCGGCGAGATCCGCAAAGCGCTGACCGACAACGAAGTGCCGGCCTCGCGCATCGTCTTCACCAATTATGACGCTCCCGGCGGCAACGTCTCGGCACCGGTCAGGCTCGGCTTCGTCGCCGTCACCGCGATGACCAACGAATGCGGGCAATGGCCGAGCGACCTGGTGACCGGGCCGTCGGTGATCGAAAACCGCAATTACGAGAATTTCGGCTGCGCCAGCCAGCAGAACCTTGCCGCCCAGATCGCCAACCCGAACGATCTCGTCGGCCCGCGCGGCATGTCGGCGATCGACGCACAGAACCGCGCGACGATCATCGAGACATACCGCTCCGGTACGACGTCGGATACGTCGAGCAGCTCAAGCGGCCAGTGAGAAAGAACAGGGGTCGAAGACCATGAACGCTGTGGAATACGGCATCAACAGTGGCGAGGAGCCGGCCGCCGAAGTCCTGACCCGCCCCGGCGATCTCGACCAGCTCCGGCCGTTGCCGCGCATTTCCGTGCATGCCTTCTGCGAAACGGAAAGCATGTATGCGCTGATGGAGAAGCTCGCCGAAGACCGGCGCATGGCCAAGGTCAGTTTCCGCATCAACCAGGGCAGCATCCAGGCCGCGGCCAACATGTTCGCCTCGACGCCGACGCCCAATCTTATCCTGCTCGAAACCAGTGCGGCGCCAAACGAAATCATGGACGAGCTCGCGCCGCTGGCCGAAGTCTGCGATCCCTCCACCAAGGTGGTGATCATCGGTCGCCACAATGACATCCCGCTCTACCGCGACCTGATCCGCAACGGCGTGTCGGAATATATGGTGGCGCCGATCTCGCTCGGCGACATCCTTGCGGCGATCTCCTCGATCTTCGTCGATCCGGAAGCCGAGCCGCTCGGCCGCTCGGTCGCCTTCATCGGCGCCAAGGGCGGTGTCGGGTCCTCGACCATCGCCCACAACATCGCCTGGGGCATCTCGTCGCTGTTCACCCAGGAGGTCATCCTCGCCGATCTCGACCTGCCTTACGGCACCGCCAATATCGATTTCGACCAGGATCCGAGCCAGGGCATGGCCGAGGCGGTCTATTCGCCTGATCGCCTGGACGAAGTGTTCCTCGACCGCCTGCTGACCAAATGTTCGGAACATCTGTCGCTGCTCGCCGCACCGTCGCTGCTCGACCGCACTTACGACTTCGAGCGCATGGCGTTCCAGCCGGTGCTGGAAGTGTTGCAGCGCGCCGCCCCTGTCAGCGTGCTCGACGTGCCGCATGCCTGGAATGAATGGACGCGCTCGCTTCTCGCCGATGTCGACGAGGTGGTGATCGTCGCCGCACCCGATCTCGCCAATCTGCGCAATGCCAAGAACATGTTCGACCAGCTGAGGAAGCTCCGGCCCAACGACAAGGTCGCGCATCTGATACTCAACCAGGTCGGCCTGCCGAAACGGCCCGAAATCCTGCCCAACGATTTCTGCGAGCCGCTGGAAGTGCAGCCGACGGCGATCATTCCGTTCGATGCGCAATTGTTCGGCAATGCCGCCAATTCCGGCCGGATGATCGCCGAGATGGACGCCAAGGCGCCGACGGCGGAGGTGATGAGCCAGATTGCCCATATCGTCACCGGCAGGGCCACGCTGAAGAAGGCCCGCAAGGGCGGCAGCGCGCTGGGCAGTATTCTCGGCAGGCTTGGCAGCAAGAAGAAGTAAACTTGGAACGCGTATGGAGCGGTAGAACCAATGTTCGGTAAACGTGGAAACGAGGGTCCTGTCAGCCGGCCGGCTGCTCCGACGGTCACCGCGCCGCAGCCTGCCGCAGCCGTGATGACGGCACCGCCGCCGCTGGCGCCGCAGCAGGTGCCGGTCTTGCAGGAACCCGCGCGCGACAGCCAATCCGTCCGCACGCCGGCCGCCCCGCAGCCGGCGCGCCGCAAGACCACGCGCTCGGAGGACTACTACCACACCAAGACCGAGGTGTTCTCGGCGCTGATCGACACGATCGACCTGTCGCAGCTCGCCAAGCTCGACGCCGAGAGCGCGCGCGAGGAAATCCGCGATATCGTCAACGATATCATCACCATCAAAAGCTATGCGATGTCGATTTCCGAGCAGGAAGAACTGCTCGAGGACATCTGCAACGACGTGCTCGGCTACGGCCCGCTGGAGCCGCTGCTCGCCCGCGACGACATCGCCGACATCATGGTCAACGGCGCCGGCAAGACCTTCATCGAAGTCAACGGCAAGATCGAGGAAAGCGAGATCCGCTTTCGCGACAATCAGCAACTGCTGTCGATCTGCCAGCGCATCGTCAGCCAGGTCGGCCGCCGCGTCGATGAATCCTCGCCGATCTGCGACGCTCGCCTGCCGGACGGTTCGCGCGTCAACGTCATCGCCCCGCCGCTCGCCATCGACGGTGCGGCACTGACGATCCGCAAGTTCAAGAAGGACAAGCTGACGCTCGACCAGCTCGTCCGCTTCGGCTCGATCACGCCGGAAGGCTCGACATTGCTGCAGATCATCGGCCGCGTCCGCTGCAATATCGTCGTCTCCGGCGGCACCGGCTCGGGCAAGACGACACTGCTCAACTGCCTGACGCGCTATATCGACACGCATGAGCGCATCATCACCTGCGAAGACTCGGCGGAACTGCAATTGCAGCAGCCGCATGTCGTGCGCCTCGAAACCCGTCCGCCGAACATCGAAGGCGAAGGCGAGGTGACCATGCGCGAACTGGTCAAGAACTGCCTGCGTATGCGGCCGGAACGCATCATCGTCGGCGAAGTGCGCGGACCGGAGGTTTTCGACCTGTTGCAGGCGATGAACACCGGCCACGACGGTTCGATGGGCACGATCCACTCCAATACGCCGCGCGAATGCCTGAGCCGCATGGAGTCGATGATCGCCATGGGCGGTTTCTCGCTGCCGGCCAAGACGGTGCGCGAGATCATCTCCGGTTCGGTCGACGTGATCATCCAGGCCGCGCGCCTGCGCGACGGTTCGCGCCGCATCACCCACATCACCGAAGTGCTCGGCATGGAAGGCGACGTCATCATCACCCAGGASCTGATGCGCTTTGAGATCGAAGGTGAAGACAACAATGGCCGCATCATCGGCCGGCACAAGTCGACCGGCATCGGCAAGCCCTATTTCTGGGATCGCGCCCGCTATTTCGGCGAGGACAAGCGGCTGGCCCAGGCACTCGACGAGATGGAAGCCAAGTCGAAATGATGTGTGCTCGACTGGCGGAATAAGGGAATGAACCGCTGGCTGCGTGGATGCGGCGCGGCGGAAGAAAGGTTTTGGGAATGTTTGGCCTCGACCCGACAGTGATTGCAATCATCGCGCTTGCGGCGCTCGCCGCAGGCGCCGTGAGCTATGGCGTGCTGTTCTCGCGCATCGAGACCGACAAGCGGACACAGAGCCGCGTCAGCAAGGTCGCCACGGCCGAGACCGATCGCGTCAAGGTCAAGGCCTCGCGCGACCGCCTGTCGGAAATGACCAAGCGGCGCAAATCCGTGCAGGATTCGCTCAAGGAACTCGAAAAGAAGCAGGCCGAAGCCAACAAGAAGAAGCAGGTGACGTTGAAGGCGAAGATCGCCCAGGCGGGCCTCGGCTTCACCGAAACGCAGTTCTATATCGTCAATGCGGTGCTCGGGTCGACGATTTTCGTCGTCGGCTTCATCTTCGGCATGCCGCTCTTCCTGACGCTGGGCATCGCCTTCGTCGTCGGCGTCGGCCTGCCGCGGTTCTTCGTCTCCTTCATGTTCAAGCGGCGGATGAAGAAGTTCATCGAGGAACTGCCCAACGCGCTCGAAGTCATGGTGCGATCGATCAAGTCGGGCCTGCCGCTCAACGACGCGATCCGTCTCATCGCCGGTGAGGCGAGAGAACCCGTCAAGGGCGAGTTCCGCAAGGTCGTCGAAGCCCAGCAGCTTGGGCTCTCCGTGCCGGAAGCCATCAGCCGCATGAATTTGAGCGTGCCGCTGCAGGAGGTCAACTTCTTCTCGGTGGTCATCACGATCCAGGCACAAGCCGGCGGCAATCTTTCCGAAGCGCTTGGCAACCTCGCGCGCGTGCTGCGCGAGCGCAAGAAGATGAAGGCCAAGGTCTCGGCGCTGTCCATGGAAGCCAAGGCGTCGGCGGCGATCATCGGCGCGCTGCCCTTTATCGTCATGGTCCTCGTCTACCTGACCTCGCCGCAATATATGATGATCCTGTTCACCGATCCGCGCGGTCACCTGATCCTTGGCGCTTCGGGCATCTGGATGTCGATCGGCATCTTCGTCATGCGCAACATGATCAATTTCGATATCTGACGGGGACGGCACGATGCATAACGAACTGGTAAGCACGCTGACGAACCCGACGATCATCATCGCCGGCCTGGTGGCGATCGCAGTGTTCGCGACCATCTACAGCCTGATCCTGCCCTATTTCGACCAGGGCGGGCTGGACAAGCGCATGCGCGCCGTTACCACCGAGCGCGAACAAATCCGCGGCCGCGAGCGCGCCCGGCTGAACGCCGAGGCGTCGAGCCAGAAGGCCAGCCTGCGCGTCCAGAACAATTCCTCGGTCCGACAGATCGTCGACCGGCTCAATCTGCGCGAGGCGCTGGTCGATACCAGCACGGTCGACAAGCTGCGCGCTGCGGGCTACCGTTCGCAGAACGCGCTGAACATGTTCCTGTTCGCCCGTTTCTTCCTGCCCTTCGTGTTTCTCGCCGCCGCGGCGTTCTACATCTTCGTGCTCGGTTACCTGGCCAACCAGACCTTCATGGTGCGGCTCCTGACCGTGGTGGGCGTCAGCTATCTCGGCTTCTATTCGCCCAATATCTTCATCTCCAACAAGATCGGCAAGCGACAGAAATCGATCCGCCGCGCCTGGCCGGATGCGCTCGACCTGATGCTGATCTGCGTCGAATCCGGTGTCTCGATCGAAGCCGCGATCCGCCGGGTCGCCGACGAACTGGCCCAGGCCTCGCCGGAACTAGCCGAGGAAATGATCCTCACCAATGCCGAACTCTCCTTCCTGCAGGAACGGCGGCAGGCTTACGAAAACCTTGCCAAGCGCACCCAGCTCGACATCGTCCAGGCCGTGACCCAGGCGCTGATCCAGGCCGAACGCTACGGCACGCCGGTGGCCCAGGCACTGCGCGTGCTCGCCCAGGAAAGCCGCGACCAGCGCATGAACGAGGCCGAGAAAAAGGCCGCGGCACTGCCGCCCAAGCTGACCGTGCCGATGATCCTGTTCTTCCTGCCGGTGCTGATCGCGGTTATTCTCGGGCCGGCGGGTATTCAGGTGTCGGACAAGTTCTGAGACAGAACAGAGGGGGTACCACAGGCTCTGACGCTACCCCTTCACCCGCGCATTCTCCGGATCATAGAACGGCGTCAGCGACACATTCGCCTTGACCCGCTCCGTCGCCACTTCGAGCTCATATTCGCCGGACAGGACATAATCCTCCGTCACGCCCCTGGCATCGCGGACATAGCCATAGCCGATTGACTTGCCGATCGTATAGCCAAAGCCGCCGGAGCTCAGCCAGCCGACGCGCTGGCCGTTGCGGTAGATGGTCTCGCGGCCGAGCAGCACGACATCGGGATCGTCGACCGTGAATCCGGCGAACATTTTTCTGACGCCATTTTTCAACTGCGCTTCGACGGCGGCGCGGCCGCGGAAATCGACCTTGGATTTCGTCTTCACCGCCCAGCCAAGGCCGGCCTCGACGGGCGTATGGTCGGGACCGATATCGGAGCCCCAGGCGCGGTAGCCCTTTTCCAGTCGGAGGCTTTCGATGGCGCGGTAGCCGGCATTGACGAGGCCATGCGCGCTACCCGCTTGCATCAGCAGATCGTAGATGCCCGCGGCATATTCGACCGGCAGGTGCAGTTCGTAGCCGAGTTCGCCGACATAGGTGATGCGCAGCACCCTGACCGGGGCGCCGCCGATGCCGATGGTGCGGAACTGGGCAAAGGGCAGAGCGGCGTTGGAGACATCCGCCGCGGTCACCGCCTGCAGGATGTCGCGCGACGCCGGCCCCATCAACGACAGCACGGTATAAGCCGAGGTGACGTCGATCAGGCTGGCATGGGCGCTGTCGGGAATGTTGCGGTTGATCCAGTCGAAATCATGCGTGGCGAAGCCGGTGCCGGTGACGATGTAATATTCGTCCTCGGCGATGCGGGCGCAGGTGAGATCGCATTCGATGCCGCCGCGATCGTTGAGCATCTGGGTATAGGTGAGCGAGCCGGGCTTGCGGCCGACATTGCCCGCGGCGATCCACTGCAGCGCGGCTTCGGCGTCGCGCCCTTTGAGCGTGAACTTGGCGAAAGATGTCTGGTCGAACAGCACGGCGGTTTCGCGCGCGGCCTTGTGCTCCCGGCCGACCGCGACGAACCAGTTCTGACGGCCGTACGTGTAAATATCTTCCGGCTTTTCGCCCTTGGCTGCATCGGCAAACCAGTTCGGCCGCTCCCAGCCGAGCTTTTCGCCGAAGGCGGCGCCCTGGGCCTTCAAGCGGTCATAAAGCGGCGATTTGCGCGCCGGCCGGCCGGAGGAATGTTCCTCGAACGGCCAGGCCATGGTGTAATGCTTGCCATAGGCTTCGTAGGTGCGGGTGCGCACCCAGTCGGTGTCGAAATGCGGCCGGCCGAAGCGGCGGATATCCACGGGCCAGAGATCATAGGGCGCCTCGCCCTTGGCGGCCCATTCAGCCAGGGCCATGCCGGCGCCGCCGCCCGAGGCGATGCCGAAGGCATTGAAACCGGCGCCGACGAAGAAATTCTTCAGTTCCGGCGCCTCGCCGAGGATGAAATTGCCGTCGGGGGTAAAGCTTTCCGGACCGTTCAGCAATTGCTTGATGCCGATCTCCTGCAATTTCGGCACCCGGCCAAGCGCGAACTCCATGATCGGCTCGAAATGATCGAAATCGCTGTCGAGCAGGGTATAGTGAAAGCCCTCGGGAATGCCCTTTTCGGCCCAGCCGATCGGGTTCGGCTCATAGCCGCCCATCACCAGGCCGCCGACCTCTTCCTTGTAATACGTCAGCCGGTCCGGGTCGCGCAGCGTCGGCAGGTTGGAGGGCACGCCGAAGGCCTCGGTGATCACATATTGATGTTGCACCGAGACGAGCGGCACATTGACGCCGAAGCGGGCGGCGAAGGCGCGCGTCCATTGCCCGGCGCAGACCACGACCTTCTCGCATTCGATCCGGCCGCGTTCGGTGACGACGGCCTTGATCCGGCCATTGGCGATTTCGAGATCGGTGACTTCGATATCCTCGAAGATCGACACCCCGGCCATGCGCGCGCCCTTGGCGAGCGCCTGGGTGATGTCGGATGGATTGGCCTGGCCGTCGGTGGGCAGGAAGGCTGCGCCGACGACGTCGTCGACCTGCATCAGCGGCCAGAAGTCCTGCGCTTCCTTGGGCGACAAAAGGTGCATTTCCAGGCCGAAGGAATGGGCGGTGGTCGCCTGGCGCTTCACCTCGGTCCAGCGCTCTTCGTTGCAGGCGAGCCGCATGCCGCCATTCATCTTCCAGCCGGTGGCGAGTCCGGTTTCGGCCTCGAGCGTCTTGTAGAGTGCCACCGAATGGCCGAGCAATTGGGTGATATTGGCGCTGGTCCGCAGCTGTCCGACAAGGCCGGCGGCATGGAAAGTCGAGCCGGAGGTCAGCTTCTTGCGTTCGAGCAGCACGGTGTCGATGAGGCCGAGTTTGCCGAGATGGTAGGCCGTCGAGCAGCCGACAATGCCGCCGCCGATCACCACGATCTTTGCCGTTGAGGGGAGCTCTTTCATGCCGGTGGATCCTCAGATTTCCTGGAAGGCGGCATAGGCCGCATCGAAGCGTGCACGGTTTTCGGCCGTATAGGTCTTGTAATCGAAGCCGATGGTGGAGTGGATTTCCGACACCATGCTCCACATCGTTTCGCGCAGCAACGAAGCGCATTTCATCGCCTTGTAGCGGCGCCAGAGCGGCTCGCTCAGCATGGTCTCGAAATAGGCTTCCAGCAGCGACGCCTCGCGCTCCTCCGAAAGCTGGTTGTTGGAGGCAAGGCCGCCGAGATCGAAAAGCGGCGAATTGAACCCCGCATAGTCCCAGTCGATCAGCCAGAGCCGCTTGCCGTCATCGAGAAAATTGGCCGCCAGCAGGTCGTTGTGGCCGAAGACGACAGAATAGGGACCGGCCGCCGCTTCGAGTTTCTGCGATTTCTGCAGCAGAATCTTGACTTCGGGCAGGTATTCGCTGTCGCCGTCCTTCAGCGTATTTGCATAGTCACGGATCACCTGGAACACCCAGAAGATCATGGCCGGGCCGCGGAAATATTTCGGAATGTCCTCATGGCATTTGCGCAGGAGCGGAATGATCCGCTTGATCATTGCCGGATTGTCGATGTCGGCGGAG
Source organism: Rhizobium sp. P2_G9 (assembly GCF_056403475.1). NCBI lineage: Bacteria > Pseudomonadati > Pseudomonadota > Alphaproteobacteria > Hyphomicrobiales > Rhizobiaceae > Rhizobium > Rhizobium sp. P2_G9. The sequence continues at coordinate 150,028 of NZ_JBFUFK010000007.1, read as the reverse complement.
GAGAGCGTCTTCGCCTCGACATAGTCCATCACCAGCACGCCCGGCGCATGATGCAGGATGGCGGGCGAAATGCCGGCGGCCTCGGCTGCGCGAGACGCGGCGAGTTCATTGGCGCGGCTGATCATGTGCACGGCGATGTCGTCGCCCAGCCGCACGGCGACCGTTCTGCCTCCGTCTTTCACGCGGTAGTTGCGATTGGTCATCCCGCCTGAGAGTGGCTCGATTTCGATCTTCCCCCGCCAGAAGTCGAGATTTCGGATGCGGTCCTCCGGACTTTCCACCATGCATTGCTTCCCGAAGGTAAGAGATAGAAACGATGGGCGGCACCATAGAATAGCGGCGGGACGATTGTAAATTGCCTCGCGGAAATGTGTCTTGTTTTCCGTCAATTACGCCGCAAAGCGGACCACCGGCCGTCGCATGACGGCGCACGTCTTGCCGAAAATCCGGAAATCATGTTCAACACATGCTCTATTGGAGCTTGGTTCGACCTTGGGGGCCGGAATGAAGACACTCGTGATTGGCGGCAGCCATGCCGCACTGGCGCTCGCCGCGGAACTGCGCAAGCTTTCGCCTGAGGCGGAAATCACACTGGTCAGCGCCGATCCGGAACTGCCCTACCAGCGGCCGCCGCTCTCCAAGGCCTATATGTCGCAGAAGGTGAGTTTCGACCAGATCCTGTTCCGGCCGGCCGATTGGTACGAGACCAATCGCATCGCGCTGAAAAACGGCATGCGGGTCGAGACGATCGACCGCGAGAAGAAGACGGCGACGCTTTCGGATGGCGAGACGCTGTCCTACGATCATCTGGTCTTCGCCACCGGCGCCCGGCCGCGGCGCCTGCCCGCCGCAATCGGCGGCACGCTGCCGAATGTTTTCGTCATGCGCGATCTCTCCGATGCCCATGATCTGATGGCGCGGATGCAGGACGGCGCGCGGCTGGTCGTGATCGGCGGCGGTTATATCGGCCTCGAAGCAGCCTCCGAGGCTGCCAAGAAGGGCGTTTCCGTCACCGTCATCGAGGCGGCTGACCGTATTCTCAAGCGTGTTGCCAGCGAAGAGACGGCCGACGATGTCCGCACGCTGCACCATGAGCATGGTGTGCGCATCTTCGAAAATGCCAGCCTGGTGAAGATCGTCGAGAAAGACGGCCAGGCTGATGGCGTCGAACTGACCGACGGTTCGATCATCGCGGCCGATTTCGTCATTACCGGCATCGGCGTCGTGCCGGACACGGCGCTGGCCGAGGCCTGCGGGCTCATTGTCGCCAATGGCATCGTCATCGACAAGCATTTGCGCACCTCCGACCCGTCGATCTTCGCCATCGGCGACTGCGTCTCCTTCCCTTACCGGCACATGATGATCCGGCTGGAATCGGTGCAGAACGCCAATGACATGGGCATTGTCGCGGCGCAAAACATCATGCATGCCAATGTCGAATACAGGCCCGTGCCGTGGTTCTGGTCCGATCAGTTTGAACTCAAGCTGCAGATTGCCGGCCTGAACATCGGCTATGACCACGTGATCACCCGCCCCGGCGCGCGCGAAGGGGCGAAGTCGCACTTCTATTTCCGCGGCGACGAATTCCTCGCCGCAGACTGCCTCAATGACGGCGCCACCTATATGGTCGCCCGGCGCATTCTCGAAGGCGGCAAGACCTTGACGCGGGCGCAGGTGCAGGATCATTCTTTCGTGCTGAAATTCCTCCTCTGATCCGCCCACGGAGTTGCCATGCCCGCCCCTGAAAATCTGCTCAAGGCCCGCCTGAAACGCGGCGTGGCCACCACCGGACTCTGGCTGTCGCTGGCCAACAGCTATACGGCCGAACTGGCGGGCACGATCGGCTTCGACTGGGTGATGATCGACGGCGAACATTCGCCGAACGATCTGCGCACCATCATGGAGCAGCTGCAGGTGTTGAAAAGTTCGGCTTCATCCGTGTGCGTGCGGCCGCCGATCGGCGAAACCTACCTGATCAAGCAGCTTCTCGACATGGGAGCGCAATCGCTGCTGATCCCGATGGTGGAAAGCCGTGAACAGGCCGAGATGCTGGTCAGGGCAGTGCGCTATCCGCCGCGCGGGGTGCGTGGCGTCGGCGCCGGCTCGGCCCGCGCCGCCGCTTTCGGCACGGTCGATAATTATCTGGCCACGGCCGATGACCAGATTTGCCTGATGCTGCAGCTCGAAAGCCGCGCGGCAATCGCAGCCCTCGACGAAATCGCCACGGTGGACGGCGTCGATTGCCTGTTCATCGGCCCGTCCGATCTCTCGGCCGACATGGGCCATCTCGGCAATCCCTTCGCGCCGGAGGTGCAGGCGGTGATCGAGGATACGATCAAGCGTATCCGCGCCCATGGCAAGGCAGCCGGCATCTATATGCTCGACCCAAAGCATGCCAAGCACTACCAGGACCTCGGCGCCAACATGATTACGGTCGCCTCCGATGTCGGCACGTTGGTCAACGGGCTCAAGCAGATCAAGCAGATCTACGCATAGCGGCTCGGTCAATTTTGTTAAAAAAATAACAAGACCGGTTGACGGTTCACAGATTAGCCGGCATCCTCTGGTCGAACCGTGAATGGGGACAAAGCTGATGGTACGCAACAGGGAACGGCTCGACAGGCTCGGAGCGTTGATCCTGGAGCGCGGCGTCATCCATTTGCGGGACGCCGCCCAGGCGCTCGGCGTCTCCGAAATGACCATCCGCCGCGACATTGCCGGTGAATCGAGCCGCTTCGTCTATCTCGGCGGCCATATCATGCCGGCCCAGGCGGTCGAGCCGGAACAGCCCTACGAACTTGCCATTGCCGCCGACAAGCATGCATCGGCCAAGCGCAAGGCTTGCCAGTTCGCCGTCGAGCATCTGCGCGCCGAGGACACGGTGTTCATGGACTGTGGCACGACGCTGATCCATCTTGTCGACCTGCTGCCGAACGACATGCCGCTGACCGTGGTCTGTTACGCGCTCAACATTGCCGAGCGGCTAGCCTCCAAGCCGCATGTGCGGCTGATCATGATGGGCGGCTTCTATCACCCCGCCTCCGCTTCCTTCTCCGGCGAGGCGGGCCTGACACTGCTCGACCAGCTTGGCGTCAACACCGCCTTCCTCTCCGCCGCCGGCCTCGACGCGGCGCGCGGCGCCACCGCCATCCACTTCCATGAGGCGGAGATCAAGCGCAAGGCGATGAACATTTCGGCGCGCAATATCCTGGTGCTCGACAATTCCAAGCTCGGGAGGATCAGGCCGGCCTTCTTCGCCAAGGCCGACGATTTCGATGCGATCTATACGGAAGAGGGGGCATGGGAGCCGGAAGGCGAGGAATGAGATATTGCCGCATTCCAGCCGCCGTTTCAGCCCATAGTCCCTTGACGATTTGCCGATTTGATGTAAATAGAACAGTATCTGTTAGAATTATAACAAATCTGCCGCTGGCAGGGTCGGGAGGCCGACATGGACAAATCTACGATCGATAAACCGCTTGGGCTCGTCAATCACGGCTGGCCGCGCAATCCGGGCATGGAACTCGACCTCGGCTGGGTCATGGACCAGCGTGTCAATCTCTCCGCGGGAGAGCGCCGCGTCGCCACGCTGCCGGGCCGCCGCACGGTCAAGAACGATGCACAGGCCGCTTGGCTGTTGAAGGCCGTGACCTGCATCGACCTGACGACGCTCAACGGCGACGACACCGCCGGCCGCGTCAAGCGCCTCTGCGCCAAGGCCGCGAGCCCGGTGCGGCAGGACCTGCTCGACGCGCTCGGCATGGGTGACCGCAAGATCACCACTGGCGCCATCTGCGTCTACCACCGCTTCGTTTCGACCGCCGTCGAGGCGCTGGATGGCACCGGCATTCCGGTGGCTGCCGTTTCCACCGGCTTTCCCGCCGGCCTGTCGCCACACGACACCAAGCTGAAGGAGATCGAGGCTTCCGTCGCCGATGGCGCTCGGGAAATCGACATCGTCATCACCCGCGAACATGTGCTGACCGGCAATTGGGAAGCGCTCTATCGCGAAATGCAGGATTATCGTGCCGCTTGCGGTGACGCGCATGTCAAGGCGATCCTCGCCACCGGCGACCTGAAGACGCTACGCAATGTCGCGCGCGCCTCGCTGGTCTGCATGATGGCCGGCGCCGACTTCATCAAGACCTCGACCGGCAAGGAAGGCGTCAATGCGACGCTGCTCGTGACGCTGGTCATGCTCAGGATGATCAGGGAATATGAGGAGCGCACCGGCTTCAAGGTCGGCTACAAGCCGGCCGGCGGCATTTCCACCGCCAAGGACGTGCTGAACTACCAGTTCCTGATGAAGGACGAGCTGGGCCGCGAATGGCTGGAGCCGGATCTGTTCCGCATCGGTGCTTCGAGCCTGCTGGCCGATATCGAGCGCCAGCTCGAGCATCACCTTACCGGCGCTTACTCGTCGTTCGTGCGCCATCCGATCGGCTGATCGCCCGGAGCGGTTTTTCGGAACCGCTCCCGCCCGTTTTAGCGCGTTTCAAGGGCAGTCTACCCTGCCCGCGAAATGCTTGAGGAGCCCAAAATGTCCGTTGCAACCTATTTCGACGAAATGTCCTACGGTCCCGCCCCCGAAGCCGATACCGAAGCCCGCGCCTGGCTGAAGCGGCACAATTCCACCTTCGGCCATTTCATCAATGGCGAATTCCGCCCCTCGGCCGACGGCGAAACCTTTACCACGCATGAACCGGCCACCAACGCCGATCTAGCCAAGCTCGCCATTGGCACGGCTGCAGATGTCGACGCCGCCGTTGCCGCCGCCCGCAAGGCCCAGGCGCAGTGGGCAAAGCTTTCCGGCCATCAGCGCGCCCGCCATCTCTATGCGTTGGCCCGCATGATCCAACGGCACGGCCGCCTGCTCGCCGTGATCGAGGCGATCGACAACGGCAAGCCGATCCGCGAGACGCGCGATATCGACGTACCGCTCGCCGCCCGGCATTTCTATCACCATGCCGGCTGGGCGCAGCTGACGGAAACCGAATTCGCCGATCACAATCCGGTCGGCGTCGTCGGCCAGATCATTCCCTGGAACTTCCCGCTGCTGACGCTTGCCTGGAAAGTGGCGCCGGCACTGGCGCTCGGCAATACCGTGGTGCTGAAGCCGGCTGAATTCACCTCGCTGACGGCGCTGCTGTTCGCCGAACTGGCGGCTGCCGCCGGATTGCCGGCGGGCGTGCTCAACGTCATTACCGGCGAAGGCGAGACCGGCGCGCTGGTTGTTGACCATGCCGGGATCGACAAGATCGCCTTTACCGGCTCGACCGAGGTCGGCCGCATCATCCGCGAGAAAACCGCCGGCTCCGGCAAGTCGCTGACGCTGGAACTTGGCGGCAAGTCACCGTTCATCGTCTTCGACGATGCCGATATCGACGGCGCGGTCGAGGGCGTGGTCGATGCCATCTGGTTCAACCAGGGCCAGGTCTGCTGCGCCGGCTCGCGCATTCTGGTGCAGGAAGGCGTGGCGCCGAAATTCCATGCCCGGCTGCGTCGCCGGATGCAGACGCTGCGTGTCGGCCATCCGCTCGACAAGGCGATCGACATGGGCGCGATCATCGACCCGGTGCAGCTCCGCCGCATCRAAAAACTGGTCAACCAGGGCGTCGAGGAAGGCGCCGAACTCTTCCAGAGCGAAATCGACCTGCCGAAGACTGGCTCTTTCTATCGCCCCACTTTGCTTGCCAACGTCCAACCGACCTCGATCGTCGCCACCGAGGAAATCTTCGGGCCGGTCGCCGTCTCCATGACCTTCCGCACGCCGGAAGAGGCGGTGCAGCTTGCCAATCACACCCGCTTCGGCCTCGCGGCATCCGTCTGGAGCGAGACGATCGGCCTAGCCTTGCATGTCGCGGCAAAGCTCGCAGCGGGCGTCGTCTGGGTCAATGCCACCAATCTCTTCGATGCCTCGGCCGGTTTCGGCGGCAAGAAGGAGTCCGGCTTTGGCCGCGAGGGCGGCAAGGAAGGCGCATACGAATATCTGAAGCCGAAGGCCTGGGCCAATGCCAAGCCACGTGCGGAAATCGCCGTGCCGCAGCTCAAGACCACGCCCGGCGATTTCGCAGCCCCGGTGGTCGACCGTACGGCAAAGCTTTTCGTCGGCGGCAAGCAGGCGCGGCCGGACGGCAATTATTCGCGGCCGATCCTGTCGCCCAAGGGCAAGGTGGTCGGCGAAGTCGGCGAGGGCAATCGCAAGGACATCCGCAATGCCGTTGCCGCGGCGCAATCCGCCTCCGGCTGGGCCTCCGCCACAGCGCATAACCGGGCGCAGATCCTTTATTACATCGCCGAGAACCTGGCGTCCCGCGAGGATGAATTCGCCGCCCGCATCGCCGCCCAGACCGGCCGCAGCCCGGCCTCGGCCAAAGCGGAAGTCGAGGCTGCCGTCTCGCGTCTCTTCACCTATGGCGCCTGGGCCGACAAATATGAGGGCCTGATCCACACGCCGCCGCTGCGGGGCGTGGCACTGGCGCTGCCGGAACCGCAGGGCGTGGTCGGCGTGATCTGCCCGCCGGAAATGCCGCTGCTCGGCTTCATCTCGCTGGTCGCCCCGCTGGTCGCCGTCGGCAATCGCGTTGTCACCGTGCCGAGCGAACCCTATCCGCTGTCGGCCACGGATTTCTACACCGTGCTCGAAACCTCCGATGTCCCGGCCGGCGTGATCAACATCGTCACCGGTTCGGCGATGGAGCTCGGCAAGTCGCTCGCCAGCCACAACGATGTCGACGCACTCTGGGCTTTCGGCTCGCAGGCGCTGTCGGCGATGGCGGAAAAGGCCTCGATCGGCAATCTGAAGCGTGTGTTTACCGATTACGGCAAGGGCTTCGACTGGATGGACCCCGCCCAGGGCGAGGGCCCGCTTTTCCTGCGCCGCGCGACGGACGTGAAGAACGTCTGGATTCCCTACGGGGAATGAGGGTTTCCTCCGCTCGACGGGCAGGTCAATCACCGATGCACTGAACACTCCTCTCGATAGGGGGGAGTGTCTTCTTCACCGAAGCATTGCCGCAGCAAGGAGAACTTGGGGCGCCAGCGGCGATGCACATTCCACCTCGCCCCGGGGCAGTTTTCGGCGCAGCCGGAAAAGCCTCGAAGGGTCCATATCGCGGCATATCCCCCCATTCTTCGACAGTCCCAAAAATGGTCGGACAACCGATGGCGAGAATCTGCCAAGGTCTCACCGCCGGGATCATGCTTTGTGGGGAAGCCGGCATTCAAGGGGTGAGAGACGTGATGAAATTTCTGAGACTTTCCGTCGTCGCGATGGCTTTGATCGGCATTCTCGGCGGCGCGGTGGCATCCGCCGAAACGCTGACTTTCCAGCTCAGCAATGATTATGGCGCGGTGGATATGGAGTTCTACAGCCAGGACCGCGACCATGTCTGGCCGGGCAATGGCCAGATCTATCCGCTGCTCGAGGGCCGCCAGCACATCACCTTGTCCTGCCAGGACGACGAGAATATCTGCTACGGCGCCTGGGTCTCGGGCGACAAGAACGGCATCTACTGGGGCGTCGGCCCAGGCCAGCGCGGATCGTGCCCGAACTGCTGCTATCATTGCAACGGCGGCAGCACGCGGCTGATCTCGATCCAGGAATAATCAGGCAAGCAAGGCGGTCATGGCGATCCATGGCCGTGCGCCTTCCGATGGCTCCAACCACGCTTGACCATCGCGGTCCGACCTTCTATTTAGAATTATTCTAAAAAGGTGCCGCGATGTTCACCAATCCTTTCAGCCCGTCAAAGCGGCCGCTGTCTTCTCTCTCCGAGCAGGAGGTCTTGGCGCTTGCCATTTCCAATGAGGAAGACGACGGCCGCATCTATCTCGCCTATGCCGATGCGCTACGCACGGACTACCCGCATTCGGCGAAAGTGTTCGAGGACATGGCGGAGGAGGAGAGCCATCACCGCCAGATCCTGATCGATGAGCATAAGGTGCGCTTCGGCAACCGCATTCCGCTGGTCCGCCGCGAGCACGTGCGCGAATTCCCCGAACGCAAGCCCGATTGGCTGATCCGCACGCTGTCGGTGGCCGAAGCCCGCAAGCAGGCCGAACTGATGGAGGAAGCCGCCCATCGCTTCTACCTCAAGGCCGCACAGCAGTCGACGGATGCCTCGACGCGCAAGCTGCTGGGCGACTTGGCCATTGCCGAGAAGCAGCATGAAGGGCTGGCGCATCAACTGGGCGAAAAATATCTGCCGGACGATGCCCGCGAGGAAGAGGACGAGACCGCGCGGCGGCAATTGGTGCTTACCTGGGTGCAGCCCGGTCTTGCCGGGCTGATGGACGGATCGGTGTCGACGCTGGCGCCGATCTTCGCCGCCGCCTTCGCCACCGGCGACACGACAAAAACCTTCCTGGTTGGCCTGTCGGCTGCAGTCGGCGCCGGCATTTCCATGGGCTTCACCGAGGCGGCGCATGACGATGGCGTGATTTCCGGGCGCGGCTCGCCGATCAAGCGCGGCGTCGCTTCGGGCGTCATGACCGCCATTGGCGGGCTGGGGCATGCGCTGCCCTATCTGATCCCGAATTTCCGGCTGGCGACGACGATCGCGGTGATCGTGGTGTTCGTCGAACTCTGGGCGATCGCCTTCATCCAGAACCGCTATATGGAGACGCCGTTCTTCAAGGCGGTGCTGCAAGTGGTGCTGGGCGGGGCACTGGTGCTGGCGGCCGGCATATTGATAGGAAACGCCTGACGGAGACCGTCAGGCGTTTGTAAAAACTCAGCAAATCGTCGATCAGTTGTTGACGGCGCCGACCACGACTTCGTCGGAATTCTCGATCGTCACCCAGCGGCCCGTGTTGAACGAGGCCTGCCGCTTCAGATAGCGGTAGGGCGTGTCGGACCAGAGCTTGACCTCGCTGGTCAGGTTGTCGAGGATATAGTCACCATCGGAGGTCCGGAGCGTCAGCACCGCATGGCCTTCGCCATCGGGCTTGCGCACCACGGTCATCAGCAGGTCGGCCGGCGAGAAACCCGCCTGCAGCAGCATGCGGCGCTTGAGCAGCGCGAAATCCTCGCAATCGCCGGCATAGGTCGGATAGGCCCAGACCTCATCCTTGCCGTAGAGTTCCTGGTCGGTCATCGGAATGATGTCGTGATTGACCTTGAGGTTGACGTCCTGGACGATATCCCAGCCATGCTCGGTAACGCGCGGCGCCACGGTGTTGGCCGACTTGATATTGCACTCGTCCTCATGGATCTGGCAGAATTCGTAATGGCCGATCGGCTGCGAGGTGATCGCGCCCACCTGCATGAAGCGGGAAGCCGCATCTGCATTGGAGCTCAGAAGAAGCCCTGCCAACACGGACGCAATCGTCCAGCCAGCCTTTGTGATGATCCCGGTCATTGCCCGCCCCATTCATCCGTTAACAAAGAGTAAACAGGATCAGGGGCGAAATTGTCAACGCGTTAAGGAACCGTTAACCATAATGTTCGTTTAACATGGTTAAGAGCGGGGCGGTATTTAAGCATCTTGTGACATTGCGAGCACAGCCGAACAGATTCGCTCAAGGTCCTCCGGCCGCGACAGGCGATGGTCGCCTTCTCGAATCAAGGTCAGGATCGCGTCGTCGCCGACGATTTTCTCCATGACCGTCATCGCGTGCTTATAAGGGACGTCGGGGTCCTTCATGCCCTGCAGGATATGCACCGGGCAGCCGGTTTCGATCAGCCCGTCCATCACCCGGTTGGCGCGGCCGTCCTCGATCAGCGCTTTGGTGTAGCGATAGGGTTCCGGGGAATATTGCGACGGCTTTTCGAAATAGCCCTTCTGGTCGAGCTCGCCGCGCTCCTTGTCGGTCAGCCGCGGCTCGATCAGTTCGGCGGTGAAATCCGGCGCCGGCGCGATCAGCACGATGCCGGCCAGCCGCTTGCCCTGCTTGGCTTTGCGCAGTTCTTGCGTGATCCTGAGTGCAATCCAGCCGCCCATCGACGAGCCGACCAGGATCAGGCGCCGCTTGCCGGTAAAGGCCTTGAGCACGGCCATGGCGTCTTCGAGCCAGATGGAGATCGTGCCACCGGTATAGTGTCCGCTCGACCGTCCATGCCCGCTATAGTCGAATCGCACGAAGCCAAGCCCGTGCGCCAGCGAAAATTCCTCGAGCGCCACGGCTTTCGTGCCGGTCATGTCGGAGAGAAAGCCGCCGCACCAGACGACCACCGTTTTCGCCTTCTTGCCCGCAGGCTCGCAGGCGATAACGGCGATATCGCGCGGGCTGTCACCGGCGCCCGCGGCAATGAATGTCGGCGATTGTGTGGAAGCAGTCATCGAAAGTCCTTGTCGGCTCTTGCAAACCGGTGAAATTGCACCATTTTCAGGGATGATTTTTGTCAGAAGTCATGCTACGAAGTCTTCTCTCAGCCGGATCGCCATTGCATTCGAATGCCGCTGATGGCAGAGGAAACCGCTATTGTAAACAATCCAGGAGAATACGACCATTCGCAGACCTTTCAAGGCGGAAGGCCCTACCAAAGACGGACCGCGTTCGAATAGGGAAATCCGCGTCCCCCGCATTCAGCTCATTGACGCAGAAGGCGCCAATCAAGGCATCGTGCCGACCGACCAGGCACTGGCCATGGCGGAAGCCGCCGGCCTCGATCTCGTCGAGATCTCGCCGAACACCGAACCGCCGGTGTGCAAGATCCTCGATCTGGGCAAACTGAAGTATCAGACCCAGAAGAAGACGGCCGAAGCCCGCAAGAAACAGAAGATCATTGAAATCAAAGAAATCAAGATGCGTCCCAACATCGACACGCACGATTACGACGTGAAGATGAAGGCCATCCAGCGTTTCTTCGACGACGGCGACAAGGTCAAGGTGACCTTGAAATTCCGTGGCCGTGAAATGGCTCATATGGAGCTCGGCATGAAGCTCCTGCACCAGGTTCGCGACGACACTCAGGCCATTGCCAAGGTCGAGGCCGAGCCGAAGCTCGAGGGACGTCAGATGATGATGGTCCTGGCGCCGAAATAAGCGCCATCCGGCAGATTCCCAGAAAAAGCCGTCCGGCGCGCGCCCCGGACGGCTTTTTGCTGACAGGACGCTGACAGGCGGACTCAGCAAGCTGTCAGCATGGATGCGGCATCATCCTCTCATGGAATCGATACGGCGATTCCAGCGAAAGCGGGTCGGACCCGCGATCTAGGAGAGGTCAACATGCAATTGAAATCCCTGGGAGTAAAAGGACGTCGGGCAATCCTCGCGTCCACGGTCGCGTTCTCATGGCTCGTGACCAACCCGCTGCTGCCGAACCTCGAAGGCGCCGCCTTCGCAAAAGGCAATCACGGCCAGCACGATCAAGGCGTCGGCGGCAAGCACGGCACCCACCATGGCAAGACCGAGACGCATCACAACCATCGTGGTGGCAAAAGCAATTCGACGACCCAGACGACCACCGATGATGACGACGATAGTTCGGACGATGACAGTTCCGACGACGACGGCACGGATGACGACAGCACCGACGACGATAGCGGCGGCACCGACGACAATGGCACCGATGACGATGCCGGCGGCGTCGACGACTGATCCTGCTTGAATTTTCCAAACGGTTCGCCGCCCCCGCCGCCCAGCACCGGCGAACCTGCCCGCCACTCCCCCCGGTGGCGGGCCTCACTGCCGATTCGATTTGATTGACCGTCGCCCGGGCTGCGTCCATGATTGGTTTTCCGAGTTGAGGCGGTCCGCATGATCGAAAGGCGCTCATTTATCGTGCTTGTGGCGCTGACAACGCTGCTTCTGCCGGCGCCAGGCCCGCTCAGGCCTGCGCATGCGGACGACGGCGGTCATGATGATGGCGGTCACGACGATGGAGGCCATGATGACGGTGGGCATGACGATGGCGGGCACAACAACGATGACGGCGGCGGCGACAACAACAATGACAACGGCGCCAATACCAGCAATCATCCTGGCACCGACCAGGACCAGGCCCTGCGTGCGGTCAGGAACGGCAGTATCATTTCGTTGAAGAAGGCGCTCGGGATCGTCGACACGCGCTTTCGCGGCAAGGTCATTGACGTCAAGCTGGTCTCGGTCTTCGGCCGGGCACAATACCGGATCAAGATGCGGCATTCGGACGGCGTGATCTCGACCATCCGGCTGGACGCCAAGACCGGCGCCTTCGTGGGAATTCTGGGATTCTGAGGATAAAATGCGCATTCTGCTTGCCGAAGACGATGGCGCGATTGCTGCCCTGGTAGCCGGCCAGCTCGACGCCGCCGGCTACCTGACGGAGCGCGCCACGCATGGGCCGGAGATCTGGGAACGTGGCGAGACGGGTGACTATGCCGCCATCATTCTCGACCTTGGCCTGCCGGGCATGGATGGCCTTTCCATCCTTCGCCGCTGGCGCCAGGCAGGCGTCGTCACCCCCGTCCTGGTGCTGACAGCGCGCGGTTCGTGGATGGAGCGCGTCGACGGTTTCGACGCCGGCGCAGATGATTATCTGCCAAAACCGTTTCGCGCCGAGGAACTGCTGGCACGGCTGCGCGCGCTCTTGCGCCGCTCGCAGCTACGCGCCCAGGTTCTCATCACCGCCGGCCGTTTCGGTCTCGATGAGATCGCCAAACGCATCAGTTTCGACAACCAGCCGATCGAAGTCAGCCCGATGGAATACCGGCTGCTCTCCTATCTCGTCAGTCGGCCGGGCCAGGCGGTATCGGCGATGGAACTGGCGACGCATGTGCAGGGGCGCGACGACGACGCGGCCAAGAACGCCATCGAGGCGATGGTGACGCGGCTCAGGAAGAAGACGGCGCCCGATTCGATCCAGAACCGGCGCGGCTTCGGCTACCTCATCACAGGCGATGCGGAATGATCCGCTCCCTGCGGTTCCGGCTGGCAGTCGGCGCCGCGGTGGCGATCGCGGTGGCCTTGCTGCTCGTCTGGTGGACCCTCAGTCGTGTCTTCACAGACTATGTTGTCGACCAATATCGCACAGAGATGACCGTGCTTTCAGACAGTCTGACGGCGGCGGTGACAATCGAGAACGGCCGGCCCCGGCTTTCCAGCACCCCATCCGATCCGCGGCTCAACCTCCCGGCCGGAGGGCGCTATTGGGAGCTTGAAGTTGGCGAAAAGGTCGTTGAGCGCTCCCGCTCGCTCTGGGACACGGTGATCGCCGACGAAAGCCTTAGGGCGTCGAAATACCGCGACTTCAGAATCGGCACCGGGCCGGACGGCAATGATATCCTGGTCATGGCGCAGAAATCTCGGATCGGGGAGGGGCGGAATGCCCAGATTTTCTGCATCTACACCGCTTTCCCCAAATCCGAGCTGAACGTGGCTCTCACCGGCTTTCATGGCCAGCTGCAATTGATGCTGCTGATCACCGCCGCCCTGCTGGCCACCGGCGCCACGATCCAGGCGGCAGCCGGTCTTGCACCGCTCGATCGCCTCAGGCGCAAGATAGCCGAGATCCGCGCCGGCACGCTGACCGAACTCGGCAATGAAGGACCAAGCGAGGTGCTGCCGCTGGTGCGCGAGATCGACCTTCTGCTCAAGGAGCGCGAAACCGCCGTCGAGCGGGCGCGCAGCCGCGCCTCCGATCTCGCCCACGGCCTCAAGACGCCGCTGACGGTGCTGGCGCAACTCGCCGCATCGATGGACCCGGAATCGGCGGCGATGGCATTCAAGCAGGTCGATGCCATCCGCCAGCGTGCCGACCGGCAATTGCAGGCCGCCCGCCTGGGTGTCGAGCGCATGGCGACCGCCGATGTCGGGGAGCTGACGCATAGGCTGATCCAGGTCCTGAAGCCGTTGACCGACCAGCGTGCATTGCGCTGGAAGGTCGACATGACTGGCGACCTGAAGGTGACGATCGATCCGGCCGACCTCGCCGAAGCCATCGGCAATGTGCTGGACAATGCGACGAAATGGGCCAATGCCGTGATCGCGGTGACGGCTGAGAGACGCGGCGAGCGGGTGATGCTCGTCGTTGCCGACGATGGCCCCGGCGTCGAAGAAAGCCAGTATGACGACATCCTCAAACGCGGCCAGCATGCCGATGATGAGACGGGCGGCTCCGGCCTCGGACTGGCGATCACCCGTGATATCGCCGAGGCCTATGGCGCGAGTGTCGTGCCGGGCCGCTCGGACCTTGGAGGGCTGGAAATCACACTTGACATGCCGGTCAATCCGCCGCGCCACACGGTGGCGAGGCCGGTGTGACCTCTATTTTGCCGTGGGAGAAATCCAGGCGTAGCCGAACGCGTAGCTGTCCTGATTATGCGCAAAATGATAGGGCAGTGCGAGTGAGCGCGCATCGATCCTGGCCTCGGCATATCCGTTGGCCGCCAGCCACTGGCGAAGCGCTTCCGGCATCTCGCCATCTCCAGGCATCGACCAGGCAAGCAGCAGCGGTCGCGTGGCGCTGGCGGCAAAGGACAGCGTAAAATCGGGATGTTGCGGTGTCATCGCCGGCACACCCGGAAGCAGCAGGGCAATATTGCCGGCGAGGCGCCGGTCGCCGGCGATCACCACTGCGGGAGCGATTCTGGGCTCGGACACGACGCTTTCGACAAAGCGGTCGGTCGGAATGTTGAGCCGCGTATAGCCCCCTGAAGGCGCCAGCAGGACGCGGAGCGCGATGCTGGCCGGCACCGCGATCAGGATGATCAGCGGTATCGCCAGCAGGCCGGGACGCTTCAGGCGGTCGGCAGCGTCCGCCGCTTCGATCTTCAGGCAGAGATAAAGCGGCAGGATCAGCAGGAAGGGATCGAGCCAGCGTTCGCGCACCATGACCGTCCCCGTGCCGATGATGACCAGCAGCAAGGCGGCCAGCAGGATCAGCAGCATCCGCTCGATGATGCGGATCGTCGGCGACGATGCCGTCAGCACGGTCCACGCCTGCCGGCGATAGACGCCGGCGAAAATCACCAGCGTCAGCGCCGAAAATGCGAGAAAGGCCACGGCCAGGGACGCCACGCCCCTGATCGACGAGACCAGCCCGGGTGAGGTCTTGTGGTGATCCTTCATCTTGCCGAGGGTCTCGGCGGTCGCGAAATCCAGATGCCGGATCAACCAGATTGCATGCGGCAGGACAAGCACGAAGGCCAGAAGCAGGGCGACAAGAAGCCGCCAGTTCCATATCCGGTCGCGCAAATCCTGCTCCGGCAACACGGCAAGCAGGGCGGCCACCGGCAGGAGCACAAAATTATACTTCGCCAGCACCCCCAATGCGACCGCAAGGCCGGCGATCAGGTAGGCAACAATGTCCGGCCGGACCAGGATGCGGCACAAGGCATAAAGGAAGAGAGCGGTTGCCGCGATCAGGGCCACGGTATGGGCGAGATCCTGTTCGGCCATGAACGAGACCTGCGGCAAAGTGAGCAGACCGAGGACGGCAACGATCTGAAGACTGCGATCCCTGAGCACCTGGCGCGCCGCCAGCCAGGAAAACAGATAGGTCGAGAACAGCAGCACATTCTTGAGCAGGCTCAGCCCGAGCAAGGATCTGCCGACCAGAGCGAAGGTG
The DNA here is from genome assembly GCF_056403475.1 of Rhizobium sp. P2_G9. NCBI lineage: Bacteria > Pseudomonadati > Pseudomonadota > Alphaproteobacteria > Hyphomicrobiales > Rhizobiaceae > Rhizobium > Rhizobium sp. P2_G9. The sequence continues at coordinate 134,535 of NZ_JBFUFK010000007.1, read as the reverse complement.
CCGATCTGCAGCCAGTTGTAGAGCGGCGGCTGCGGCCCGTAGCCGAGCGCCAGCCATTGCGAGAAGAACACCTGCTCGGCTTCGTCGAGCTCCAGCGATGCCGGCAGGCTCAGGCGAACGATGATATTGACGGCGAAATAGAGCGCCAGAACCAGGAAGAGCAGGCTGACGGGCCGCGCGATCCGGGACGCCACATCAATCCTCGCCGTAGGTCTTGCGGATCACATAGCTGATCGTGCCGGTATGCGAGCGGGCGAGCATTTCGGCGAGAATGCCGGTGGTGATCATCTGCACCGAGCCGACGAACAGCATCATGGCAATGGTCAGCATCGGCCGCGTGCCGATGCTTTCGCCGAAGCCGAATTTCAGGATGAAGAGATAGAGGAACATCAAGGCGCTGATGCCGCCGAAGGAGAGCCCGATCATGCCGAAGAAATGGCCCGGCCGCGCGCGGAACCGCATGAAAAACAGCACGGCGAGCAGGTCGAGGATCACCCGGAAGGTACGGGAAATGCCGTATTTCGAGGTGCCGAACTGGCGGGCATGGTGGTTGACTACCACCTCGCCGATGCGTGTCGACGGCACGACGCTCGCCACCCAGGCCGGAATGAAGCGATGCATGCCGCCCATGATCCGGACCTGCTTGACGATCTCGCCGCGATAGAGTTTCAGCCCGCAGCCATAGTCATGAATCTTGATGCCGGTGATATTGCCGATCAGCCGGTTGGCGATCCAGGAGGGAATGAGCCGCAGCCATAGCCCGTCCTGCCGGCTCTTGCGCCAGCCGCAGAGCATGTCGAGCTCGCGCTCTTCGAGTTCAACGATCATCCGCGGAATGTCGAAGGGATCATTCTGCAGATCGCCGTCGAGCGTGGCGATCAGCCGGCCGCGCGCCGCATCGAAACCCGCCTGCAGGCCGGCTGCCTGGCCGAAATTGCGCTGGAACTCGATGATCCTGAGATCGAAACCGGGCTTGCCGAGCTCCTTGCGGGCGCGCGCGAGCGTTGCATCGGTCGAGCCGTCGTCGATGATGATCAGTTCCCACGGCTTGCCGAAATCCTTGAGCGCCTCGGCGACCCGCTCGATCATCAAGGTGACGTTCTCTTCCTCATTGTGCAGGGGGATGAGGACGGAGAGCTCGATCGCATATGCCGGCTCGGTGTCGGCCTGCAAGGCGGATGGTGACTGTAACAACGCGGGTTGCTCCGGAATGGGCTGGTTTTGCAAGCGCCTTCTGTTATAGCAGGCGCCGCAGCAAAGCAATCGATAGGGAAGGCCCACAGTTCCATGCAGGATTGGTTTCGCCGAAACCGCATAGCACTTCTGGCGGTTCTGGTGATCGCCGCCTATGCCGGCTTCGTGCAATGGATCTGGGGCTGGGGCGTCATCCTGGAAGGCTGGCGCGCTGTCGGCGTCTGGACCATTCTCGCGGCCTTGGCGCTGCTGGTCGGCACCTATGTCATCCGGACGCATCGCATGCAGGATTATTTTCCGCGCGAGACGGCCGGCCGCTTCCTCTGGCTGTTCCGGGTGACGCAGATTCACAATCTGCTCAACATCATGCTGCCCTTCCGCGCCGGCGAGACCAGCTTTCCGCTGCTGATGCGCTCGGAATTCGGCGTGCCGCTGGCGCATGGTACGGCCGCACTGCTGGTTTTGCGCCTGCTCGACCTGCATGCGCTGCTGGCGGCGGSGGGGGTGGGGCTGGTGGCGGATACAGGATATAAGGTGTGGGCGTGCGTGGTCTGGCTGATTTTTCTTGTCCTGCCGCTTCTGCTCTTTCCGTTGAAAGAGCCGGCCGTCGGGCTGGCCCGGCGGAAGCTGCCGGAAAAGATCGTCAAATTTGCCGATCAGATCGAGGATGGCATTCCGCGCGACGTCGCAGCTTTTTTGCGCGCCTGGTTTCTCACCGTGCTGAATTGGGGCGTCAAAGTCATCGTGCTGGCCTGGGTGCTGCGCCTGATGGGCATTGACCCGATCGCGGCCTGTTTTGGCGGGGCGCTGGGTGGAGAATTGTCGTCTGTGCTGCCGGTGCATGCGCCGGGTGGCGTCGGGACATATCCGGCTGGCATTGCGGCGGGGGCGGCGGCGTTTGGGATTAGCAAGGCGTCGCTGTCACTGCTGGCGAAGGCGAGCATCAATGCGCATTTGTTGGTGATCGTTTCTGCCGTCGTGGGAACGGGAATCTCTCTCCTGCTGCCAGCACCCCCCTCTGTCCTGCCGGACATCTCCCCCTCAAGGGGGGAGATTGGCAAGCGGCGCGCTCCCCGACCTTGACGCTGCCGAAGAATCCTGAACTGCCGTCGCTTTGGGCAAGGAGGTGGCGGCATATCAATCTCCCCCCTTGAGGGGGAGATGTCCGGCAGGACAGAGGGGGGTAGCCCCGGCCGAAAACTCCCGAAAAAGAATCCCCCACCACCCCGTTGCGCTTTCCCGGACATGCGGTTATAAGCGCGCGTCCGAACGGTCCGGCAGGGCATGCCGTGGCCGTTCTTATGCTTGAAGCAGGCCTCATCAGCCAAGCTTCTCAATAACCAGAACAATGGAGTAGCAAAATGCCCAAGATGAAGACGAAGTCGGCGGCCAAGAAGCGATTCAAGATCACCGCCACCGGCAAGGTTCTGTCGGCTGCTGCCGGCAAGCGCCACGGCATGATCAAGCGTTCCAACAAGTTCATTCGCGACGCGCGCGGCACCATGGTGCTCGCCGAGCCCGATGGCAAGAAGGTCATCAAGAACTATCTGCCGAACGGTCTCTGAGACTAGCGGTATCTGTTGTTTACGTAAGGAGATCATGACATGGCACGTGTAAAAAGAGGCGTTACCGCCCACGCCAAGCATAAGAAGGTTTTGAAGGCAGCCCGTGGATTCTACGGCCGCCGCAAGAACACGATCCGCACCGCAAAGGCTGCCGTCGATCGCTCGATGCAGTATGCGACGCGCGACCGCAAGGTCAAGAAGCGCAATTTCCGCGCTCTCTGGATTCAGCGCATCAATGCCGCCGTCCGCGAGCATGGCCTGACCTATGGCCGCTTCATCGACGGCCTGACCAAGGCCGGCATCGAAGTCGACCGCAAGGTTCTGTCCAACATGGCGATCACCGAAGCCGAGGCTTTCGGCGCGCTCGTCGCTGCTTCCAAGAAGGCGCTCGGCTACCTCAAGGACGCCGGCACCACCAATGAGTTTGAAAGCGTGGTCAAGTAAGCCAGCGCTTCCCTCTCACTTGCACTTTTGGGAAACCCGCGCTGGCAGGCTAGCGCGGGTTTTTTCTTGACTATCCGTCCGCATTTCCTCCGCAAAATACGAGCGCAGCATGTCCGATCTCGACCAGTTGAAACAGACCCTCCTCGCGGAAATCGCCACTGCTGCCGATGAAGCGGCGATCGAAAATGTCCGCGTCAATGCTCTCGGCAAGAAGGGCTCGATCTCCGAGCTCCTGAAGACGCTGGGCACGATGAGCCCGGAAGAGCGCCAGACCCGCGGCGCCGCCATCAACGTCCTGAAGAACGAAGTGACCGCCGAGATCGCCACCCGCAAGGCCGACCTCAAGGACCAGGCGATCAATGAACGGCTGAAGCGCGAGACGCTGGACGTGACGCTGCCCGTCCGCAATTCGCCGGCCGAGCGCGGCCGCATCCATCCGATCACCCAGATCATCGACGAGATCACCGCCATTTTCGGCGACATGGGTTTCTCGATTGCCGAAGGTCCGGATATCGAGACCGATTATTACAATTTCACGGCGCTGAATTTCCCGGAAGGCCATCCGGCCCGCGAAATGCACGACACGTTTTTCCTGCCGCCGGACGCCAAGGGCGAGCGCAAGGTGCTGCGCACGCACACCTCGCCGGTGCAGATCCGCACCATGGAGACGCAAAAACCGCCGATCCGCATCATCATTCCGGGCAAGACCTACCGGCAGGATTCAGACGCCACCCATTCGCCGATGTTCCATCAAGTCGAAGGCCTGGTGATCGATAAATCGGCCAATGTCGCCAATATGCGCTGGGTGCTGGAAGAGTTCTGCAAAGCCTTCTTCGAAGTGCCTTCTGTCAACATGCGCTTCCGCCCGTCCTTCTTCCCCTTCACCGAACCGTCGGTCGAGGTCGACATCCAGTGCGACCGCTCCGGCGACGTGATCAAGTTCGGCGAAGGCACCGACTGGATGGAGATCCTGGGCTGCGGCATGGTGCATCCCAATGTGCTGCGCGCCGGCGGGCTCGATCCGGATGAATATCAGGGCTTTGCCTGGGGCATGGGCCTCGACCGCATCGCCATGTTGAAATACGGCATGCCCGACCTGCGCGACTTCTTCAATGCCGATGTCCGCTGGATGACCCACTACGGCTTCCGCCCGCTCGACCTGCCGACGCTGTTCGGCGGTTTGAGCGCATGACGAGCCTTCACACAGGCAACTGCCGATGTGGTGCGGTGCGTTTTGAGGCGCGCGCCGAGCCGTTCCATGTCAGCTATTGTCACTGTGTTGATTGCCGCAAGGCAAGCGGTGCCCCGCTCTCGGCTTTCGTCGGCTTCAAGGCGGAAGCATCCACCTTTACCGGCACCAAGGCCGACTATGTGAACGGCACGGTGACGCGCCACTTCTGCCCGGTCTGCGGCACGCCACTTGCCTATCTGGACGCCCGCCTGCCCGACGACATCTACCTGACCCTCGGCGCCATGGATCATCAGGAACGCTATGTTCCAACCCTCCATGCCTGGGTCGGCCAGAAACTGCCCTATTTTCATATTGGTGACGGCTTGCCGCAGTTGGAACGGACGAGCGTGCCGCGACCCGATGGAGCACACGAATGAAGTTCACACTCTCCTGGTTGAAGGACCATCTCGAAACCGACGCCACGCTCGATCAGATCTGCGAGCGGCTGACGCTGATCGGTCTGGAAGTCGAAGGCGTCGATGACAAGGCGGCTTTCAAGCCCTTCATCATCGCCAAGGTTCTGACCGCGGAAAAGCATCCCCAGGCCGACAAGCTGAAGGTTCTGTCGGTCGACACCGGCACTGGTGCTCCGGTGCAGGTCGTCTGCGGCGCGCCGAATGCGCGGGCCGGCCTGGTCGGCGCCTTTGCTGCGCCCGGCACGCATATTCCCGGCCTCGACGTGACGCTCGGCATCTCGGCCATCCGCGGTGTCGAAAGCCGCGGCATGATGTGCTCGGAAAAGGAACTGGAGATTTCCGACGACCACAACGGCATCATCGACCTGCCGGCCGATGCACCGGTCGGCACGTCCTTCGCCGCCTATTATGGCATCGACGATCCGGTGATCGAGATCAACCTGACGCCGAACCGTCCGGACTGCACCAGCATCCACGGCATCGCCCGCGATCTCGCTGCCTCCGGCCTCGGCACGCTGAAGACGCGCGCCGCTCCGAGCTTCAAGGTCGAAGGCGAGACGCCGGTCAAGGTCAAGCTCGATTTCAGCGATGAGGACAAGGGGCTCTGCCCCGGCTTCGCGCTCCGMCTCGTGCGCGGCGTCAAGAACGGCCCGAGCCCCGCCTGGATGCAGAAGCAATTGCGCGCCATCGGCCAGCGGCCGATCAATGCACTGGTCGACATCACCAATTACATGACCTTCGACCAGGGCCGGCCGCTGCATGTCTTCGACGCCGCCAAGGTCAAGGGCAATCTGACCGTCCGCCGCGCCAAGGACGGCGAAAAAGTCATGGCGCTTGACACCCGCGAATATGTTCTTTCGCCGGCTAATGTTGTCATTGCCGACGAGAACGGCGTCGAATCGATCGGCGGCATCATGGGTGGCGAGCATTCCGGCTGCGACGAGAACACCGTCGACGTCCTGATCGAATCGGCGCTCTGGGACCCGCTCAGCATTGCCCGCACCGGCCGCTCGCTCGGCATCATCACCGATGCCCGCTATCGTTTCGAACGCGGCGTCGATTCGGACTATATGGTGCCCGGCCTCGAACGCGCCACCGAACTGGTGCTGGAACTCTGCGGCGGCTTGGCCGCGAAGACGGATGTCGTCGGCTATGAAGGCCACAAGGCCAAGGAAGTCACCTTCCCGCTTTCCGAGGTCAAGCGCCTGACCGGCCTCGACGTGCCGAAGGCCGAAAGCCTCGATATCCTCAACCGTCTCGGTTTCCGCACCGAAGGCTCAGGCGACACGGTCAAGGCCTATGTCCCCTCCTGGCGCCCGGATGTCGACGGCAAGGCCGATCTGGTCGAGGAAGTCATGCGCATCCACGGCATCAGCGAGATCAAGCCGCAGCCGCTGCCGCGGCTCGGCGACGTCAACGGTCGCATCCTCACGACGCTACAGATCCGCACCCGTCTCGCCAAGCGCGCGCTCGCTTCGCGCGGCATGCTGGAAGCCGTGACCTGGTCGTTCATCCCGACCGAGCATGCCGTCCTGTTCGGCGGCGGTGYCGCCAGTCTGAAGCTCGAAAACCCGATCGCTGCCGACATGTCCGACATGCGGCCGTCTCTGCTGCCCGGCCTGCTGGCCGCAGCCCAGCGCAATGCCGACAAGGGTCACGGCGACGTGGCGATCTTCGAAGTCTCCGGCACCTATGAGAATGATCTGCCGGACGGCCAGCGCCGCATCGCCGGCGGCATCCGCCGCGGCACGGCGAGCCTGAATGGTGCGGGCCGCCTCTGGTCCAACAAGGATAAGGGCGGCGGCAAGCCGGTCGACGTCTATGACGCCAAGGCCGATGCACTGGCCGTGCTCGAAGCCTGCGGCTTCCCGGTTGCCAACCTGCAGATCGAGCAGGGCGGCCCGGCCTGGTATCACCCTGGCCGTTCCGGCACGATCAAGATGGGGCCGAAACTGGTTATCGGTCATTTCGGCGAATTCCATCCGAAGACGCTCGAAGCGCTGGATGTCTCCGGCGCGCTCGCCGGCTTCGAGATCGTCATCGACCGCCTGCCGGAGCCGAAGAAGAAGGCCACCCGCACCAAGCCGGTGCTGGAACTCTCGCCCTTCCAGGCCGTCAAGCGCGACTTCGCCTTCGTCGTCGACAGAAGCGTTGAGGCCGGTGCGATCATCAAGGCCGCCGGCAGCGCCGACCGCAAGCTGATCACCGGCGTCACCCTCTTCGACGTGTTCGAAGGCGGTTCGCTGGGTGAGGGCAAGAAGTCGGTAGCGATCGAAGTGTCGATCCAGCCGGCCGATCGCACGCTGACGGATGAGGATTTCGAGGCACTGACCGGCCGGATCGTGTCGAATGTCGAGAAATCGACCGGCGGTGCGCTGCGCGGCTAATTCTTCCGGTTTTCCGGCTGCTTGAGATGGCGCTGGTCATAGGCGACGCTTCGATGTGCGACGCTTATGACCGGCACGAAGCCTTTCATATTGCCGGAATAGGGAACCAGCTTTTGGCGTAGATCGCGAGTGCTTCCCGGATGCCGTTCAATCCTCAAGGCCCAGTTCCTTCCAGACATCCTCGTTCGAGAGGGTCTTGAAAGGTTTTACTCTACGGTCCTTCACGACGTAAAAATCTTCGAGCTCTTCCAGCTTTTCGATGATCGCCTGGCGAAAAAGCTCGCTTTGATTGAGGCCATGGGCCTTGGCCAGATCATTCCAGTGGCATTTCGTTTCATCGTCTATGCGGATGCTAACCGTCGCCATGAAATGATCCTCGTACAACAATGTTGCACGTAGCACGGACGTCGTTGAATTCAAGTTAGGCTGTGGCAACATGCAAAAGCGGCTTCCGGGAGGAGCAACCTCCCTCCGGAAGCCACCGCGCCCTGCGAAAACCTCACATCACGTCGTGCTCGTGGACGAGCACGAAATCGTGGGCGTGCAGCATCGGCTTGTGGTCGAAGGTCGCAAGCAGGTGTTGCTTGTCCGGGCCGTTGCCATCGTCGTCATAATAGAGGTGGCCGGTGGTCGGGTCGTAATTCAGATAGTCATCGCTATCGAGCGACATCGGCCCGATATAGAATTCGCCGGACATGAAATGGCCGTTCTTGAACGCCGTGAACACGGTGGGATCGATGCCGATCTTGTCGCCGTGCTTGAAGTCGGTGATGTGGTCGGTGTCGCCCTTGCCGAATTCCGTGAACACGAACGTGTCGTTGCCGGGGCCGCCGGTCAGGACATCGTGACCATGGCCACCATAGATCTCGTCGTCGCCGCCCATGCCGTTGATGACGTCGCCATGATCGGTTCCGTCGATGTCGCCGCTTTTGCTGCCATTGGTGATGGTTTTCGCCATTGCTCTGCCTCCCGCTCGAATGGTGAGGAGAGAATGCGACCGTTCACCGGAAAACACACACCACAACCCGGTGATATCGGCTCAACTTGTTGTGACGCCGCCGTGAACCGCCGTCAGCGCACCCGCATCCGGTAGCGCACATGCCCGTCCGGCATGACATAGCTGTCATAGAGTTTTCGCGCCCGGACATTGCCTTCATTCGTGTGCCAGTAAAGTCGCTCCCAGCCATTCTCCTTGCAGATGGTGATGAGGTCGTCGATCAGCGCCCGGCCGATGCCCTCGCCGCGATGGCGTTCGTCGAGGAACAGGTCTTCAAGGTAGCAGTCATTGTTCATCACCCAGGTGGAGGGATGCGAGAGATGGATGGCAAATCCGCCAAGCGCACCGTTGACTTCCGCAACCCGCATGCAGACCTGCGACGTCGGATCGAGGACACGGTTCCAGGTGGCATCGGTGATCGCCGGATCGAGGCCCACCCCGTAGAAAGCCAGATAGGCGTTCCACAGCATCAGCCATTCCGGTTTGTCCTGCTGCTGCACATTCCTGATTTCAAACGCCATCAATCTGCTCCCTCTCGTCCCATTTCCCTGAGGTCATCGCCTCGGCAGCCATTTGGCCGCAAATTGCGACCTGGGCTTTCAAGAGAAATAGTGCAGCATTTCGCAATTGCCAGAGTTCCGCTCTCTCAATAATGTCCGCTCGCACAGATCAAGGGAGAGAAAAATGCTGCGCTTCGGGATCATCTCAACGGCACGGATCGGCGAGGAACTCGTTATCCCGGCCATCCAGGACGCCACCAATTGCGTGGTGAGCGCGATTGCCAGCCGCGATCTCGCCAAGGCCCGCGCCATGGCCGACCGCTTCTCCGTGCCGCATGCCTTCGGCTCCTATGAGGAGATGCTGGCGTCCGACAAGATCGACGCCGTCTATATCCCGTTGCCGACCTCGCAGCATGTCGAATGGACGATCAAGTCGGCCGATGCCGGCAAGCATGTGCTCTGCGAAAAGCCGATTGCGCTTCAGGCCGGCGAGATCGACCAGCTGATCGCCGCCCGCGACCGCAACAAGGTCCTGGTGACCGAGGCCTATATGGTCACCTATTCGCCGGTCTGGCGGAAAGTCCGCTCGCTGATCGCGGAGGGCGCGATCGGCACGCTCAAGCACGTCCAGGGCGCCTTCACCTATTTCAACCGCGACCCCGGCAATATGCGCAACATCGCCTCGCTTGGCGGCGGCGGCCTGCCGGATATCGGCGTCTACCCGACCATTTCCACCCGCTTCGTCACCGGCAAGGAGCCGCAGCGCGTCCAGGCCAATACCGAGCGCGACAAGCAATTCGGCACCGATATCTATTCCTCGGTGCGCGCCGATTTCGGTGATTTCGAGCTTTCCTTCTACATCTCCACCCAGCTCGCTGCCCGCCAGGTCATGATCTTCCACGGCGACAAAGGTTTCATCGAGGTGAAATCGCCCTTCAACGCCAACCGCTACGGTGCCGAGGAACTCGAACTCACCAACCAGAACCACAGCGAATCCAAGCATTTCCGCTTCCAGGACTGCCGTCAATACAAGCTCGAAGCCGAAGCCTTTACCCGCGCCGCCTTGGGCGAGAAGGAAGAAGTGGTGACGCTCGAGAGTTCGAAGAATAACCAGAGGCTCATCGACGCCATCTATCGCGCGTCGGAGAAGGATGGCTGGGAGACTGTGTGACTGCAGCCGATAAAGCGCTGATGTTTGACGCGGAGGGTGCCTGACATTCTCCGCTCAATCAGCTTTTCTTTCGATATCGGAGCGCATCAACCAAAGCCCGGAAGGCTGCCGTGGGCTGACGCCTGCTTGGATAGTAGAGATGGTACCCGGAATATGGCGCGCTCCAATCCTGAAGTACCTGAACAAGCTTGCCGCTTTCAAGGTGGTCTCTGATCCGGTCTTGAGACGCATATGCAAGACCATGTCCGGCAACCGCCGCTTTGATGATCATGCCGATGTTGTTGAACATCAGTTGACCATCGACGCGGACGGCCAGTTCTCGTCCGTCCTTCTCGAACTCCCATGCATAGAGGCCGCCATAGGTGGGCAGGCGAAGATTGATGCAGTTGTGATTGGTTAGGTCCTGCGGCCTCAAGGGCAGATCATGCGCCGCCAGATATTCCGGCGACCCGACCACGATCATGCGGATGTCTGGACCGATCGGCACGGCAATCATATCCTTGGCGATGATCTCACCGCTGCGGACACCGGCATCGTACCGTTCCGCGACGATGTCCGTCAGCCCGTAGTCGATGACGATCTCCACCTTGATATCGGGATAATCGGGCAGGAACCGGTCGAGCACGGGCCAGAGCACGTCCTCGGCGGCATGCTGGTCGGCAGTGATGCGAACCGTTCCTGAAGGCTTTTCCCTGAGCCCGCTCAGGGCGGCAATCCCGGCATAGATGCCGTCGAAATGCGGTCCTACGGTTTGCAGCAGGAGTTCGCCCGCTTCGGTGGGCGAGACGCCACGCGTGTTCCGTGTCAACAGCCGGATACCAAGGCGCTCCTCCAATCCTCTGACGGTCTGGCTGAGAGCCGATTGCGAAACGCCAATCTTCGCGGCCGCGCGGGTGAAACTTCGCTCCCTCGCGACAACCAGAAATGCCGAGATATCCTGAGTGTTTTCACGCGCCACGATATTAGCTCTGCTTATAACCCTATGCGGTTTATAGCAGCTAATCGACGAGCGGGAAGCCGCCTATATTGTTCACACGCATCAGGAAGGGAATGATCATGAAGACCCGCACACTCGGAAAGAACCTCGACATATCGTCCGTCGGCTTCGGCTGCATGGGGCTGACCATCGGCTACGGCCCGGCAACAGACAAATCGGAAGCCATCAGCCTGATCCGTGCGGCCTACGAAAACGGCGTGACGTTTTTTGACACCGCAGAGTCATATGGCGCCGACAACGAGGAAATCCTTGGCGAGGCCGTCGAGTCGTTTCGCGACAAGGTCGTGTTGGCCACCAAGTTCGGTTGGAAGAACGGCTCCGCCAAATATGGGCTCGACAGCACCCCTGCGCGTATCCGCTTCGTTGCGGAACAATCACTGAAGCGGATGAAGACCGACGTGATCGACCTCTTCTATCAGCACCGCGTCGATCCGAACGTGCCCATTGAAGACGTCGCCGGAACCGTCAAGGATCTGATCGCGGAAGGCAAGGTCAGGCATTTCGGGATGTCGGAAGCTGGAGCCCAGACGATCCGCCGAGCGCATGCAGTCCAGCCGGTGACGGCTCTTCAGAGCGAATATTCGATGTTCACCCGCGATCCGGAAGCCGAAATTCTGCCCGCTCTGGAGGAACTTGGCGTCGGCTTCGTTCCCTTTTCACCCTTGGGCAAAGGTTTCCTCGCCGGCAAGATCGACAATTCCACGATCTTCCCGGAAAGCGACATTCGCAGCACCCTGCCGCGCTTTGCCGGCGGCGCGCGCAACGCCAATGCCAAGCTCGCAGCTCTGATTGGCGAGATGGCTACGCGCAAGCAGGCAACGCCCGCACAGGTCGCGATTGCCTGGCTGCTGGCCCAGAAGCCGTGGATCGTACCGATTCTCGGCACGACCAAGCTGCATCGCCTAAAGGAGAATATCGGCGGCGCCGCGCTCGATCTTTCGACGGCGGATCTTGCCGATCTCGACGCAATGCTTGCAACGCAACAGGTCCTGGGTGCTCGCTACAACGAGCATATGATGAAGATCGTGAACGGCTGATTCGGCGGGTTAGCCAGGGGCGACCTAACGCCGCTGGCTGGGCGGCCGGCATTTTCAAATGCCATCACAGCCCTACAGGACACATACCTGTTACTACCGTCTCAATGCGCTTGTCAGTTCGAGAACCATATTACCGGGAGCGCACGAAAAGTCCGGTGCGAGGCCAGTGATGACGCTGAGAACGGAAGTGGGAATGCCGCCGTTTCTCTCTATCTGCCTGAAGGCAGCCTCTTCCGTCCGCTGCGAGCGCCCGCCGATGGCATCAAGCGCGAGATGGACGCGGTAACCTGCCTCGATGGCTGCGAGAGCCGAATGCAGAATCACGACCTCGGCAGAAAACCCTGCGATAACAATCGTCCTTCGCTCATTTGCTGCAATTGCCGATGCGGTTGGCTGATCGAGAAATACACTGGCCGTGGTTCGCTGAAATGTGTTTTGGCGGGTTGAGAATTCCTGCAAATCGGGGAGCAGTGTTCCGGCCTGGCCTCTTTCCGGCACGATGCTGAACGTCGTCGGAATGCCGAATGCAGGCGCGGCGCGTGCGAGGACGACAGCCGAAGTCATCAAAGCCTCAGGAGGTATCGTCGCGCCACCAGCGACGAGCGTTGGCTGCAGGTCGGCAAACAGAAACTGAACGCCACCGATATCCATCATTTTCCTACCTCATTCAATCTTCCAAGCGAAGCCAACCGACCGGCGGCGACGGCTTGTCAGTCCTCGATCTTGAAGCTGTACAGTCCCGGATGCACCACGTCCGGATCCGGGCCTCCCCGTCCACCGACGTCGAGACTGTCGACCGCCAGGATTTCATCCGCTGACAGACTGAAATCGAAGATGTCGATATTCTCCCTGATCCGCTTTGCCTGGACCGACTTGGGGATGACGGAGAACCCCTTCTCGATATGCCATCTCAGAACGATCTGGGCGGGGGTCTTGCCGTGCTTGATGGCAATTTCTGCGATCGCTGGATGAGAGAGAGGGTCGGTGGGCGAATTCGCACCGGCACCGCGATACCGTTTGACACCGCCGATCGGCGACCAAGCCTGGGTCACGATACCAAAGCGCTGGTTGGCGTTCTGGACATCGCGCTGGATGAAGAAGGGATGCAGCTCGACCTGGTTCACTGCCGGCGTGATGCCGGTGCGTTCGATCAGCATCTCAAGGTGGCGGGGGTTGTGGTTGCAGACCCCGATCGCCAGGATACGGCCTTCTTCGAGAAGCTTGGCCGCAGTCTTGAAGGATGCGACCGTCGCTTCGAAATTCGAAGGGACCGGCCAATGAAGAAGATAGAGATCGAGATAGTCCAGACCGAGCTTGCGCAGGCTTCTGTCAAAGGCATGGCGCGCTTTGTCATCTCCGTAGTCGCCGATCCACAGCTTCGTCGTGACGAAAAGGTCGGAACGATCGATGCCGCTGCCGACGATCCCTTCGCCAACCTGCTGCTCGTTCATATAGGCCGCGGCCGTGTCGATCAGCCGATATCCGGCCTCTATGCCGATCATCACCGCGGAAGACGTCTCCTCCGGCGTGCTTTGGAACACTCCCAGTCCGAACGCTGGCATGCGAACGCCGTTGTTCAGCGTCAGGGTTGGGCTTTTCTCTGTCATTTCTTCACTCCTGAGGATGATGTCCGGCGCTCGCAACGCGCACACCGGAAACAATGCTGTGCTCCGCCGCCTTTCCGGCACGGAGAGGCGACAAACCGCACGGGACTTACGCCGCCGGTCGTCGACCAGAATCGGCGCACTGGACTACAGCAGCGGCCGAATGGCGGCGAACGCTTCGGAACCGGGGAATTGGAACAGGTCAGGTGTCATCCGTGTCGTCAGACTGACGACCGTCGTTGGGACGCCGCCGGCGAGCTCAGCCTGGCGCAATGCCGTATCTTCCGTCCGTTCAGACAGCCCGCCAACCGCATCGACCACATATTGGACCTTGTAGCCCGCCTCGACAGCGTCCAAGACAGTCTGCAGAACGACCACCTCGGCAGCAAATCCGGCAAGGATCAGCGTTTTGCGCCCAGTGGAGGCGAGCGCCGAAGCTGTCGCCTTGTCCATGAACGGACCTGTCAATGTCCGCTTCAAAGTGTTGGCGCGTGTCGCGTAGGGCAGAAGCTCCGGTATCAGGACGGGCTCTCCCTTGCGCTCCGGCACCACGCTGAACAGCATTGGAAGCTCAAGGATGGTGGCGACCTTTGCCAGTGCCGCGGCGGAACGGCCCAGGGCTTCTGGGGAGACTGTCCTGCTGCCCGCGACCAGCGACACCTGAAGATCTGCGAACAGGACCTGCACGTCGCTATAGTCGATCCGCGCTCCATCACCCCTGGCCGCGATATCCTTGCCGGTCTTGTCCTGCGCTATTGCAAGACCGGGAATAACGGCCAGCATGGATGCTGCCAGGCTCGCGCGGAACAGGTCCCGTCGTGCAACTAAATTGTTCATAATATCGTTCGCTCCATGCTCGTTCGGTTCGCCGATCAACATAGTCGCGATAGCATTCAACGATTAGATGGATAATTTGGCATGGGCTTATTATAATTTATTATGAATAGACAGGGATCGGCCGATGAAACGGGAAGACCTCGGAGACGTCATGAACTTGCTTGTCGTTGCGGAAGAGGGCAGCTTCACCCGTGCTGCCGCCAGGCTCGGCATTTCCCAATCGGCCCTGAGCCAGGCCATACGTCGGCTGGAAGCTCGGCTCGATATCAGGCTTCTCAACCGGACGACCAGGAGCGTCGCACCGACAGAGGCAGGGCGTCAGCTTATCGAGACATTGCGCCCGGCGCTCGACGAGGTCTCGGAGAGGCTCACAGCCATCACGTCGATGCGGAACACGATTGGCGGAACGATCAGAATCCTCACACCGGAGCGGGCTGCCCGCACCATTTTGTGGCCGGCGATCGACGACATCGTGTCGCAATATCCCGAGATAAACGTTGAGCTGACTTTATCGGGACGCCGCGCCGACATCGTCAGCGAACACTTCGACGCCGGGGTCAGAATTGGCGAAGAGCTTGCCAAGAATATGATTGCCGTCCCCATCGGCCCCGATCTCCGAATGGCGGTGGTGGCGTCACCGGATTATCTGGAGAAGCGTGGCGTCCCGAACGCCCCTCATGACCTGGCATCGCATGCGAGCCTCGGCTATCGCCGATCCGCAACGGGCGCAATTTATGCCTGGGAGTTCGCCAGGAACGGGCTGGATGTCAAAACGCGCCCGCAAGGCCAGCTGGTGTTTAACGACGCCGGTCTATTGGTTGAAGCGGCATTGAAAGGGCATGGCATCGCCTGTGTCTTGGAAAGCAGCGCAGCAACTCATCTCGCTAACGGTTCGTTGACCCGTGTGCTCGAAGACTGGTGTCAACCCTTCTCCGGATTCCACCTCTACTACCCGAGCCGTCGGCAAAGTTCTTCCGCGTTCAACTTGCTTGTCGATCGATTGCGGTATCGGAAGAGCGCATGAGCGAAAAGATTCCCCGGCCTGTCGTCGCGAATCTCAACCAAATCCATTACCTCTGAGGTAATGGATTTCCTTACCGCATTGCTGTCTGATGCCTCCGACATCAGGAGACACCACCATGCAATTCGGCGAACAATTGAAGGAATGGCGCAGCCACAGGCGCATGAGCCAGCTCGATCTCGCCAACGAGGCGGGCATTTCGGCGCGGCATGTCTCTTTCCTCGAGACGGGGCGTTCGCGGCCGACCGAAGGCATGATCCTGCGCCTGTCCTCCGTGCTCGACATCCCGGCGCGCGACCAGGGCATTCTGTTCTCCACTGCCGGTTTTCGCCCGCGTTTCGCCACCAGGCCGGCCCGCACGCTTGCGAGCCTGCCGCCGGCCATCGCCGCGGCCATCCGCCTTATCCTTGATCGCCACGATCCCTATCCCGGCGTGGTCTTCGACCATGAATACAACATCCTGGCTGCCAATCCTGCCTTCGTCGGCCTGGCAAGTGCATCCGGCGCGGCTCTCTCGGAGGGCGATAATTTCCTCGACGCCTATCTCGACACCCCGGCGCTCAGGCCGATCATCCTCAATTGGCAGGAATCGGCGGCCGACCTCGTGCATCGCATCCGTGCTGAAGCCTGGTTGCAGGGGCCAAGGTCATCGCTGTCGCGACGGGTAAAACGTCTGGCGCAGTTGCCGGAAGTCGCCGAAGCCCTCGATATTCATCCGCAGAGCGAGCGGCTGCCGATCCTGCCGATCGACATGCGGCTCGGCGAAACGCGCCTGAGCTGGATTACCACGTTGACAAGCTTCGGCTCGGTGCAGGACGCTCTGGTCGAGGGCGTGATGATCGAATCCTTCTTCCCCGCCGACGATGCAACGCGGGACTATTTCACGAAGACGAAGCGAGAATAGCCGGTCCAGGAAAAGGCCATGGCGCCGATCGAGGCGATGACCAGCGCGACCAGCGGATGCGCGGCTGGTGCAAAGCGGATGATGGCGGCATAGATGCCGTAGTTGATCACTGCCGAGAGCACCCCGACGCTACCGTAGCGGGCGCCTTCGAGCAGCAGCGGAAAGCGGCTCCTGCCGAATGTCAGGCTGCGATTGAAGCCCCAGGTCACGGCGAATGCGAAGAGGATGGCGACAATGCGCGCCTGCAGCGGCCCGAGCAGCGTCGCAGCCATCAGCAACGTCAGCATGCCGGCATCGGCGACGAAGCCGAGACTGCCGGCAACCAGGAACCAGCCGAAGCGCTTCACGCCGCTTTCGTCCTCCGGGCCGGTGCCTTGGCAGGCTTGGTCTTGTCGGGGAACAGCGGCACGGCATCACCGACGTTGCGCTGGGCAGACAAAGCCGGCAGGTCCATATAATGAATGCGCAGCAATTCGGCGCGCGACCGCGCCAGGCTGTCGAGGATCAGGCCGGCGGTGAATGTCATCACCGACATCATCAGCAGCACCATGGAGAGAATCCAGGTGGGCATTTTCGGCACCAGCCCGGTCTGCAGATATTCGATCAGCACCGGCGTCATGAAGGTCAGCGACGCCCCGAGCAGTGCGCTGCTGATCGACAGGTAGAAGGCGAAGGGCCGCGTCTCCTTCATCAGCATGGCGAACATCCAGAGGATGCGGCGGCCATCGCCGAAGGTCGAGAGTTTCGAATGCGAGCCTTCCGGCCGCCTGCCATAGTCGAGTTCGATCTCGATGACAGGCAGTTTCAGCCGTGAGGCATGCACCGACATTTCCGTCTCGATCTCGAAACCGTCGGAAACTGCCGGGAAACTCTTGACGAAGCGGCGTGAGAACACCCGGTAACCGGAGAAGATATCGGTGAAATCCTTGCCGAAGATCGACCGGTAAAGCCGGTTGAACACTTTGTTGCCGAAGGCATGTCCCTGCCGTCCGGCATCGACGGTGACGTCGCGGCGCGTTCCGACCACCATGTCGGCGCGCTCGGTGACCAAGGTGTTGATCAGCGTCTCGGCATCATCTGGCGAATAGGTGCCGTCGCCATCGGCCATGATATAGATGTCGGCCTCTATATCGGCGAACATGCGGCGCACGACATTGCCCTTGCCCTGCCGCCGCTCGCGGAACACGGTGGCGCCGGCGAGCGCCGCGCACATGGCGGTGTCGTCACGCGAATTGTTGTCATAGACATAGATGCGCGCGGTCGGCAGCGCCCGCCGGAAGCCGGTCACGACATGACCGATGGTCAGGGACTCATTGTAGCAGGGGATCAGCACCGCGATTTCGTAGCCGTCGCTCATGGCTTCCACCTTCTCCCGGATTGCGGTCGTTTTCCGGGTTTTCCGGAGGTCGGCCTTTACTATTTCTTGAGAAGGTTAAGGCTAGGTTTCGATTGATGCGGGTCTGCGTGCGTGAGTTCCCCCGATGACGAAAAATGGTAAAGAAGCGGCCACTTCCTGGCATCCGGTGCATAGCTGGCGCGCCGAGGACGACAGTTCGGGCCGTTATGGCTTCTGGACGATCGTGGCTTTGTTCAGCCTCGTCGCCATCCTGTTCCAGGTCGGGGCGCATTTCGCGCATTATCTCGATTATATCGGCCCCGATCCTGATGATTCCATGCGGCTGGTCGAAGTGCGCGATCTCATCAATGGCCAGAGCTGGTTCGATCTGACGCAATATCGTCTCGGCCTCGATGGCGGCACGCTGATGCACTGGTCGCGGCTCATCGACTTGCCGATCGCCGCCCTCATCCTATTCTTCCGCCCGTTCATGTCGCCGGAAAGTGCCGAAGCCGCCGCCGCCCTCGTCTGGCCGCCGCTGTTGCTGGTGCCGCTTCTGGCGGCAACGGCGCTCGCCGGGTTCCGCATCGGCGGCCGGCAGGCGATGACGATGGCGCTCGGGCTCGCGGTGCTGTTTACCTGTGCGATCATCCGCTTCCGTCCTGGGGCGCTCGATCATCACAATATGCAGATGGTGCTGGCGATCGTTATCGCCGCCATGCTGATCGACCCCTTGGCACGGCTTTCGAATTTCGCTGTGGCGGCGATCGCCTGCAGCATGGCGCTGGCGATCGGCGTCGAGACGACGCCGCTGGTGGCCGTCACCGCCGTGACGGTATCGGTTCTCTGGGCTTGGTATGGGGTGCGTTATCAGCGGGCGGCGCTGGGCTTCGGCCTCACGTTCGCAATCGCCACGCTTGTGCTGTTTTTCGCCACGACGCCGCCGAGGCTCTATATGATGGTGACGGCCGACACGCTGTCCTTCGGCTTCCTGTCGCTTGTCGTGATTGGCGGTCTGGGCTTGGCGACTGCCGCGGCTTTCGTTACCCGCAAGCGCCTGGCCATCCGTTTCGCCGCACTTGCGATCGTCGGCGTGGTCGTCGCTCTCTTTGCTGTCCTCGTCGTGCCGCAATGCCTGCAGAACCCGCTCGATCATCTCGATCCGCTGCTCAAGAGCATGTGGCTCGGCAGCATCCGCGAGGCACAATCGATCGCCGCCGAAGCGGCCATCGAACCGTCCGCCATCGGTGGCTTCTATGCCGTCGGCCTGATCGGCACGGTCGTCTGCATCATGCGCATCGTCCGGCGGCAGCAGGCGCTGCCGCATGCGATCCTGCTGGGCATGATCGCCGTGAGCTGGGCGGTCACAGCCTATCAAGTGCGCGGCATGATCTTCGCCAATTTCCTCGCCTTCGTGCCGCTCTCCGCGCTGATCGCCGACCTCCGGGACGTCTATCGCGCCCGCCAGAATGATGTGCGCGCCGCCAGCGCCTTCGTGCTCTCCGCACTCGCCAGCATCCCCTCGGTCTGGACCTTTGCTGGCGTCGGTATTGCCGAAGCGGGATCGGCGATCGCCGGCACGCGCAACGAAATCGTCGACAAGAAGGATGCGTGCGGCATTCCCGGCAAGCTTGCGCCCCTGTCCCAACTGCCGGCCGGTCGCCTGCTTGCGACGGCCAATCCGGGCTCCTATCTCCTGCGTTTCACGCCGCATTCGGTGCTGACGGCGAATTATCATCGCAACCAGCGCGGCATGCTGGCGGCGCTCGAGGCTGAAATGGCTTCGCCCGCGGAAGCCGCAGATCAGCTGCGGGCCGAGAAGGTGGACTATATCCTGCTCTGCGAGGATGATCCGCAGGTGACGATCATCAAGACCAAGGCACCGATGGGACTGTTCGCGCGGTTGGCCGAGGGAGAAATTCCGGAGTTCGTCGAGCCGGTGGATGTGGGGCTCGATCCGAAGATCAAGCTGTTCAAGATTTTGCGGTAGGCGCGGTCCCGCCTGCCTTCGCTATAAAATGGCTTCAGCGCTTGCGCAGCCGGAGCCGGATGCCATTCTCCGACCGTAGCGTCAGCCGCGCCACCGGCTTCGGCACATGCCCCTCGACCGGCTCGATCTCATAATGCCGTGCAATCATCGACAGGATGATGGCAGCCTCCTGCAGCGCGAAGGAGGCGCCGAGGCAGACGCGCGGCCCCTGGCTGAATGGCATATAGGCGGCGCGGATCGCTTCCTTCTCGTCCTCGCGCGAAAAACGGTCTGGATCGAAGACGTCGGGATTGTTCCAGATGTCACGATGGCGATGCAAGAGCCACAGCGAGATGAACACGGCGGAGCCCTTCTTCATCTCCTTGTTGCGGATCTTTTCCGGCACGGTGATGTCGCGCGGCACGAAGGAGACCGGCGGATAGAGCCTGAGCGTCTCGCGGAACACGTCGCGGGTCAGCTTCAGGAACTTGAAGTGTTTTGGCGCAAAGCCGCCTTCCTGGCCGAAGGCCAGTTCGGTTTCGGCATGCATCCGTTCCTGCACGCTTTTGTCCTGAGCGATCAGATAAAGCGCCCAGGACAGCGCACTTGCCGATGTCTCGTGACCAGCGAGGAACATCACGGCGATCTGGTCGACCAGTTCCTTCTCAGTGAAGCCGGAGCCGTCGGCATCGCGCGCGGCGATCAGCGACGAGAGAATGTCTTGCGGCGGGTTTTCCGGCTTGGTGGCAAGCAGGTCGAAGCGCTTGCGCACCATGCGCGCCAGCGGTCCGCGGATGTTGCGCGCGTGCCGGATGGCGCGTAGCCGCGGGATCGACAGCGCCTGCGGCAGCCCCGCCATGTTCCAGACGCCGTGGATATAGGCGAGTTCCTGGTAATGATTGAAGGCGTTGAAAATCGTCGCGGCTTCTTCGCGCGGGAGCGGTTCGGAGAAAATGGTGCGGAAGATGATATCGGCGGTGACATGAGTCATCTCGAAATCGATCGACACGTCGCGGCCGTCGGCGACGGCGTCGAGCCGGGTCTTCATCTCGTTGGCGGCATCCATCATCAGCGGAAAGACTTCCGAGATGCGGGCGAATTCGAAGGCCGGGTTCATCAGCCGGCGCTGACGCTTCCAGACATCGCCATTGGAGACGAAAATGCCGTTGCCGAGGATCTGGTAGAGCACCGTGCCCATCAGGTCGCTCTTGGGGTAGAGGCCGACATCGGAGGTCAGGATGCGGTTGACTGTGCTGGGCTGGGTAAGGAAGTAGAAGCGGCGCCTCAGCCCGCCGAACTCGCCCATCTTCATCGAATAGCTTTGCTCGAACAGCACATCGAGCGAAGAGTGCCGGCCCTCGAGGATGCGGGTGAGCGGCGAAGGGCGCTCCTTGCGGATCTTTGGCATCGGACCGATGATATGGGCGCTCATGGGTCAGGCCTTTTTCACGAAATAGGGCTTGGCGTTCGGCCTCTCGTCATAGCGGTCGCGCGCCTTCTGCGGCCCGCCGATCAGCAGCACGAAATCATAGGTGTCGCCGCCGAGATCGACAATCTCATTGGCCTGCAGATAGAAGAAATGCATGATCATGCGCTGGTTGCGCGCCTCGTCCATATGCGCCTTGGTGAAGATCTTATGGAACTGGGCGTTCAGATGCTTGGGCATGCCCTTCGGCGGATTGCCGAGGAAATCCAGCACGTTGACCATGGCAAAGCAGGCGCCGTCCGGCGGCGAGGAGAAGTCCAGCCAGGTGAAATCCGGAAAGCGTGCGAAGCGCGACAGTTCTTCGTGGTACCAATTGCGCTTCTTGCGATAGGATGACAGCGCCTGCGTCTGGCCAAGCGTCACCAGGCCGAGCGGCGAATCCTCGCCACCCCAATCCGGCCGGCGTTCGAGCACGCGCGCGGCGACGATCGTTGCCAGCGCCGTGCCATAGCTGTGGCCGATGATCAGCGCCTCGTCCGGCCTGCTCTCTTCGATCGAGGCGACGATATGGTCGGCCATCTGGTCGAGGCGCTCGTCGAGGCCGGGCACGTTTTGCTTCGAGACGATCATCTTGTTGGCGAAGATGCCGATCCGGCCGTTCCATTCCGGCTTGTAGAGGTCCATGTTGCGGCGGACCCACCAGAGGCCGTAGGCGCCGGCTGCGATCAGCGCGAGTGCTACGATCTTGCCGATCACGCCGGGAAAGAAATAGAGCCCGATCAGGCCGATCAGCGGCAAAAGCGCGCCGAGGCCGTGGATGAGGGCGACGCTTGCCGGCGCGGCCATGACGATCGCGATCGGCCAGCTCTCGCGCATGGTGCGGAAGAACACGCCGTCCAGCATCAGCCGCCAGATGACGCCGAGATTCTGCAGATAGACCATCCAGTTGCGCTTGTCCCAATGCTCCCGGATGATGTCGTCCCATTGCAGGAAGTCGAGATTCGTCTCTGCCTTGCCGGTCGGCAGGTCGGCCGTGATCTGCCAGCGCCGGACCAGCTTGCCGACATTCTTGCGGGCGCTGGTCTCGACCTTATGACCGGTGGTCGCACTCCACTTGCCGGTTTCAGTGACGCAATTCTTGTGCAGGAAAAGCGCCCCGCGCGGATCGAAACCGCTGATGAAGAACACCTGTCGGCGGAAGGGGGGCTTTTCGGTTTCCGGCATGAGATCCTGGGTCGTGAAGGCGAGGCTGATACAGCAAGGCCGTTCATTAGAGCCTTTCATGGTGAAATGGAAGCATTCTGCCGGAGCAGGTTTTCGTCAGGAAAGGGATGATCGCCGACGGGCATACCCATAGGTACGTTCGAGGCGATCATCTCTTTCCTGGCGGAAACCTGCCCGGCCCTTCGGGTTGGCTGAAACGGGCCGCCTATCAGGCCGGCCGGCTTGGCCGTAGGTTTAGCTACGACGCGCGCCTGCCGGCCTGATATCCGACTCCGCTTGAGCCAACAGAATGCTTCCATTTCACCATGAAAGGCTCTAACCGAAAACCTGATGGCCGTCTATCAGGCTCGACGCCGGGCGGCCTGGTCGATGAGTTCCGTCGGCAGCTTGTCGCCGAAGCGGATGTTGAGGCTGTTCTTCGACCGCCCGACCACAGCGCTGGCGATCTTGCCGGGAATGCCTGCGAGGATCACATAGAGATGTTCGCTGACGAGATCGGGAAGCTGACAGGCAATCAGGCAGCCGCCTTCCGAGATGTTCAGCGCCATCGCCTTCTGCTGCTGGCAGCCATGCAGGCCCTTCTTGAGATAAAGCAGCGCAGCCTCGAGGCGCACCTCCCGGCGGAGATGCTCCCGCCTTTCGCGCCCGCTGGTTCCATTGAGGAAATCGCTATGCGAACCCATGGTCACCTCGAAAGCAAACTCTTGTCTGCCCTTACCTATTAGGTACGCCTAAAACGCTGATTTGCCAGAGGTCGGGGCTGTAAGGAACCTGGATTTCGTCAATTCTGGATAACATTTGCTTACCAGATCGGCTTCGCGGCTGTTCAACTGCGGCTGAAATCCGCAATATCGCCGCCATGAGTGATCAAATCGCCACTGATTCGCCGTCCAATCTCCTCGAATACACCGTCACCGAGCTTTCCGGCTCGATCAAGAGGACGATGGAGGCCGCTTTCGACCATGTGCGGGTGCGCGGCGAGATTTCCGGCTATCGCGGCCCGCATTCCTCGGGTCATGCCTATTTCGCGCTCAAGGACGACCGTTCGCGGCTCGAAGCGGTGATCTGGAAGGGCTCGTTCTCGAAACTCAAGGTCAGGCCGGAAGAGGGCATGGAGGTGATCGCCACTGGCAAGATCACGACTTTCCCGGGCTCGTCGAAATACCAGATCGTCATCGAAAGCCTGGAGCCGGCTGGCGTCGGCGCGCTGATGGCGCTGCTCGAACAGCGCAAGCAGAAACTCCAGGCCGAGGGCCTGTTCGACAGAGGGCGAAAGCAGCTCGTGCCGTTCATGCCCATGGTCATCGGCGTCGTCACCTCGCCGACCGGCGCCGTCATCCGCGATATCCTGCACCGGATTTCGGATCGCTTTCCGCTGCATGTCATCGTCTGGCCGGTCAAGGTCCAGGGCGAGGGCGCCGGCGTCGAAATCGCCAATGCCATCAATGGCTTCAATGCCATCGAGCCTGGCGGGGCGCTCAGCCGGCCGGACGTGCTGATTGTCGCGCGTGGCGGCGGCAGCCTGGAAGATCTCTGGTGCTTCAATGACGAAGTCGTGGTTCGCGCCGCGGCCGCCTCGGAAATCCCGCTGATCTCGGCCGTCGGCCACGAGACCGACTGGACGTTGATCGACTACGCCGCCGACCAGCGCGCGCCGACCCCTACGGGTGCCGCCGAAATGGCAGTGCCGGTGAAGGCGGAGCTCGAAGCGCAACTGGCTGCACTCGGCGCCCGGCTCTCGATCTGCATGAGCCGACATATGGACCATAGCCGCCGCGAACTGCGCGRTCTCATGCGCGCGCTGCCCTCGCTCGACCAATTGCTGGCGCTTCCACGCCGCCGTTTCGACGAAGCCACCGCCCGGCTCGGCCGCGGCCTGGAGCTGACGGCGCTCAACAAGCGGCGCATGCTGGAGCGACCGGCTTCACGGCTGCGCCCGGACATCCTCTCGGCCCGCATCGCCGAACGCCGCCAGCGCCTCGGCGAGCAGATGCTGAAGGCAGAGCGCATCATCGAGCGGTCGATCGACCGGCATCAGGCCCGCATCGCCCGCGCCGATGCGGTGCTTTCGGGCCTGCCGTCCCGGCTCTCCGTTGAGACCCGGCGCAGCCGCGAGCGGCTTACCAACATCATCAGGCGCGGGGACACGGCACTGGGGATTTTCCTCAGGCGCGAACGCTCGGCGCTCATGGCGCACGACCGCATCCTGCAATCGCTCTCCTACAAGAATGTGCTGAAGCGCGGCTATGCCGTGATCCGCGGCGAGGACGATCGGGTTCTGTCTTCCGCGGCAGCCGTCAAGGACGGTGCCGCCATCGCCATCGAATTTGCCGACGGCCGTATCGGAGCGATAGCGGGCGAAGGCGGAAGCGATACGACGCCGTCTCCGGCGAAGAAAAAGCCCGCTGCCAAGACATCGGCCACATCAAATCAAGGCAGCCTGTTTTGAGGGCGCTCGTCGTCCTCGCCCATCCACTGCCGGACAGTTTTGCCGCATCCAATGCCCGCATGATCGTCGAGACACTTGAGGCGCGTGGTCACAAAGTGGATTTTCTCGACCTCTATGCCGAGGATTTCGACCCGCGTCTCTCTGCCGCCGAACGCGCGAGCTACATGACCGACCGCTACGACCTGTCGGCGATTGCGCCCAGTGTCGAACGCCTGCGCGCCGCAGACGCTTTGATCCTGGTCTTTCCGCAATGGTGGTTCAATCTGCCGGCCATGATGAAGGGTTTTATCGATCGCGTCTTCGTCCCCGGCGTCGCCTTCGAACTGGACGCGGCCGGCGGTCGGCTGATCCCCAAGCTCGACCATATCAAGCATTTCTGGGTGATCACCACCACCGGCTCACCCTGGTGGATCGTGCATTTCTACATGGGCAATCCAGTGAAGCGCATCCTCAAGCGCGGTGTCGCCGCTTTCTGCGCCAAGCGCGTCGTTTTCCGCATGCTGTCGCTGCACAATATGGACCAGGCGACGCCGGAAAAGCGGGCCGCGTTCCATGAAAGGGTCCGCAAGGCGATTTCCACACTCTGAAAGGTTATTCCGTCGGATCGTCCAGCGCCCGCAAAAACTTCGACAACAATCCATCCAGCGTTCGCCGCTCGTCCTCGTCAAGCCCTGCGACCAGCCGGTGCTGGTTGGCGACATGGGCGGTGACAGCCGCGTCCACCGTCGCGAACCCTTTCTCGGTCAGCGCAATGATCACGCCACGTCCGTCGCCTGGATTGCTGAGACGTTCGACAAGACCCGCCTTTTCCAATTGGTCGATGCGGTTGGTCATCGTCCCCGATGTCACCATGGTCGAGACGAGCAGTTCGCCCGGCGACAGCCGATAAGGCGCGCCGGAGCGCCGCAAGGTCGCCAGCACGTCGAAGCTCGGGCCGGAAAGGCCGTGTTTGGCGAGTTCCACGTCGATCTCGCGTCCGAGAACCGAGCGCAGCCGCGCGATGCGGCCGAGCGTACCCATCGGCCCCGTATCGAGGTCGGGCCGCTCGCGCTTCCATTGGGCAAGGATTTTGTCGAGGTGGTCCATGCCGTCACTATCGGCGGATTTGTCTTGACGTCAAGATAAAATGAGATATCTTGACGTCAAGATATTTTGGTGGAGCAAGATCATGGCCAAGACTTCGGACGTTCTGATAACGGCAATCGCCCCCATGATCTGGGGTTCAACCTATATCGTCACGACCGAACTCCTGCCGCAGGGCTTTCCCCTGCATGTCGCCATGCTTCGCGCCCTGCCGGCAGGGCTCCTGCTCTTGCTCCTGGTGCGCAAATTGCCTGAAGGCATCTGGTGGGGCCGCGTCTTCCTGCTTGGCGCGCTGAACTTTTCGTTCTTTCTCTGCATGCTTTTCATCTCTGCCTATCGGCTGCCCGGCGGCGTGGCGGCCACGGTCGGCGGCATTCAGCCGCTGATCGTCATCGTGCTGTCGCGCTTTCTCCTGGGCTCGCCGATCCGGGCGCTGGCGGTGATGGCCGGGTTCATCGGAATGGCCGGCGTGGCGCTGCTGGTGCTGACCCCGGCGGCGGCACTTGACCCGATCGGGGTGATTGCTGGTCTTGCCGGTGCCGTGTCGATGGCCTTCGGTGTCACGCTCGCCCGCGTCTGGCAACCGCCGGTGTCGCCTCTGACCTTCACCGCCTGGCAGATGACCGCGGGCGGCCTGCTGCTGGTGCCGGTCGCGCTGATATTCGAGCCGTCCCTTCCCATGCTGACCGCGCGGAACTGGATAGGCTTCCTCCAGCTCGGCCTTGTCGGGACGGCGCTGACCTACGTGCTCTGGTTCCGCGGGCTGTCGCGCATCGAGCCGGCCGCCGCCTCGACGCTCGGCTTCCTCAGCCCGGCCGTGGCCGTCATCCTCGGCTGGGCGATTGCCGGCCAGTCGCTGAATGCGCTGCAGATCCTCGGCATCGCTTTGGTTCTGGCCAGCACCTATGCCAGTCAGCGGGCGCAGGCCGGCGTCCGGCCTGCAGTCACCGTAGCCACCGCTAAGGCCTGACTACGCCCATTCACCCTTGCGGAAAACCGGCACGCGCGKGCCGTCAGCGGTGATGCCATCAATGTCGATCTGGCCGGAGCCGATCATCCAGTCGATATGGATCAGGCTGGAATTGCCGCCCTTGGCGGCGATTTCGTCCTGCGTCAGCGACGCGCCGTTGACGAAGCATTTCGAATAGCACTGGCCAAGCGCGATATGGCAGGCGGCATTCTCGTCGAACAGCGTGTTGTAGAACAGCAGGCCCGAGGCCGAGATCGGCGAGGAATGCGGCACCAGCGCCACTTCGCCGAGCCGCGCCGCACCTTCGTCGGTCTCCAGCACCTTCTTCAGCACAGCCTCGCCGCGCGATGCCTTGGCCTCGACGATCTTGCCGGCTTCGAACCGCACCTGGATATTGTCGATCAACGTCCCCTGATGCGACAGCGGCTTGGTCGAGGAAACCGTGCCGGAGACGCGATGGGCATGCGGTGTGGTGAACACTTCCTCGGTCGGGATATTGGGATTGCAGGTAACGCCGTTCTTGGCCTTGGTCGCGCCGCCATGCCATTCATGCTCATCCGCGAGGCCAACCGTCAGGTCGGTACCCGGGCCTGAAAAATGCAGCGAGGCGAAGCGCTGGCCATTCAGCCAGCCGGCGCGCCGGGCGAGCTCGGCATTGTGCTCCTTCCAGGCAGCGACCGGATCGTCGAGATCGACGCGGCTCGCAGCGAAGATTGCCTTGGCCAGCTTCTGCACCGCAATCTCCTCAGGATCGTCCGGAAACATCTGCTTCGCCCAGGACGGGTTGGGATAGGAGACGATGTTCCAGTTGATGTCGAAATTGGAAATATGCTCCAGCGCCGGCTTATAGGCAGCCGACTGCGCCCGATTGGCGCGCGACACCTTTGACGGATCTTCCTTGGAAAGCAGCATGGGATTGTCGCCGGAGACGGCGAGGCGCGCTGAACCGTTTTCATAGGCCTTGGCCATGCCCTCGTAGAGCCAGCTCGAGGCGCGATCGAACGTGTCGTCGGACGCATGCGCATAGCGCATCAGTGTCGCCACTTCGTCACTGTAGAAGGTGGTGACGAGACCACCGCCAGCCATATAGGCATGCTTGGTGATCAGACGGACGAGCGGTGCTGCGGCCAGGGGCGCCGTGATCACCAGGTCCTGGCCCTTCTGCAGGTCGAGGCCTACTTTCACCGCCACTTCGGCCAGTTTTTCGAGCTTCGTGCTTTCGATTACACCCTCAGTCATCGTGATCGCTCCATCATCTGTCATTTGCAGTCTATGTGGATGATTTGATTGGCTTTGTGAAGGTTGGGCGCGGAAATATCGTCGCCATGCAGCCATCCTACCGCATTGCCGAACCGGTCCCGCTCGACTATTTGTGCCGATAAGGCGAAATTGGGGCACGGGAAAATGATCCTCAAGAACAAACGCATTCTTCTGATCATCGCCGGCGGCATCGCAGCCTATAAGAGCCTCGACCTGATCCGCCGCCTGCGCGAACGCGGCGCCACCGTCATCCCGGTCATGACCCGGGCGGCGCAGGAATTCGTCACCCCGCTCGCCGTCGGCGCGCTCGCCGCCCGCAAGGTGCATACGGATCTCTTCGAGCGCGACGACGAGATCGATGTCGGCCATGTCCGCCTGGCGCGCGACTGCGACCTCGTCCTGGTGGCGCCGGCGACCGCCGACCTGATGGGCAAGATGGCCAATGGCCTGGCCGACGACCTCGCCTCGACCATCCTGCTTGCCACCGATGGACCGGTGCTGCTGGCTCCGGCGATGAACCCAAAGATGTGGTCGCATCCGGCCGTCAGCCGCAATGCCGAACAGTTGCTGATCGACGGTGCCTATTTCATCGGCCCGATGCGCGGCGAAATGGCCGAAAGCGGCGAAGGCGGCATCGGCCGCATGGCCGAACCGCTCGATATAGCAGCCGAAGTCGAAAAGCTGCTCGACACCGCGCCAAGACCGCTCGCCGGCAAAAAGGCGGTCGTCACCTCCGGCCCGACGCACGAGCCGATCGATCCGGTGCGCTACATTGCCAACCGCTCTTCCGGCACCCAAGGGCACGCCATCGCCGTAGCCTTGGCCCGCGCCGGCGCCGACGTGACGCTGGTCTCCGGCCCGGTAACGCTCGCCGACCCCAGGGGCGTCAAGGTCGTGCATGTCGAACGCGCCGAGGAAATGCGCGACGCAGTCATCTCTGCTCTGCCGGCCGATATCGCCGTCATGGTCGCCGCTGTCGCCGACTGGCGCGTCGCCAGCGCGGCCGACCAGAAGATCAAGAAGCAAGCCGATGGCGAGCCGCCGGTCCTGTCGCTGACCGAAAACCCTGATATCCTCAAGACCGTCGGCCATCACGCGAAACGCCCGAAACTGGTGATCGGCTTTGCGGCGGAAACCAGCGATGTCGAAGCCAATGCCCGCGCCAAGCTGGAGCGCAAGGGCGCCGACTTCATCGTCGCCAACGACGTCTCACCCGAGACCGGCATCATGGGCGGCAAGCGCAATCGGGTTGCGATTTTGAGCCGTGACGGTATCGATCATTGGCCGGATATGGACAAGGCAGAGGTGGCGGAGAAGCTGGTGGCGATGATCGCTGCGAAGATCAATTCATAGGTCAGGGCAATCCATATCTGAGGATATGAATCGCTTCCTCTTCCAGGGGCGCCTCAAGCACTTGGTTCACCAAGTCAGCGTCCCCAGCCAGCTCTTCGAGAACGGCTTCGAACAGCTCGATCTGCATGCTCAGATTCATGCCGACCGGTCCATTCAGGCAGATCAGGCCCGCATGGATGGCGACATCGGCATATTGACCCTCTGAGCCGCGATCGTCCGGCGGCCCACGAAAATCAACCGAATTCTTCGTGACGAACGTCCAGTCGCCGTCAAGGATGAAGGGTTTCAGCTCCCAGTCCTTCCAGCCGCTTTTGCCCAGCCAGAAGACATGGCTCGATTCGACGTAGCCGGAGTGGCGAGCGGCCTTGGCAAGCTCCGGGCTGAGACATTCGTCGATCAGGAATTTCAATTCGCCTGCCTTCGGCGGGTGACGCGGCGGTCGGCAATGATCCTGGAACCTGTCGGAAGCTGCGTCGCGGCCTTGGGCCGGCCGCGCTGCGGATAGGCTTCAGCATAGATTTTTGCCAGACCAATGCGCCTGGCGTCCAGTGCCGGATACATAGCAAGGATGGCATCATTGGAATGACCCAAGGCAGATAAGGCCGCCACGTCGTAGATTGGGATACGTGTGCCGCGAAATACCAGCGTACCACCCAGAACGTCATCGGATGACGTGGCGGTATCGCGCGCGGCCTCCAATTCGCTCATCGCGCGCGCAGAATCGGCAACGAAGGGGCGGAGATCGATTGTCAGGAAATCGTGATGCATGATCCAGTCCTGCTCTGCCAATTGCCGCAATGGCATCGTCCGGCCTTCCTCCACCCGCGGCTCTGCCCAGTGAATGGCCTTCATTCGCTCCTCGGCGGTGAGCCGTCCGGCGCTGTGCAGATAGAACCCCACCAGCCAGCAGGCCCCAGCCCAGATCTGTCGCCCATTGTCCAAGGAGGTGAACTGGCTCGGCAGGATGCTTTCGTCGATCGCTCTGTTTATGTCTCTAAGCGTGACGCGCGCCACGACCGCAGCTTCTGTGCTTTTCAGCAGGGCAATATCGTTCACGACCGTATTCCTATTAATCTTCCGATCCATCGGAATATATATCAGGCGCCGTGAATTTTCAATTGGATGAGATTGCGCCGATCACGCTGACACGGAAGCGGGCAGGGCGTCGCATTGCTCGCCATTGCCGGTATCGAACACCGACACTTCCAGCCCATCCGGTCCGATCACCACCGCACTGCCGTTCGGGATCGCCATCCAGTTCTGCCTGTTATCGTCCAGCGGCTCCGACACCAGGCAATAGCCGCCGTCCCCACCCATCGGTGCGGCATAGAGCGTCGGCGCCACTTCGCCGGTCGCGTAGCGGACGGCGTAGAGCGACTTGCCGTCGGAGAAGGCCGAAGTGAAGCGCACGTCCGGCCGGAAGCCGAGATGGCTGGCCAGCCGTTCGATGAAGGCGATCGTTTCACGGAAGGCGAAAAGCGGCGCGCTTTCGAGCCCGAAATGGAAGGCGAGCAGGAAGATCAGTTCGGAATCGGTGGTGCCGTGCCTGGAGAGATAGAGATCGTCCGGCAGCATGATTTCCAGCGGCCGCCGCAGCTTTTCAAAATTCTCGATCTGGCCGTTGTGCATGAACGACCATTTGCCATGCACGAAGGGATGGCAATTGTCCCGCCGCGTTCCGCCCGAGGTCGCCGCCCGCACATGAGCGAGGAAAAGCGGCGAGCGGATCTGGTTGGCGAGGCTCTTGAGATTGCAGTCCGACCAGGCGGGCAGGATATCGCGGTAGAGGCCGGGCGTCTCGCGCTCGCCATACCAGGCGACGCCGAAACCGTCGCCATTGGTGGCGGTGCGGGCTTCGACGGCCGAATGCGACTGCGCGACCAGCGAATGGGCGGGCGAGGAAACCAGGTCCTCGATGAACAATGCATCTCCGCGATAAGCGGCCCAGCGGCACATGGGAAATCCTGCGAGGCTTTTGCTGTTGAATGTCAATGATCTCCCCATTTTAGTTAACGAAGTGTAAACCTCGGTCGATTTCTCGTGGTATTCCTGCATTCTGAGGTGCGCGTTGCTCGATATCCACAGATGGCGTGGCCGCTGCTGTCTCGCCGCTTTCGAATGGCTCCCTCTCCCGGAACTGGATGACGTCAATCTTGACGCCTTTTCGTCGCACATCTCTGCACACCCCTCCAAGGGTGACACGCGGTTCCCCCGACGCTCACCGCCTACAATTTTGGCAACTGCGAGTTCATCTTTCGGAATGCGAGGGGGTAATCCGCGCGTTATCGAGGTCTCCGAGGAAAATCTGTTGAAATGACCTTTTTGATACTGATCGATAATCGCGTAGCCATAGTCAAAAGCAGCTAGCGAAGCCAAAGTACGAATTATGTTTCAGCATTTTACGGCACTTCGTCGCCGCGGCTTCAATTTGTTTGAGGCTAGTTCGCGCCTTCTCACACATGCCATTGTGATCTCCGGGCTCCGGATATCCGAGGAGCACCACAGCTCTGGTGGCGACAGCAATCCTCTCTCGATTTCGTCCTGTCGCCATTCTGCGAACAAGCATCGGCAGATCTTGCGATTGTTCGGGAAGATCGCACGTGGCTGCCGCAAGTTGAACAAGCGCGTAACCCGCATCGACGGGGTCGCTTTTGTACAGGAGTTCAAACTCGGCTTGCGCCACTTTAGGTTCAGCTTTCAGCCCTGCTATAGAGTTGTCATTAGCGAGCACAGGAGCGGCCCACAAGATTGCCGATAATGTGATGATTGCGATCCTAAGCATAGGTGCCTTTCTCATAGTTACGCAGTGGGGCGGGAGCGTTTCCTTATCCCTGATTGGACAAACGAATTCCTGTCAGATCATCCCGGTGACAAGTTGTCACCTCTTGGCGCTAGATAGGCCAATGTACCGCCGCTGCAGCGGAGGCAGTCAGAATATTGAACGCTCTGTTCTTCCAGCACCGGCTGTCACGGGACACGGCG
Source organism: Rhizobium sp. P2_G9 (assembly GCF_056403475.1). NCBI lineage: Bacteria > Pseudomonadati > Pseudomonadota > Alphaproteobacteria > Hyphomicrobiales > Rhizobiaceae > Rhizobium > Rhizobium sp. P2_G9. Next base: position 102,178 of record NZ_JBFUFK010000007.1, on the reverse strand, counting down.
CAGCCTATATTCACGTCAAGTTGAACAGTGAGGAGCGAACATGTCTATCCGCCCCGTAAAATCCGAATCCCGCGCCCAGCCGACCATGGAAGGCGCCGGCGTCCATCTGCATCGCGTCTTCGGCTTCGGCGATCCGTCGCTGACCGATCCCTTCCTGATGATGGACGATTTCCGCAATGATGACCCGGCGAAGTATAGAAACGGCTTTCCCTGGCATCCGCATCGCGGCATCGAAACCATCACCTATGTGCTGGCTGGCACGGTCGAACATGGCGACAGCCTCGGCAATCACGGCCTTTTGGGCGCCGGCGACGTGCAGTGGATGACGGCCGGGTCCGGCATCATGCACAAGGAAATGCCGAAGGGCGATTTCGCCGGCCGCATGCACGGCTTCCAGCTCTGGGCCAACCTGCCCTCATCGCTGAAGATGACCGCGCCGCGCTACCAGGACATCAAGTCGGCAGACATTCCGGTCGTGGTCGACGATGACGGCACGGCTGTCCGCGTCATCACCGGCAATTTCTGGGGCAAGACCGGTCCCGTCGATGGTGTTGCCGCCGAGCCGGTCTATCTCGACATCTCCGTGCCGCCGGGCAAGAAGAAGACATTTGCGGTCGACACCTATCGCAAAGCCTTCGCCTACATCTTCGCCGGCTCCGGCACATTCCGCGACGCCTCGAAACCGTTCGGCGTCAAGGTCGAGAAGGAAGTCAACGGCGAGGAATTGAACATCCGCGACATGAGCGGCAATCGCACGCTGGTCGTCTTCGACACCGGCGATGAAGTCACCGTTCAAGCGGGCGACGAAGGTATCCGTTTCCTGCTCGTCTCCGGCAAGCCGATCGAGGAGCCGGTCGCCTGGCATGGCCCGATCGTGATGAACACCCGTGAAGAGATCATGCAGGCGATGCGTGACCTGCAGAACGGCACGTTCATCAAGGCGGAGCACTGAGCGCTCAGCGCTGATGCGTTTGGCCCGGTCCAAAAATTCTACCGGCTCGCCGAGCCGGTAGTTGTGATGTCGTTTTTGATGGTTTAGGAAACTCGAACACGGCGGCCATTCCGCCTGTAAGAGCCGGGCCTTCAGTCGAACATGCGCAAAGCACAACATAATTTCCACACCGCATTGTTCCGGCAGACGAGCCATTTGCTGACAGCGCGCGCCCGGTTGCGCGAGACGAAGCCCGGCGAAAAGCTCCGGATCCTGTCCTTCGGCAGCTCGATCGGCGAGGAATTGGTGACGTTGCGCTATCTCTTCCCGGAGGACGAGATCTATGGCTGCGACATCAATGACAAGCTGGTCGAGACGAGCCAGCGCTCGGTCGGCCACATCGTCACGGTCTTCACCTCGTCTGCAGAGGAAATCGCAGCGCACGGCCCCTATGATCTGATCTTCGCCTCGGCCGTGCTCTGTCTTTTTCCGACTCCCGACGATTTCGCGGAGCAGTTTCCCGTCTCCCGCTTCGATGAACTGATCGAGCTTTTCGATCAGAACCTCAATCCCGGCGGCCTCCTGGTCATCACCAATGCGTCCTACCGCTTCGTCGAAACGCCGGTTGCCGAAAACTACACCACATTGCGCGCAGACATCATCGACAGCGCCGGCTTCGTCGATGTGTTCAATCGCCGCGGCAAGCCCTATCTGCTGCGCGTCCCATCGGCTGGCGGCGTCGTCTTCAGAAAGCGCGGCCGCTTCCTGCCGCGCGACGACGAGGACTTGGCCGACAGCATTTTCGAGAAGAAACGGACGGCCGACGCTCCGGCTATTGAGACGATGCGACTTGCTCCCTCGCCGCCCGGTCTCGTGTCGCTCTACCGGCATACGCGCCGCAACACCGATTGGCTGGTCGAGGAGCCGCCGGAAGGCTGTATCGAAATCCGCTATGACTATGATTTCTGCCGCATCGACGGCACTGATACCTATGGCTACGTGCTGAAGACCAGTTGGACATCGTTGGTCGGCGAGGGATTTCATGAGCACCCGGAAATCTGGCGGCCCGTGCCGACGCTCGGCGCCGCCGACGCGGTCGGCTGACAATTCGCCGAGGGCGGATCTGGATTCTCGCTTCTCCCCGGAAGAATTTGATCCACGCCGCAAATGGGCCTTCCCATCGCGCGGGCTTTGATTAGATTGCCGCCCATCGTGTGGGGAGGCAGGCATGTACAGACTGTATGGATCATCCGGCTCGGGCAGCGTCTCGGTCGAAGCGGCACTGGCGGAAGCGGGTGCGACTTACGAAGTGGCTGAGATCAGCACCGCCGATGGCAAACACCTGACGGAGGAATTCCGCAGGATCAATCCGCGCCAGCAAGTGCCGGCATTGCAATTGCCGGATGGTTCGGTCATGACCGAGGGCTCGGCCATGATGCTGCATCTGGCCGATGCCTTCCCCCATTCCAGCCTGGCGCCGCTGCCCGGCACCGCAGCGCGTGCGCAGCATGACCGCTGGCTGATCTTCATGGCGATCAACATTTACGAGGGCGAGCTGCGCAAGGCCTATTCGAGCCGCTATTCTGACGACGCCGCGAGCGTAAAGGCTATCGCCGAAGATTATGTCAATCGTCATTACCGGATCATCGAGGATGCGATCAGCGGTCCCTTTCTGGTCGGTGAGACCGTGACCACGGCCGACATCTATCTCTGGATGCTGGCCTTCTGGATGGACCAGGATTGGCTGGCTGCCAATTGCCCGAAAGTGAAAGCTATCGCGGACACCGTCGCCGCCCGGCCGCTGATCGCCCCGATTCACCAGGCGCATTTCGGTTAAGTCCATGCAGATCGACGGTCACTGCCATTGCGGCCATGTGCGCTATGAGGCCGAGATCGATCCGGACATGGTGTCGATCTGCCACTGCACCGATTGCCAGCAATTGACCGGCACGGCCTATCGGGTGACGGCCCGCGCCCGGGCCGAGGATGTCAGGCTGACGGCCAATCCGCCGAAAATCTACAGGAAATTCGGCGATAACGGCCGTCCGCGGCTGCAATATTTCTGCCCCGAATGCGGCTCGCCGCTGTTCACCACCGGCGAAGGCGAGGATGCCGCCATCTGGGGCATAAGGGTGGGCACGATCACCCAGCGACGCGCGCTCAGCCCGAAGCGGCAGAAATGGTGCAGCTCGGCTCTGCCCTGGGTCGACGACATTTCCGGCCTGCCGCGCTCCGAGGGCGACTGATGGCCGAGGCTGCTTTCGGGATCGACCAGGCAGCCGATTTCCTCTCATCTCATGGTTTTGCGCCGCCGTTCGAGATTTCCATCCTCCGCGGCGGTTACTGGAACCTGGTGATGAAGGTCACTTCTGCGGAAGGCCGGTTTGTCCTGAAGCGCTATAGGGAAGTTCTGCCCAATTCATTGTTCCCGAATCTGCCGGAGGCGGAGGCTGCCACTCTCGAACGGTTGCAAGGGCTTGGCGTCGCGCCGGAGCCGATGGGTTTCTGGCCGGAGGAGAAAATCCTCGTCTACGGCTATGCCGAGGGTGATCTCTGGTCTGGCGACCTGGCGGCGGTCGCCGACCTGCTCCGGCGCAAGGAGCGCGCCGATCCGGCCGGTTTCCGCCAGGTTCCTCGGCGGCCGAAGGACATTCTGCAGCAGGGCGACGGCCTTCTGGCGAGATGTGGCGATGACGTGCTGAGTGCGCGCCTGCGAGCCGCCCGGCCGCAGCCGATCGACATCGCGCCGCCCGCCAAAATGTCCTTGATCCACACCGATATCGGTGCCGGCAACCTGGTTGGTTCGGGCGAAAACCTCAGGCTGATCGATTGGCAATGCCCGGCAGAGGGCGACCTGGCGGAAGATGTCTATGCCTTCCTCTCGCCAGCCTTCCAGATCCTCAACGAGCGGATGCCGCTCGCCGGCACGGACGGCTTTTTCGACGCATTGGCCATGCCGGCAGTGCGCCAGCGGTATCGGGCGCTCCGCCCCTATTTCGCCTTTCGCATGGCCGCCTATTGCTGCCTGCGTTATCAGGGCGCCGGCGAAGACAGCCAACTCCACGACCGCTACCACGCCGCCATGCTTGCCGAGCTTGCCCATGTCGAGGAGACGCCATGATCATCGATCTTGCCGCACATTGCTTCAGCATGTGGCACCATTTCCGCCACGCGCCGGGCTTTGACGCGATCGCCTATATCGACACGATGGAAAGCCTCGGCTTCACCGGCATCAACCTGTCGCTCAACGATGAGAATTATCGTCATCTCGGCGGCAGGGAGCCGGAACGGATGGATCGGGTGCGCGAGCGGCTGGCCCGTTCCGGCCTGAGCCTCGAAATCGACACCAGCGGCACCGAGCCCACGCATCTCCGCACCCTGATCGGCGTCGCCGAAAGCATGGGCGCGCAGAGCATGCGGCTCTACACCCGCCATCGCGGCACGCCGACCGAGATGATGGAGCGCACCATCGCCGATCTCCGCGCCGTCATGCCGGATGCGGAACGGGCCGGCATCGTGCTGGTCATCGAAAACCACGAGGATTTCACCGGTCCGGAACTGACGCAGATCGTCGAGGCCGTCGGCCACGACAGACTGAAAATCCTCTATGACTACGGCAATTCGCAAATGGTGCTGGAGGATCCGGAAGCCGCGCTCGACGCCGTGCTGCCGCATGTCCATTCCGTCCATGTCAAGGACCACATGATGGTGCGGCCCGAACATGCCGGACGGCTGACCGTGGCCGGCGTGCCGATCGGCGAGGGCGCCCTGCCAGTCAAGGAATTGACGCGGCGGCTGCTTGAGCATGGGCTGCGGCGCATTACTTTCGAGAATGTCTGGGCCTATAGCGCGCCGATCCAGGCCGGGCGGCAACCGCTCGAAGGCGTCGTGCTTGGCGAAGGCGCGTTCACCTATGCCGAGCCGCCCTTCGACCCTGCCTTCCTGGTTCTGGACCAGTCGAACGTCGCGCCGCAGGATCTCGTCCGCCTCGAACAAGATGCCCTGATCCGCGGCCTCGCCTCGTTCAAGCAGACGCTCGCCGAGCTCGCCGTCACCGGTTATCGCTCATCGCTTCAGGCGGTCGGATAGGGGCCGTCGGCGAACACCTCGTCGTGGTAACCTTTGCTGCCGATCTCGATCGAGAGCGCGCTGCGGAAATCGCGGCCCGCCCGCAATGATGCCAGCACATGAGCGAAATCGTGACGGGGTTGCCAGCCCAGTGCTTCGCGGGCGGCGCGGTTGTCATAGACCCGGTCGAAATCGGAATACATCGTCCAGCCGGCCTTGGTATAGAGCGCTGCAGCGCCGGGGAAGAGCCGCTCGACCACATTCACGCCGCCGCCACGCAGATCGGCGAGGTCATCTCTCGAGAATGGCGTCGTCGCCGAAATGATATAACGCCCGAAGCCGATCACGCCCGCCTTTTCTGCCGCGAGCAGATGTGCAGAGACGATGTCGGCAATATCGGCTCGGCGGTAGAGCAGTTCATTGGCTTGCGAATTTTCCTTGCTGAACAGGCCGCGAACGTCCGGATCGTCGTCTTCCTCAGGAAAGAAGCGGGACGTGCGGAGAATGATCACCGGCAGCTTGTGCCGCCGATGGAAGAGTTCGCAGAGCCCCTCGGCCGCGGCCTTGGTCACGCCGTAGATATTCTTCGGCACCGGCGTGACGCTTTCGTCGATCCAGGCCGCGGGCTGATCTGGCGAAGGGGAAAGTGCCGCGCCGAAAGTGCTGGTCGTGCTGGTGAAGACGAAGGCGCGGACGCCGACAGCCAGCGCCTCCTCCAGGAGATTGAGCGTGCCGGCTATGTTGGTCTGGACGAAGGCGTCGTAGCTGTGCGTGGCAACATGCGGCTTGTGCAGCGTCGCGGTGTGCAACACGACCTCGACGCCGCCCATGGCCTGCCGCACGGTGTCGCGGTCGGTGATCGAGCCGGTATGGTCGGTGAAATCCGAGGCTTTGATGTCGATGCCGCGCACCGGCTGGCCCGCGCCCCTCAATGTCCGCATCAGCGCTTCGCCCAGATGGCCGGCACTGCCTGTAACCAATATCGTCATGAAATCAATTCCTTCCACCATGACTATGGCGGACCCTAGCAGTCGCTTCGGCGGTTGGACAATTCAGAAAAACTGGATCAGATTCGAGCTCGGCATGCGTGCCTGAATTGGCCAAGCCGCCAAGCAGGAGTGACACCACACCCTGACAGAAACTGGCACCAGCGCCGCTATGGTGCGGGCCGTCGGCAAATGGAGGAAACCATGCTCGATCATGTCGGTCTCAGGACCAAGCGACTGAAGGAAATGACAGCCTTTTATGAAGCCGTGCTCGCGCCGCTCGGCGCTAGCAAGCAGATGGATTTTGGCGTCGCGGTCGGTTTCGGCAAGCCGAACGAGGCGCCGCTCTGGCTCGGCGAGGCGGAGGGTGAAGCGACTGTATCATCCGTGCATCTGGCGCTGACCAGCCCGGATCGCGCTTCCGTCGATGCCTTCTACAAGGCGGCAATGGCGGCCGGTGGCAAGGACAATGGTGGACCCGGCCCGCGCCCGGATTACCACGAGCATTATTACGCCGCCTTCGTCATCGATCTGGACGGCAACAATCTCGAAGTTGTCTGCCACAAGCCGGAATAGTCTGCCGGCCCGGCATCCGAATGCCGGGCCTGTCTCCGTTGATGCGCCTGTCAGGCTGCCTGTTGCATCTGTCCAAGCACCTCATCGAGACCCACATGTCCCTGGAAGCCGCCGCTGCTTTGCGCAGGCTCCCCATGCTCGATTGCATGGGCAAAACGTACGGCCGGATCTTCGAGCAGACGTTCGTAGAGACTGTTGAGCCCGGTAAATTTCCGGCGGTCGACCACCTGGTGGAAATCATTCCAGCGGGCGATCCCGATAAAATAGGCATCTGCCAGGCTCTTCGTGTCGCCAACCAGCCATTTGCGATCGCCAAGCAGCGCTTCGAGCTGGGCATGCCGCTTTTCGACTTTCTTGACGCCATAGTTCCGCAGTGCCTGCTTCGCCCCAGGATCGAGCGAATGCTCGAACGAATACCAGAGCGGGCTGAAGGCGCCGAAGAAGCTGGTGTTGAGAAAGGCCAGCATCTGGTGCAGGCGGTCGTCCTCCGGCGATGCCGGCTCGAAGCCGAGGCCCTTGCTGCGCGCCTTGACCGAAATATGGTGCAGGATCGCCATGCTCTCGCTGAGAGTGCTGCCATCCGGCAGCATCAGCGACGGCGTCTCGCCAATGGGATTGATCCGCTTGAAATCCTCGCTGGAGACGACCTTCGGCATGTCGACGCGGCAGAGATGGTATTTGGCGCCGGACCATTCGAGCGCCACGATCGAACCGAACGAGCAGCCTTCCGGCACGCCATAGAACAGGGTCAGGGGCATCGGTCATTCCTTTCGGGTTGATTGATATCGACCCGATCTATATGCTTTCGTGGAAGCTGGAGCAGAAGACGTTCAATTTGCACAGCAATGTCCACAGATGTAGACAATGAATCTCAACGATCTGCAGATTTTCGTTCAGGCGATCGAAAGCGGCGGCTTCACCGCCGCCGGCAAGCGCCTCGGCATTCCCAAATCGACGGTCAGCAAAAGGGTGGCGGAGCTTGAAGCGCAGCTGGGCGTCCGCCTCGTCCATCGCACGTCGCGCAGTTTTTCGTTGACCGAGCTTGGCCGCGATTTCTTCCAGCATGCGCGTGCTTCGGTCATCGAGGCGGAGAATGCCGAAAATCTCGTCCGCACTCATCTCGGCGAGCCGAGCGGCACGGTGCGGCTCACCACCTCGGTCCCGACGGCCCAGTTCACGCTTGCCCCGCACCTGCCGGAACTTTCTGAGCTTTATCCCAAGCTCGTTCTGTCGCTGCATGTCACCGACCGCTTCGTCGATATCGTGCAGGAAGGGTTTGATCTGGCGATCCGCAGCCATGTCCAACCGCTGCCGGATTCGGCGCTGGTGCAGCGGCGGCTCGCAACACATGCTTTCCTGGTGGTCGCCTCACGGGATTATCTTGCGCGCCATGGTGCGCCGATGCAGCCGGAAGATCTGGTATCGCATCGCATCATCGCCGCTGGCGCCAGCGATGTCACATGGCGGCTGGAGAGCGATGAGGGCGAAAAGATTACTCTTGATCTCCAGCCGGTGCTCGCCGCCGACGAACCTTTCGTACTGCTGAAAGCCGCCGCTGCAGGCATTGGCATCACCTGCCTGCCGACCTCCATCTGCCGTCCCGCACTTGAGGATGGCACGCTTGTCCACCTGCTGCCGGATTGGACAGCCGGCAGCGTGACGACAACCATCCTGATGCCCCATCGCCGCGGCCAGTTGCCGGCCGTACGCGCCGTCGTCGATTTCCTGCAGGAACGGCTGGGTGACTAGATTCACGCCTATATTCGCTCAGCGTCGCCTGCCCGACGCAGGACTTTTCGGCGATGTAGAGCGCGCAGACGCCGTCCTCGACCGGATCGCCGTCAAGCTGTGGCGGGACATGTGTGGGTCCTTGAGCCACTCGAGAACGGCTGGTCTTTTGTCCCTGCCGGCGCTTTGTAGAGGTCGGCATCTTGCATTTCGTTTTTTGCCAAGTAACGAAGTAATATCAATCTCCGCGAGGCCAGAATCGTGACCGATATCACCGACATCACTCCCGAACGCATCATCGCAGCCGAGACGTTGATCCGGCCGCATATCCGCCATACGCCTGTGATGACGGTTGCCATGGAGGATTTCGGGCTTTTCGGCGGACCGCTCGACCTCAAGCTCGAATGCCTGCAGCATTCCGGCTCCTTCAAGGCGCGCGGCGCCTTCACCAATCTCCTGACCCGCGACGTGCCGCCTGCCGGTGTCGTAGCGGCCTCCGGCGGCAATCATGGCGCAGCCGTGGCCTATGCCGCGATGAAGCGCGGCATCAAGGCAACGATCTTCGTCCCGTCGATCAGCCCTCAGGCCAAGACAGACCGGATCAAAAGCTTTGGCGCCGATCTCGTCATCGGCGGCGACCGTTATGCAGACGCGCTCGCCGCCAGCCAGGATTTTGCCGCGCAATCCGGTGCCATGCAGATCCACGCCTATGACCAGCCCGAGACACTGATTGGCCAGGGCACGCTCGGCAAGGAGATCGAGGCGGACCTTCCCGATATCGACACGCTGCTGGTCGCCGTCGGCGGCGGTGGGCTGATCGGCGGCATCGCCGCTTGGTATCAGAGCCGCATCCGTGTTGTCGCTGTCGAGCCGGAAGAGGCGCCGACACTCAACCACGCCCTCGAAGCCGGCCATCCGGTCGACGCGCCGGCGGGCGGCGTTGCGGCGGATTCTCTGGCGCCGAAGCAGGTCGGCCAGCTGATGTTTCCCATCGCACAGAAGCATGTCGGCCTCTCCGTTCTGGTCACCGACGACGCGATCCGCGCGGCGCAGAGGGCGCTCTGGGATCATGTCCGTGTGGTCACAGAACCGGGCGGCGCCGCCGCTTTGGCCGCGATCCTCTCCGGCCGTTATAGACCGGAGAAGGACGAGCGCGTCGCCGTGCTGGTCTGCGGGTCGAACACGACGGCGGTGAAATTCGATTGAGACGGCACCTTGCTTCGCGGCATGCCGGCGATAATGCTATGCCATGTTCCAGCTAGAACAATCGGCCTGTTTCGAACAGGTTATCAAGAAGAGCAGGTTTCTCGCCGTGGCGTTCCCCATCGCCAGCGATGAGGAAGCAAAGGCTGCGATCGCGATGCACGGTCATGTCGACGCCAGTCACAATTGCTGGGCCTGGCGGATCGGCGCCGCCTACCGGTTTTCCGACGATGGTGAGCCGAGCGGCACGGCCGGAAAACCGATTCTCGCGGCAATCGACGGCCAGTCGCTGGATAAAGTCCTGGTCATCGTCACCCGTTGGTTCGGTGGCATCCTGCTCGGCAGCGGCGGCCTCGTGCGCGCCTATGGCGGCACGGCGGCCGCCTGTATCAAGAGCGCGCCTCTGGTTGAAGTGAAGCCGTCAGTGGAAGCGGCTGTTCGTCTCGAATTTTCCGAGCTTGCACGTGTAAAAGCGAAACTGGTGGCTCACAAAGACGTGCAGCTTCTCGAAGAGCGGTTTACCGAGAGAGGCGCAGACATTACCATTCGTCTTGCAGAAGCCGACTTCGAGGCTCTGTCGCGCTTGATTTCCGATATGACCAATGGGCGAACCGGACTTTCGCCACAGTAAACAGACCAGCGGGGAGTCCCGTGACCATACTGCACAAAGAACGATCGCCCTACAGCTTCCCGGACCGGACAGACATGCTAGCCGCATTTGGTCTAGAGGCGGAGGTCGATGAATTCTTCCAATCGCTCACATACACATTTCGGTCCCAGGAAACGGAACTCGTCGTTACCTACAGTGAATGGCGACGGTATCTCGTAATTTCAATGAGCATTCAAGGCGGCGACGTCTTTCACCTGGACATGCCTCATGTCATGTCTGTCCACATCCGGTCGGAGCGAGACGCCCGCTGGTTGCAGGTCGCATATGAGCCCGAACATAAAATGCCGGACATGCATATCCATCTGGAGCCGACCCTCCGATGTCAATGGATCATGCCGCCTTCGCCACCTGATATTCCTTGATCGCCACCATCTTAATCGCCGGATAGCGCTCCGACTCATAGCGCAGCGAAAAGCTGTCCTGCGCCAGGAAAACCGGGTCACCGTCGAGATCGCGGGCGATGTCGCCGCGCCGGGCGGTGACGAATTTTTCGAGGTCGAGTGGGTTGTCGGCCGATACCCAGCGGCAGACCGAGAAGCGCGACACTTCGAAGCTGACCGGCAGGCCATATTCCGCTGACAGTCGCTCCTTAAGCACGTCGAGCTGCAGCGCTCCGACCACACCGACGATTGCGGGTGAGCCGTCTTCCGGCGAGAAAAGCTGCACGACACCTTCTTCAGCCATCTGCTGCAGCGCTTCTTTGAGCTTCTTCGCCTTCATCGCGTCTTCGAGCCGCACGCGGCGCAGGATTTCCGGCGCGAAGTTCGGCACGCCCTGGAACACAAGCTGCTCGCCTTCGGTCAACGTATCGCCGATGCGAAGCGTGCCGTGGTTGGGGATGCCGACCACATCGCCGGCATAGGCTGTGTCGGCCAGCTGGCGCTGCGAGGCGAAGAAGAATTGCGGCGCCGTCAGACCCAATTGCTTGCCGGTGCGGGCGAGCCGGGCCTTCATGCCGCGCTCCAGCTTGCCGGAGCAGACGCGGGCAAAGGCGATACGGTCGCGATGGTTGGGGTCCATGTTCGCCTGGATCTTGAAAACGAAGGCGGTCATGTTGTCTTCGGCCGCATGCACGGTGCGGATATCGGCCACCTGGTCGCGCGGCGGCGGGGCGAAATCGCCGAGCGCATTGATCAGGTCGCGGACGCCGTAATTCCTCAGAGCCGAGCCCCAGAGCACCGGCGTCATATGGCCGTCGAGGAAGGCGTCGCGATCGAACGGCCTGCAGGCTTCCTTGGCGAGATTGGTTTCGTCGATGAAAACGTCACGTTCGTTTTCGGGCAGCCGGTTGGCCACCGCTTCCGGGCCGTTGACCGAGACCGGCACGATCTCGGTGTCGGAGCCGCGCACGCTATTTTCCGCCAGGTGATAGGAGCCGCAAAAAGTCTTGGCGCGGCCGATCGGCCAGGTCAGCGGCGCGGTATCGAGCGCCAGCTTCTCCTCGACCTCGTCGAGGATCTCGAAAGCGTCGCGGCTCTCTCGGTCCATCTTGTTGATGAAGGTGATGATCGGAATGTTGCGCAGCCGGCAGACTTCGAACAGTTTCAGCGTCCGCGGCTCGATGCCCTTGGCGGCGTCGATCACCATCACCGCGGCGTCGACGGCCGTCAGCGTGCGATAAGTGTCGTCGGCGAAATCCTCGTGGCCGGGCGTGTCGAGAATGTTGAAGACATTGCCTTCATATTCGAAGGTCATCACCGAGGTGACGACCGAAATGCCGCGCTCGCGCTCGATCTTCATCCAGTCCGAGCGGGTCTGCATGCGATCCTTCTTCGCCTTGACTTCGCCGGCGAGCTGGATGGCGCCGCCGAACAGCAGCAGCTTTTCCGTCAGCGTCGTCTTGCCGGCGTCCGGATGCGCGATAATCGCAAAGGTGCGGCGGCGGGAAATCGCCTCGGCCAATTCGTCTGTCATCGTCGTGAAAATCCTGTTGGTTGCCGGCTATCTAGCGATTTGGGCCGGCAATTGCAATTGACCGGCAGCACCGCCTGCGCAACAAAGCGCCATGACCCAGAAAAGCATGATCACGCCCGTTATCGGCCTCGTCCGCCTGCCGCACGCCGAGGACCTGCCGCTGCCATCCTATGAGACCGAAGGGGCGGCCGGCATGGACATCCGCGCCGCCATTCCCGCCGACAAGCCGATCGTACTGAAGCTCGGCAACCGGGCGCTGATCCCGACCGGCTTTGTCATGGAAATCCCGCCCGGCTATGAGGTGCAGGTCAGGCCGCGCTCCGGCCTGGCGGCCAAGCACGGCATTACCTGCCTCAACACGCCCGGCACGATCGATAGTGATTATCGCGGCGAAGTGCATGTACTGCTGATCAATCTCGGCGAGGAGCAATTCGTCGTCGAGCGCGGCATGCGCATCGCCCAGCTCGTCGTCGCACCCGTGGTCCAGGCTGTGATGGAGGAGCGGGCACTGGCCGGCGTGACAACGCGCGGCGCCGGCGGCTTCGGCTCGACCGGGTTGCAATGAAAGGCCCGGGCGAGCGGGATGGGCTTACGCTGAAGGCTGGCTATTTCAACGACCCCGCGGCATTCCAGGCGCTGGCGGATCTGATCTTCGACACGTTCTCGCTGGACATAACGCTGGTTGACCGGTTCGGCGGCCCCGATCCGAGTTCCATGCCATTCGGCTGGTTCGACAAGAGCGGCCAATGCGTCGCCAATTTCTCTGCCTTTGCCATGCCGCTGATGGTCGACGGCAAGCCGGTTCGGGCCGTGGGCTACCAATCGGGTGCCGTCAGGCCGGAATACCGTGGCCGCGGTCTCTATCGCGATGTGAYGCGCCGGGCCTTCCAATGGTCTGAAAACCAGGGTTACGCATCCGGTCTGCTACTCACCGAAACGCCGGCGCTTTACGAGCCCTACGGTTTTCGCTCTGTGCCGCAATGGAGTTTCCTCGTGCCGAGGCCGGCGAAGACGACGGTCGCTGCCGCGCGGCCGTTGTCGATCGATGCACCGGCCGATGCCGCGCTGATCCGTGCGCTGCTCGATGCCCGCGTACCGGTGTCGGAGCGCTTTGCGGTCGCAGGCCACGCAATCGAATTCATGCTCAACGCCTGCTTCAATCCAGCGGCGCGATTGAGCTATCTGCCTGATGTCGATGTGGTGGTCGCATGGGCTGAGGTCGACGGCCGGTTCCGGCTGCTCGATGTCGTCGGCCGCAGGATCCCGAACCTCGCCGAGATCGTCGCGGCAATCGGTATCGAAATGGAAGAGGTGGAGGTAATGTTTCCGCCCGATCGGCTCGGCTTGCAGCATGTGCCGATGCGAGGGCCCCGGCTCGACTATCTTATGGTCAAAGGCGCGCTTCTGGATGTGTTGAAGGACAGGCAAGTCATGCTTTCGCCGATGGCGGATTTCTGACATTTTCTCGTGTGACAGATCATCAATCGGGAAAAGAAGAAATAGCCGTATAAAATACGGAATAGTTAAAACATGTCCATAAATTTCTTATTTCGGTGGTTGACCTGACGCTGCCGATTGCGTATGGCTGTATACGCACCAAGCTGGAGTGCCGCCATGACGCTTTCCACCATCGCCGCCTACGCTTTCGCCTTGTTTGTCGTCGCCCTGATTCCCGGGCCGGGGATCACGGCGCTGGTTGCGCGCGCCCTCGGCGCCGGCTTTGCCGAGAGTTTTGCCATGGCGCTTGGCATCATGCTCGGCGACATCATTTTCCTGTCGGCCGTGGTGCTGGGTCTGTCCGTCCTGGCGCAGGCCTTCGGCACTGTTTTTCTGGTCATCAAGTTTCTCGGCGTCGCCTATCTCGCCTGGCTTGCGCTGAAGATGTGGCGCGCCGGCATCATCAAGACGGATATCACGACAGTGCCGCGCCGGACCATCACGCATTCCTTCCTGTCGGGCCTGTTCGTCACGCTCGGCAATCCAAAGGCGATGATTTTCTATGTGGCACTGGTTCCGACACTGGTCAGTCTCGACCAGATCCGGTTTGCCAGCTACCTGGAACTGGTCGCGATCACCTTCATCGTGCTGACGGTCGTCACGGTTCCCTATATTCTGCTGGCGGCCAAAGCGCGCAATTTCCTCCGCCATCCCGCCGCGCTGAAGCGGGTGAACCGGATCTCGGCCAGCTTCCTGGCCGGCACAGCGGCCTATATCGCGCTTCGCTCGAACTGAGGCAAGACGCTGCCGTCTGGCCGCCTTTGGGAGTTTATTTCCGCAAACCCGGTTGGCGCATGCAAATCTCTCTGGAAATATCGGCACTTGCAGCCTAGTTTCCTCCCGACAACAGGGAGAAACGCCATGGCGGAAACACGCAAGCCCGGTCGGGGCCGGATCTACAATTCGATTACGGAAACCATCGGCGACACGCCGCTGGTGCGGCTGGACAAGCTGGCGAAGGAGAAGGGGGTCAAGGCCAATCTGTTGGCCAAGCTCGAATTCTTCAACCCGATTTCGTCGGTCAAGGATCGCATCGGCGTAGCGATGATCGAATCGCTGGAAGCCCAGGGCAAGATCAAGCCCGGCGAGACAGTGCTGATCGAGCCGACCTCCGGCAATACCGGCATCGCACTCGCCTTCGCCGCGGCCGCCAAAGGCTACAGGCTGATCCTGACCATGCCCGAAACCATGTCGGTGGAGCGCCGCAAGATGCTGCTGCTGCTCGGCGCCGAGCTGGTGCTGACGGAAGGCTCGAAGGGCATGAAGGGCGCCATCGCCAAGGCCGAGGAACTGGCGTTGACGCTGCCCGACGCAATCATCCCGCAACAGTTCGAAAATCCCGCCAATCCGGAAATCCACCGCAAGACCACGGCCGAGGAGATCTGGAACGACACCGACGGTACGGTCGACATCTTTGTTGCCGGCATCGGCACCGGCGGCACGATCACCGGCGCCGGCCAGGTGCTGAAGGCAAAAAAACCGTCGATCAAAGTGGTCGCCGTTGAACCGGCGGATTCGCCAATCCTCTCCGGCGGTAATCCCGGCCCGCACAAGATCCAGGGCATCGGCGCCGGCTTCGCCCCGGCAATCCTCGACACATCTGTTTATGACGAAGTCGTCACCGTCACCAACGACGACGCCTTCGCCAATGCCCGGTTGGTGGCAAAACTCGAAGGCGTGCCGGTCGGCATTTCCTCCGGCGCGGCACTGACGGCGGCGATCAAGGTCGGACAGCGCGAGGAAAATGCCGGCAAGAATATCGTCGTGATCATTCCCTCGTTTGCCGAACGCTATCTGTCGACCGTGCTGTTCGATGGATTGGGCGGTTAATTCGGCCAGCTTTTACGACGACCGATTTGGGCCGGCCCCATGCTGGCCCCTTCATATCGCCAGTCCGATGCGAGGCACTCGAAGGTCTCGTCCTTGAAATAGTAGAGGAAATGTCGGTCTCCGCCACCTTTCAGCGCGCGCCAGTCGGTCGGCGCGTCGCGGCGATCGTCAGGTCCGGTAATTTCGTAGAACTCTCCCCATCCCGGGGCCACTCCGCTATAGCGGCACTGCCCGAGATACCAGCCTTCGTCATTCGTCCGGCCCAGGCGCCAGCGGCTGCAGCCGGCAAACGTCAAGGTTCCCCACGCGTCATGCTCCGCCTCATTCGTCCATGGGCCGAGGAGAAAGCGGAGGGTTAGCGCCGACCCCACAACGGAGCATTCGGGCTCCGGCGAGCCCGGGCAAGCATCCCACATCGTGCTCAACCTGATGAAATCCGGCATCGGCCATTCCCCGATCACGCCGCACTCAGCAATCGATCACCAGCAATCCGGTATGAAATCGCCTCGGCAAGGTGAATGCGGCCGACATGCGCCGCACCGTCGAGATCGGCGAGCGTCCGCGCCACTTTCAGAATCCGATGATAGCCGCGGGCGGAAAACTTCATCCGGTCGGCTGCTTCGCGCAGCAGCTGCAATCCGCCGGCATCCGGCTCGGCGATCTTTTCGATCAGCATTGTCGAGCACCGGGCATTGCAATCCGTCTCCGGCTGGCCGGCGGCGATGAAGCGGTCGCGCTGCAATTGCCGCGCATTGGCGACGCGCTTGGCAACGACCGCGCTCGACTCGGCCGCTGCCGGGCGGATCAGGTCGAAGGCCGAGACGGCCGGCACGTCGACGCGAATATCGATGCGGTCGAGCAGCGGCCCGGAGATCCGGCCCTGATAGTCACTGACGCAACGCGGACCTCTTTGGCAGGTATGCCCCGGCTCGCCCGCCATGCCGCAGCGGCAGGGATTCATCGCCGCGATCAGCTGGATCCTGGCGGGGTAGCTGACATGATGGTTGGCGCGGGCGATGACGCATTCGGCGGTTTCAAGCGGCTGCCGCAGCGCATCGAGCGCCTGCGGGTGGAATTCCGGCAATTCATCGAGGAAAAGCACGCCATTATGCGCGAGCGACGCCTCTCCCGGCCGCGCTTTCATTCCACCACCGATGAGCGCCGCCATGGTGGCGGAATGATGCGGCGCCCGGAACGGCCGCCGGTCCGACAGCTTGCCGCCGGAAAGCTGGCCGGCGATCGAGTGGATCATCGACACGTCAAGCAATTCGCCTGATGTCAGCGGCGGCAGGATCGAGGGCAGACGCTGCGCCAGCATCGACTTGCCCGAACCGGGCGGCCCGACCATCAACAGATTATGCCCGCCAGCCGCCGCGACCTCCAGCGCCCGCTTGGCGCTTTCCTGGCCCTTGATGTCGGCGAGATCGGGGAGATTGGCCGGATTCTGGCGGACCGCAGGCTCGGGTCGGGTCAACACCTGCGTGCCGCGGAAATGGTTTGCCAGCCCGATCAGGCTGCGCGGAGCTAGGATATTGAAGCCTGGCCCGGCCCAGGCCGCCTCCGGTCCGCATTCATGCGGGCAGATCAGGCCCCGGTTCATCGCATTGGCCGCGATCGCCGCCGGTAGCACACCTGCGACCGGACCGATCGTGCCATCGAGATTGAGCTCGCCGATGACCAGAAATTCCGCCAACGCATCAGCCGGCACCGCGCCAAGTGACGCCATGATCGCCAGCGCAATCGGCAAATCAAAATGACTGCCCTCTTTGGGCAAATCAGCCGGCGCCAGATTGACCGTCAGCCTTTTCGGCGGCATCGCAAGGCCGGAGGCATGAATGGCGGCCTGCACCCGTTCACGGCTCTCAGCCACGGCCTTGTCCGGGAGTCCGACGATCTGTACGGCGATCTTCCCCGGCCCGAACATCACCTGCACATCCACCGGCACGCCCTCAATGCCCTGAAATGCAACCGTCCTGACTCTTCCAACCATGCGGCCTGTCCCTGCTCAATGCTGCCGTGAAACAACTTTCCCTGGTCAACGGCAACAGCTTGCAGCTAAACACAGGTCAAGGAATAAAACAAGAACAATGAACGAACAAAAATCTGCCCCGCTGGTGTCTGGCCTAAAGCATCGTTCCTACCAACGGGCGGACACCAAACCACCTTGGAGGAAATTACCCATGGCAGGTCAGCATCGCAAATTGTAATATTGCCGGGCACATTGAGTTTTCCGCCGGCTTGATGCCAGCCGGCCCCGTCGCATAGTGACGGCGCATGAGCGTCTTCAGCGACATGGATGCTGTTGTGCTTGATGCAACGCCAGAAATCGGCACGAGATGAGTGAACATCTCGTCAACGTCCGGGGAAGTCGTCCACCGCGCGCTGCCACCACCGACCACCCGACGAACAGCTAATTTGCCAACGGCGGAAACGGAGCGTGGTATGAACAAGGCTGCGATAAATCGGCTTGATACCATCTTGGTTCATAGTCAACACCCTTAACTTTGTCCATATCCAAGTGGTTCAATTTATGATAGAGTTTTTGTGATTGGAGAATCATTGTGAAATTCAACGAACAACACCAAATCATTCTCGATGCCTTTTATAATCGCCGCTACGGCGTATCCCCCACTGCTACGAGAAGCGCCGTGGAGAGCCATGCCAGGAGACACCTGCTCAAGGGGGCCGACTATACGAGGGCACTCGACAGCGCCATTGCCGCCGGCCTGCTCGTAAGCATGTCGGACGCGAGCTTGGCCATCAGGGGCGCAGGTCGGAACATGCTGCCTAAGTAATCACCGACCACGGCTGCGACAGCCGCTTCCGATCTTGCAGATTTCGGCAGGCCAAGTCACAAAAAAGAACGACAAGCGAACAAAATTGTAGGCCGGCGCAGCAAGTTTGCAGAGAATTTTAAAGCGGCAGCAGAGGCGGCCGTGGAACCGCCGCGATTGCCCTCAACCCCGCCGTCTCTCGACAGCATCCCAGAACAATGCCGCAATATCGGCACCGCCGAATTTCCGCACTTCGCGGATGCCGGTCGGCGAGGTCACGTTGATCTCGGTCATATAATCCCCGATCACATCGATGCCTACGAGGATGAAGCCGCGTTCACGGAGCGCGGGGCCGATGCGGCGGCAGATTTCCTGTTCGCGTTCGGTGAGTTCAGTCTTTTCAGCCCGGCCGCCGACATGCATGTTGGAGCGGCTGTCGGTCTCGGACGGCACGCGGTTGATGGCGCCGGCGGGCTCGCCGTCGATCAGGATGATGCGCTTGTCGCCTTTGCGGACGTCGGGCAGGTATTGCTGGGCGATGAACGGTTCGCGGAACATTTGGTTGAACATTTCGAGCAGTGAGGTGAAATTGCGGTCGTCACGCGACGAGTGAAAGACGCCGGCGCCGCCATTGCCGTAAAGCGGCTTCAGGATGATGTCGCCCATTTCGGCACGGAAGGCGGCGATCTCCGCGGGATCGCGGGTGATCAGCGTCTTCGGCATCAGGTCGGCGAATTCGGTGACGAAGATCTTTTCCGGCGAATTGCGCACCCAGTTGGGATCATTGACCACGAGCGTCTTCGGATGGATGCGCTCGAGCAGATGCGTCGACGTGATATAGGCCATGTCGAAGGGCGGGTCCTGGCGGAGCAGCACCACATCCATCGTTGACAGATCCACGCGCTCCGGCGCGCCGAGCGTATAGTGGTCGCCCTTGACATCGCGCAGCGTCATCGGCTCGACAGTGGCGATAATCTTGCCGTCGCGCATGGAGAGGCGGCTTGGCGTATAGTGGAAGAGATTGTAGCCGCGGGTCTGAGCTTCGAGGCTCATGGCAAAGGTGGAATCGCCGGTGATGTTGATCGAGGACACATGGTCCATCTGCACGGCGACGTTCTTGATCTTTGCCATGGGAATGCTCTCCTGCCCCTGAATGCGTGCGGATGATGTAGGACGGGCACGCCGGTCTGGCAAGCCCATCCGGCCAGCCGGTCTGGCTAGCCAGTCTGGGATCAGGCGAAGCCGTCGATGCGGCAGGTGATGTGGTCGTGGTCGGAGAGCGGCCGGCCGGTCCCATCGAGCGAAGGCGTGATCTCCGAATGGCCGATGATCAGGCCGCGCGACAGGAACCAGTCAAGCTTCATCGCGCGTTCCGGCCAGCGGGTGATCAGGCTCGGCCGCGTCGTCATCTGTTCGATCGGGCCGCCATGGCGGGTGAAGCCACGCGTAGCGCTCATCGGAAACAGGCCCTCGGCCTCGAAATCGCCGCCGGCGTGGTTGCCGGTGTTGAGATCGCCGCCGATGAGGATCGGCAGGGCAGGGAAGGCGGCTTCGATTTCGTCAATCAGTTCCTTCGTCTGCCGCTCGCGATAAGCGGCCGTGGTGGCGCTTTCGAGATGCACGGAGACGGCGACGAAAGGCCCTGCTTCGGTGGAGATCAGGCCGCCGACGGCGCAGCGTTCGCCGATGCGTGGCTGATCGGCATCGTTGCGCCACAGACGCTCGCCCAAGAGGCGGATCATGAACGGCTGCTCGATCGGCACGGAGGAGACAAGGCCGTTGCCGTGGAAACCTTTCTCGTTGATGCTGTCGCGGCAGAAACCACGCTCGGTGTCCGAGCCGAGGCCCATTTCCAGGAATTCGACGCCATAGGCATAGGCCATGCGCATCGCGCTCGCCAAATCTGCGGTCGTATGGCGCTGGGCGGTGCGGGCCATGCCATTGTCCATCTCGGACAGCAATACGACGGCTGGTTCGCTCTTTTCTACATGCGCGGCGCTATCCTCGACGAACAGGCAGCGTTCCAGGTTCCAGGCGGAGACGTTGAACGGGAAGGCGAGCGGCAGGGTGCGGGACGGCGATCCGCCGGTCTCGACCGTGCCCATCGCGCCGAGCCGGCTCATGATCGCATCATGCGCTTCGACGGTTTTGGGACCAACCAGCTGGGCGCGCTCTTCGAGCGAAATCACATCGAGGGCGGAAACTGCGGCACGGATCATTGCACCTGCGCCTGGACTGCGGCGATATCCGCCGCCGGGATCGGGCTGCCGGCGATGCGCTTGCCATCAGTGGCAGAGAAATAGTGAAAATGGTCGGTCGCGATCGTCAGGCCCATGCGCTCGCCAAACGGCTGGGCCGAGGGGGCGGCGACCGTGATCTGCTGGCCACCGACCGTGCCATGCAGCAGACGCTGGGCGCCGAGTTCCTCGACATAATCAAGATGGAACGCGATCCGGCCTTCGATATCGAGCGAGGCCTTTGCATCCTCGGCACGGAAGCCGACGATCAGCTTTGGTTCTTTCGGGGCACCGGCGCTGGCGGGCACTGACTGATCACCGATGCGAATGCCGTCAGGGCCATTCTCGGCATTGACCAGGTTCATCGCCGGTGAGCCGATGAAGCCCGCGACAAAGGTCGAAGCCGGCTTGTGATAGACTTCCAGCGGGCTGCCGATCTGCTCGACCAGGCCCTTGTTGAGCACGACGAGGCGGTCGGCCAGCGTCATTGCTTCGGTCTGGTCATGGGTGACGTAGATCGCGGTCGTGCCGAGCCGCTTCTGCAATTGCTTGATCTCGCCGCGCATCGACACGCGCAGCTTGGCGTCGAGATTGGAGAGCGGCTCGTCGAACAGAAAGGCGACCGGCTCGCGCACGATCGCACGACCCATGGCGACGCGCTGGCGTTGGCCGCCGGAGAGTGCCGCCGGGCGACGGTCGAGGAAGGGTTCGAGATTGAGCGACTTGGCCACGTCGGCGACGCGCTTGGTGCGCTCGGCCCTGGAGACGCCGGCGACCTTCAATGCGTAGCCGATATTCTCGGCCACCGTCATATGCGGATAGAGCGCATAGTTCTGGAACACCATGGCGCAGCCGCGCTCGCGAGGTTCGAGCTTGTTGACCACGCGGCCGGCAATGGAGATTTCGCCGGCGGAAATTTCCTCCAGTCCGGCGACCATCCTGAGCAGGGTCGACTTGCCGCAGCCGGACGGTCCGAGGAAGACGACGAATTCGCCCGACTGGATTTCGAGATCGACGCCATGGACGACGGCATTCTTGCCGTAGCTCTTTTTGACGCCACGCAGGGAGATTGGTGCCAAGGCCAGAATCCTTTCACTTTTCGGTGGAGATAAGGCCGCGCACGAACCAGCGCTGCATCAGGATGACGAGGATGAGCGGCGGCGACATGATGATCAGCGTGCCAGCCATCGCCACGTTCCAGTCCGGCAGGCCGAATTCGGACGGGATCAGCGTCTTGAGTTCGGTGACGGCGATGCCGAATTTGGGATCTGTGGTGATCAGCAGCGGCCAGAGATATTGATTCCAGGCCCAGACGAACATGATGGTGAAAAGCGCGATCATGTTCGAGCGCGACAGCGGCATCAGGATATCCCAGAAGAACCGGATCGGCCCTGAGCCATCCATTTTCGAGGCTTCGGCCAACTCTTCCGGGACCGTCAGGTAGCATTGGCGATAGAGGAAGGTGCCGGTCGCCGTTGCGACCAGCGGCAGGACGAGGCCGGTATAGGAGTTCAATAGCCCCCATTGCAGCTTGACTTCGATGCCGAAGAGATGGGCGACGAGCCAGCTGATGCCGGTGATATCAGAGATCGCCTGGAAGGGCTCCAGCACGTTGGCGGCGATCGAATAGGTCGGGACGATGCGCACTTCGAGCGGCAGCATCAGGGTAATGAAGATCATCCAGAAGATCACGATGCGACCGCGGAAGCGGAAATAGACGATCGAGAAGGCGGCCATGGACGAGAGGATCACCTTGCCGGCCCCGACGGTGGCGGCGAAAATGATGCTGTGCAAGAGCTTGTTGCCGAGATCAGCGCGGACCCACGCGGTCTGGACGTTCTCCCAGAAATGCGATCCCGGCGTCAGTGGCATCGGCACCGTGTTGACCGCTTTGAGATCGAGTGTCGAGGCGATGATGACGATGGCGAAGGGCAAGAGCGCGATGACCAGCCCAAGCGCCAGCAGCAGATAGCTGATGAAATTGAAGATCGGCGTGCGTTCGACCATGGCCCGGACCTCACTTATAGTGCACGCGCCGCTCGATGAAGCGGAACTGGAAAATGGTGAGCAGGATGACGAGCAGCATCAGGATGATCGACTGCGCAGCGGCGCCTGAATAGTCGAGACCTTTGAAGCCATCGAAATAGATCTTGTAGACCATGAGCTCGGTGGCGCGGGCCGGACCGCCCTGCGTCATCACGTCGACGATGCCGAAGGAATCCTGGAAGCTTTCGGTGATGTTGATGACGAGCAGGAAGAACAAAGTCGGGGTCAGCAACGGCAGCTGGATATCCCAGATGCGGCGCATCGGCCCGGAGCCGTCCATGGCGGCTGCCTCGATCAGCGAGCGGGGAATGCCTTGCAGCGCCGACAGGAAGAAGATGAAGTTGTAGCCGATATATTTCCAGGAAAAGGTAACGATGACGGCGATCATCGCGTCCTTGCCGTCGAGCGCGGGATTCCAGATGTCCGGCCAGATATGGTTGATGATCGACAGCAGGCCGGCCTCCGGCGCCAGGATGAAGCGGAAGGCAAGACCGAGCGCGGGTGCGGCGATCGCATAGGGCCAGATGAAGATCGAGCGGTAGAGCTTATGGCCGCGCAGTTCGCGGTCCGTAAGGATCGCCAGTGTCAGTGCCAGCACCATGGAAATGGCGGTCGACGACAGGCCGAAGACCAGGCTTCGAACGATAGAGTTCCAATAGATCGGATCGCTCAGCAACTGCCTGAAATTATCGAACCCGACCCAGCGGTTTCCCCCGCCCCACGGCTGTTCCAGCGTAAACGCCCAATAGAGCGCCTGCGAGCCCGGCCAGTAGAAGAAGATGAAGATCAGGATGAGCATCGGCGCCGCAAACAGCAGGCCGATCGTCGTCGAGGAGAAGGTGACGCGCTTTTCCATGAATCGCTTCAATCGGAGTTAAAGGACGGTCCGAAACACGCGGTAAACGCATCCGGACCCGAGATCGTGTGAAGCCCTATCCGGCGCCCTGGCGCCAGATAGGGCCTGGATGCGCGAGGCCTTACGGCAGCTGGACGCCCTTATAGGTCGCCTGGAAGCGGCGCAGGATCTGGTTGCCGCGATCGGCGGCGCCATCGAGCGACGTCTGGACATCGGCATTGTTGATGAAGATGTCCTGCAGGGCGTTGGAGATTTCCTGGCGGATCTGCAGCAGGCCGCCGAGGCGGACGCCATGCGGGGCATTGTCGTTGGCCGGCGAAGCGGTCAGGCTCTTGATGGCGAGTTCGCGGCCGGCATAGGGCGCCTTGTCGTAGAAGTGGTTCTTGACCAGGTACTGATAGCCGGAATTACGCACCGGGATATAGCCGGTCACGGTCGACCAGGTCAGCGCTTCTTCCGGCTTGGCGACGAAGTTGAAGAAAGCGGCAGCCGCCTTGTATTCGGCGTCGGAATGGCCCTTCAGCACCCAGAGCGATGCGCCGCCGACGAACGAGCTGTGACGCTCGGTGCCCTTGTAGACGGGCAACATGGCGGTGCCCCAGTTCATGCCGGCTTTGGCGGTGCGGCCGATATTGCCGTGGTCGCCGACCGAGGTGAGGATGACCTGGCAATCGCCGGCAGCAAAGGCTTCGACGAAGGTCTGGCCGGTTTCCTTGGACTTGATCAGCGCTTCCTTGGCGTCATACCAGCCCTTCAGATCCCTGACGAACTGGACCCACTTGCCCTTGTTGATGGTCAGCTCGGCATCGAGGCCTTCATAGCCGTTCTTGTTCGTGGCGACAGGTTCGCCGTGAATGGCGTTGAACTGCTCTTCATACTGCCAGACTTCGTCACGCGAAATATTGAAGCCGAGCGGGCAGGCATAGCCGGCGGCCTTCAGCGCCTTGAAGTCTTCGCCAGCTTCTTCCCAGGTCGCCGGAGCGTGATCCTTGCCGATCTTGGCGAAGGCGTCCTTGTTCCAGTAGAGCAGAGCGGTCGAGGAGTTGAAGGGGAAGGAGTACATTTCGCCCTTCGACGTCGCATAATAGGAAGCGATGCCGGAGAAATAGTCCTTCCAGTCGACAGTGTAGCCCATGTCCTTCATCAGCTTGTTAGCCGGGTAAAAAGCGCCCGACAGCATGATGTCGAGCGTGCCGGCATCCGACACTTGGGCAATGGTCGGCTGCTTGCCAGCGCGGTAGGCGGCAATGGTGTTCTGCAGCGAGGCGTCGTACGAGCCCTGGCTGGTGCAGACAACTTCGTAATCGTTTTGCGACTTGTTGAAGCGGTCGCACTGTTCCTGAACGCGTTTGGCGATATCGCCGGAATTGCCGAACCAGAAGTCGATCTTGGTCTTTTCGGCGGCGGCGGGGCCAGCAAGGACGGCTACGGCGAGAAAGGCGCTGACAGCGCCCAGGAGCTTGGCTTGCATGAGAACCTCGAGAAAGAGAAACGCAGATTTTTGCGCGAGGCCCTATTAGCGGCTTCGATTTATCCCGGCCAATGAAGTTTATATGACGGCTAGCAATCCCGGATATCATGGTGTTGGCGAGGTTCAGTTGGGGTAGCGTCCGGCCGTTTGCGGCGCTTTGCCGCCAGCCTTCGGGTCGCCGTCGATCAAGCTTGGCCGAAGTTGAAGCGTGTAAGTCAAAAAGCTTTAAAACGCATCGCTGAAATGCTGCGGCCGGCTCCAGGGGGTGACGGCGACGATATCGTAACGGTAGGCGAGGCGTGATGCATCGGGTTGCCGAGCGATCCAGGCGAGGCTGGCATTGCGAATGCGGCGCTGCGTCGACGGATCGACGGCGAAGATCGCGTCACCGGTGATCCGCCGCGCCTTGACCTCGACAAACGCCACGAGATCGCCCTTCCTGGCGATGATGTCGATTTCGCCGGCTTTGACGCGGAAGCGCATGGCGACGACGCGGTAGCCGCGCAGGATCAGGTACAAGGCGGCGTAATATTCCGACAGCCATCCGACGAGGAGCGCCTTGCGCCGGTCATGTCCGGAGCGCGGCGGCTTCAACTCTTGAGCTCCAGCAGACGTTGGTAAAGCTCTTTGCGCGGCAGGCCGGTCTGTCGCGCCGCTTCCGCCGCAGCCTTGGCAGCCGGCATCTGGGCCGCGAGCGTTTTCAACATCTCGTCCAACGTCTCGCCCTGGGGCGCCGCTTCAGGCTCCGGCGGCGCGACTGCGACGACGATCTCGCCTTTGACATTCGGATTGGCGTCATAATACGCGGCCAGCTCGCCGAGCGTGCCGCGGCGGAATTCCTCGAATGTCTTGGTCAGTTCTCGGCAGACCGAAGCCTGACGGGTCCTGCCGAGAACATCGGCGGCGTCCTTCAAGCTCTGAGGCAGTCGGTTTGGCGATTCGAAGAAAATCAGCGTGCCGGGAATGCTTGCGATTTCCGCCAGCCGGTCGCGGCGGGCCTTTTCCTTCTGCGGCAGAAAGCCGGCGAAATAGAAGGAATCGCTCGGCAGGCCGGCGGCGGAGAGCGCCGTCACCACCGAGGAGGGGCCGGGGATCGGAACGACTTTCAATCCGGCCTCGACCGCCTCGCGCACCAGCCGATAGCCCGGATCGGAGACCAGTGGTGTGCCGGCATCGGAGACCAGAGCCACGGATTTGCCGGCTGTGATCGCCGCGATCAATCTTGGTCCAGCCTCTTCGGAATTGTGCTCATGATAGGCATAGGCGCGCCTGGAAATGCCGTAGCGGTCGAGCAGGACGCGCGTCACCCGCGTGTCCTCTGCCGCCAGGATGTCCGCGCCGGCCAGCGTTTCGAGCGCCCGGAGCGTCATGTCGCCGAGATTGCCGATCGGCGTCGCCACGAGGTAGAGCGCGGGCTCCAGCGGCCGCGCTTGTATCTCCAGCGTGCGGATGCGGAAACTGCCGGAGGCGGAATTGTCTGTCTGATCGTCTGCGGCCAAGGCCTGCTCCGGAAATTCAACTGTTTCTCTTTATGGGCGGCAGCGGCGAGATGTGCAAGAGAGCGGGCGCTCAAGCGAAATCGCTTGCCATAGCCGCATTATTTCTGCCATTTTGCGCGTCCGCACCGGGGGCGGGTTTTCCGGCAGGGCCGGCACCAATAACGAAAACGGTAGATATCATGCGTGTTACACTCGAGCGTTCCAACCTTCTGAAATCTCTGGGCCATGTTCACCGCGTCGTGGAACGCCGCAACACGATCCCGATCCTTTCCAACGTGCTGTTGAAGGCTGAAGGCTCCAGCCTGATGATGAAGGCAACCGACCTCGATCTGGAAATCACCGAAGGCGCCCCGGCCATGGCCGAACAGGCCGGCGCCACCACCGTGCCGGCGCATCTGCTCTACGAAATCGTCCGCAAGCTGTCGGATGGGTCTGAAGTGATGCTGTCGACCAATGCCGACGGTTCGACCATGAGCGTCACCTCCGGCCGTTCGAAGTTCTCGCTGCAATGCCTGCCGGAAGCCGACTTCCCGGATCTGACCGCCGGCACGTTCAGCCATGCCTTCACCATCAAGGCATCCGATCTCAAGATGCTGATCGAGCGCACCCAGTTCGCAATTTCCACCGAAGAGACGCGCTATTATCTCAACGGCATCTTCCTGCACGCCGTCGAGGCTTCTGGCGCTCTGAAACTCCGCGCGGTCGCCACCGACGGCCACCGCCTGGCCCGATCCGAGATCGAAGCGCCTTCGGGCTGTGAGGGCATGCCCGGCATCATCATTCCACGCAAGACGGTCGGCGAGATCCAGAAACTGATCGAGGACCCGGAGGCCAATATCCGCTTCGAGGTCTCGGACGCCAAAATCCGCTTGTCCTTCGGCGAGATCGTGCTGACCTCCAAGCTGATCGACGGCACTTTCCCGGATTACCAGCGTGTCATCCCTTCGGGCAACGACAAGGAAATGCGCGTCGACTGCGGCACCTTCGCCAGCGCCGTCGACCGCGTCTCGACGATTTCGTCGGAGCGCGGCCGCGCCGTCAAGCTGGCGCTGGCCGACGGCCAGATGACGCTTACCGTCAACAATCCCGATTCCGGCAGCGCCACGGAAGAACTTGCGGTCTCCTTTGAGGGCGACCCGCTGGAAATCGGCTTCAATGCCCGCTATCTCCTCGACATCACCAGTCAGCTGACAGGCGATGATGCGGTGTTCAAGCTCGCCGATCCAGGCTCGCCGACCATCATCCTCGATTCCTCCAGCGCTGACGCGCTTTACGTTCTGATGCCGATGCGCGTTTGAGCGGCTGTAAATTCTGCGGACAAAATTTAGGCCTGCATAACCGCTTGTCTTGCTTTCACCTTTTTTGATTGCATCTATGATGCAAATCAAAAGGGGAAAATATGCGCGCACTCAAGGAACGCCTGGCGTCGAAATTCGACGACGAAATCCGCTTCATCCGTGGCATGATGGCTGAGCCGAAGACGGTGGGCGCGATCATGCCCACGTCGGCGCGCATGGCGGCCAAGATGGCCAGTATCATCAACACCGGTTCCGGCCTTCCCGTCCTGGAACTCGGCCCCGGCACCGGCGTGATCACCAAGGCGATTCTTGCCATGGGCGTGAAGCCGGAAAACCTGGTCTCCGTCGAATATTCGACGCAGTTCTACGACCATCTGGTGGAAAAATTCCCCGGCGTGCACTTCATCAATGGCGACGCCTTCAATATCGAAGAGACGCTCGCAGCCTATCGCGGCCAGAAATTCGATTGCGTCATCTCCGGCATTCCTCTCCTCAATTTCCCCATGCATGCGCGGGTGAAGCTGGTCGAGAGCCTGCTTGACCTGATGGCACCGGGCCGGCCGGTGGTGCAATTCTCTTATGGCCCGAAATCACCTGTCGCCAAGCGGCCGGAGATCTACAAGGTCGAGCATTTCGACATTATTCTGCGCAACATCCCGCCGGCGCAGATCTGGCACTACAAGAAGGCGCATGCCTGAGCATGCTCGGCTTCTACGTCACCCATCCGCAGATCATCGTGGATCCAGCGRTGGCGGTACCTCGTTGGCACCTGTCCGACAAGGGCAAGGCGCGCGCCGCATTGGCGGCCACTTTGCCATGGGCAAAGGCGCTTGGCCGCATCGTCAGCAGTGATGAGACCAAGGCAATAGAGACGGCGGAAATCCTTAGCAATGCCTCGAATGTGACGCCGGAGATTGTCGAGGGCATGGGCGAAAACGATCGCTCTGCCACCGGTTTCCTCGTGCCTGACGAATTCGAAGCGGCAGCCGATTGGTTCTTTGCCCATCCGGAAGAAAGCTTTCGCGGCTGGGAGCGCGCGATCGACGCGCAGTGGCGGATCGTCTCGGCGGTGACGCGGATTCTCGACCGCCATGATCCTGCCCAGCCGATTGCCTTTGTCGGCCATGGCGGCGTCGGCACATTGCTGAAATGTCATCTCGGCGGCCTGCCGATCGCCCGCGATGGAGACCAGCCTGCCGGCGGCGGCAATCTATTCGCCTTCCGTCTCCATGACCGGAAATTGCTGACCGGTTGGGTGCCGATGGATGAATGGACGGGCGAACGGCGGGAGATTTTGGCGAGCTGACACAGACCGTCAGTTCCCGGCATCCATAATCTCCATCTCCGCAAGACTGCCAGCATCGGCCACCGCATAAATCTCGGTAATCCTGCCGTCGCGCACGATCACCTTCGACACCAACAGCAGTTTGCCGACCGGGGCCACCAGGATGCCGACCTCGCCGTCGAGCAGCGCGACCTCGGCGGTCTTGGCGCGGCCGAGATAGACTTTGCCAACTGTATCGGCACCACGGATTTCCCCAAGTGAACCCAGCCGCACGGCAGCTTCGTCGGCGTGGAAGATCACGTTGGGGTCGAGCACAGCCAGCAGGCCGGCGAAATCGCCGTCACGTGAAGCGGCGAGGAATGCCCGTACCACCTCACGATTACCGGCCAGTTCGGCCTCGTCCGGTACCGGCCTGCCCTGCACGCGGCGGCGCGCGCGGCTGGCGAGCTGTCGCGCCGCAATCGGCGTCCGATCCACGATCGGGCCGATATCGTCGAAGGGCAGGTCAAACATGTCGTGCAGCACGAAGGCGATGCGTTCGGCCGGCGACAATTGTTCGAGCACGACCAGCATGGCGAGCCCGACCGAGTCAGCCAGCATCGCCTCTCTCTCGATCACCGCGGCCTCCGGCTCGACGGCCGGCTCATGGCTGGCGGTGTCGATCCCGTCCTCGCGGCGCGATTTCCGCGATCGGAGCATGTCGAGACAGACGCGGGAGACGACGGTGGTCAACCAGCCGCCGAGATTCTTCACCCCGACGGTATCGGCGCGGGAGAGGCGGATCCACGCCTCCTGCACGGCGTCTTCCGCCTCGCTGGTCGAGCCCAGCATCCTGTAGGCAATGGATTTCAGCTGGGTGCGATTTGCCCTGAATTGTTCGGCGAGAAAATTTTCTTCGTCCATCGGTCACGTTTCCTTTTGTCGCTCCGTCACACCGATGACGAACGAAAGCCGGGCCGCGTGACGGGTCGCCGGCAAGATCGTCGGAAAATTGATAAACCTGATGGAGACCAACCATGCAAGTGAGAATGAAACATCCGGTCGGACTGCTGCCCGAGACGCTCACCGCACTTCACGCCGTCGGCAAATCGACCGAAAAGGAACTGCCGCTCACCATCCGCAAGCTGGTGGAATTGCGCGCCAGCCAGATCAACGGCTGCAGCGTCTGCGTCCATATGCATGCGGATGAGTTGAAGAAGGCCGGCGAAAGCGACGAGCGCATCTTCGCCGTTGCCGCCTGGCGCGACACGCCCTTCTTCACCGACGAGGAGCGGGCTGCTTTGGCTCTCACCGAATCCGTGACCCGGCTCGCCGACCGCGCCGATCCCGTGCCGGACGACATCTGGGAAGAGGCGCGCAAGCATTTCGACGACAAGCCGCTCGCCGCACTGATCGTCGAGATTGCGCTGATCAATGTCTGGAACCGCCTGAACGCCACCGTCAAACAGGTGGTCGGCGCGCCCTGGAAGTAATAGTGCCATAAATAGCGGTGATTTCCCTGCCTTTCTTCTTGCAGGCCGGTGGCATGCGTGGCACTGGTCGGCCGGTCAAATCAAGGCAAGGGAGCTTGGCATGGCGGCGAGGGACAGGCTGATCGTGGGGCTGGACGTGCCGAACGTCAACGAAGCCGCCGATATCGTCAAGAAACTCGGATCCGCCGTCGCTTATTACAAAATCGGCTATCAGCTCGTTTTCGCCGGCGGACTGGATTTCGCCCGTGAGCTTGCACGCGACGGCAAGAAGATCTTCCTCGACATGAAGCTGCTCGACATCGACAACACGGTGGCGAGCGGCGTCGAGAACATCGTCAAGATGGGCATGACCATGCTCACCTTGCACGCCTATCCCAAGGCGATGCGCGCCGCCGTCGAGGCGGCCAAGGGTTCCAGCCTCTGCCTGCTCGGCGTCACGGTGCTGACCTCCATGGATGAACAGGACATGATCGAGGCGGGATATGACTATGCCCCCAATGCGCTTGTTCTCCGGCGCGCCGAACAGGCCCGCCGTGCCGGCATGGGCGGCATTGTCTGCTCGGCCGAGGAGGCGCAGGTGGTGCGCAAGGTCGTCGGTCCCGACCTTGCCGTTGTCACGCCCGGCATACGTCCCATCGGCATCGACAGGGAYGATCAGAAGCGGGTCATGTCGCCCTCCGAAGCCATCCTCGCCGGCGCAAGCCATCTCGTCGTCGCCCGACCGATCGTCAAGGCGCCCGAGCCCCTGGAAGCGGCGCGCGCCATCCTTGCCGAAATCGATTCCGTGCTTTAGACCCCCTTGCACAGCCCAACAGACTGACCGTCGGAGGTAGAAATGGCCAAGGGATATTGGATCGCCCGCGTCGATGTGCGTGATCCGGAGCGCTACAAGGACTATGTCGCCGCCGCCAAGCCGGCTTTCGAAAAGTATGGCGCCAATTTCCTCGCCCGCGGCGGCGAATATCACCGTCTCGAGGGTGAGGTCCGGGCACGCAACGTGGTGATCGAGTTCCCTTCGCTGCAGGCGGCCTATGATTGCTATAACTCGCCGGAATATCAGATCGCCGCCGCGATCCGCCATCAGGTCGCCGACGCCGAAATGGTGGTCGTCGAAGGCATTTAGCCGCTTCACCTCAGAGACGCTTTCAGCTAAGGAACGGATTAAAGGCGGCCTATAGGAGAACGACGATGACGCTAGCGAATGTACCGAAACTCGTGACCGTGTTCGGCGGATCGGGCTTTCTGGGGCGCCACGTGGTTCGCAGTCTGGCGCGGCGCGGCTTTCGCGTCCGTGTCGCCGTGCGCCGTCCCGATCTCGCCTTCTTTCTGCAACCGCTCGGCAATGTCGGCCAGATTTCCTTCGCCCAGGCCAATCTGCGCTATCGCGCCTCGGTTGACGCGGCGGTCAAGGGTTCGGACCATGTGATCAACTGCGTCGGCCTGCTCTATCCGTCGGGCCGCAACACGTTTGATGCCGTGCAGGATTTCGGCGCCCGCGCCATAGCTGAAGCGGCCCGTGCCCAGGGCTGCGGCCTGACGCAGATTTCCGCGATTGGCGCCGATGTCGATTCGCCCTCCGTTTATGCCAAGAGTAAGGGCCGCGCCGAGCGATCGATCCTCGCCACCGTGCCGGATGCGGTGATCATCCGTCCGTCCGTGATCTTCGGGCCCGAGGACACGTTCTATAACCGCTTTGCCGAGATGATGCTGTCGATGCCGTTCCTGCCGCTGATCGGCGGGGGCCAGACGCGTTTCCAGCCGGTTTTCGTCGACGATGTCGCCGAGGCGGTGGCGCGGTCGGTCGAAGGCCGCGTCCCTGGCGGCAAGATCTATGAATTCGGCGGTCCGGAGGTGAAGAGCCTCAAGGACATCTATGAAGAGATCATGGCGATCACCTATCGCGAGAAGCGCATGGCCACGCTGCCGTTCGGCCTTGCGTCCCTGATCGGCTCGGTCAATTCGCTGATCCCCTTCGTCAAGCCGACGATCACGTCGGACCAGGTGACGCTGCTGCGCTCCGACAACGTCGTTTCGGGCGCCGCCATGGCCGAGGGCCGTACGCTGCAGGGCCTCGGCATCGAACCGACGCTCGCCGGCGCCATCCTGCCGAGCTATCTCGTTCGCTATCGGCCGGAAGGCCAGTTCACCCATTCCGGCTCTGCTGCCTGAAGCATGTCGCCTGAAAGTGGGAACCGGTTTCAGGACAACGACATGCGCAAAACAAGGGTTTAGAGCGCGGTTCTGATTCCATCAGAACGCGAAGCGCTCTAAGCCTCGGCCTGGCTAGCAAAAATATGGCCGCTGCCGGTCCTGGTGGCGGCTTTTTTGTGGCYGGAAATTGCCGAATTTCGGGCGATTTATGCACAAGTTGCACAAAAGCCGCACAAATTCACTATAGCGCATTAACCCGCCGTTCAGCATCGATGTTTTATTGCTTAGATGTGCACGACTGAATAAAACCCGCCCCAACAACAACCCGATTGGATGCGACTGATTTGGCGGATGCACGGGCAAATATCCAAGTCATTAGGGGACTTTAATGGGCAAATCGATCGCATTGTTCTTTGCGTCTGCGGCGCTTGTCATTCTCGCCGGTTCCTTCGTCGCGCCGCATACGGTCGCCGCCGACAAGACCAAATGCGCGCCGGCCTACGGCGTCGATCCCTGCACGGTCACGGGGACCATCCCCGCGGGTCATTGAGCGATMTGTGAACGATGAATATGGGGTCGCGGGATGCGGCCCTATTATTTTGCCTTGAATTTCGTGCCGACAAGGTCGAGCCGGATCAGGCTTTCGGCACTGGCAAGGATCGCCGCCTCGTTCGAACGCGGGTTCCAGCCAAGCAATTCCCTTGCCTTGGCGCTGCTGCCAGGTCGGACAAGGCCCAGTTGGGGAATCGCGGCCCGCGCCGCCGGATTGAACAATCCGGCAATCCGCACCATCCAATCCGGAAGCTGATAGCGCGGCGTCCTGGATGCCGCTTCGCCCAGCCGGCGTCTTAGCAGCAAGGCAATCTCATGGATCGACATGGGTGGACCGGCAACGGCGATAAAGCGCTCGCCGGCCGCTTTCGCATGCGTCATGGCTGTGAGATGCAGTTGGGCGACATCGCGCACGTCGACCACGCCGAAACTGATGCGCGGCGCGCCGGGCACGGCGCCGGAGAGCAGCATCCTGATCAGTTCGATCGAGGTCGAGAGATCCGGCCCGAGCACTGGTCCGAAAATCCCGGTCGGATTGATGACCGAGAGTTCCAGCCCACCGCCTTCGCGGGAGATGAAATCCCAGGCGGCACGTTCGGCGATCGTCTTGGATTTCGCATAGGGCTGGGCGTCAGGGGCGTTGAGATCGGTCCAGTCCTTTTCGGTGAACACGCCGCCTTCGGGCAGGTGGCCGTAACTGACGGCGGCGAAAGACGAGGTCATCACCACCCGCTTCACGCCCGAGTCGCGGGCGGCGCGGAGCACACGCAGCGCGCCGTCGCGGGCCGGCCGGATCAATTCATCCTCGTCTTGCGGCACGTCGGCGGGAAAGGGCGAGGCGACCTGCAGCACATAGTCGCAGCCGGCGACCGCGTCCGCCCAGCCGGCATCCCGGTCCAGGTCCGCCGGAAACAATGACAGGCGCTCGCCAGCGTCGATGCCGCCGACCTTCAGCATGGCGCGCAGATCGGCCTCACGCCTGAGGCTGCGAACCGTCGCACGCACCTCGTGGCCGTCGGCAAGCAGGGCGACAATGCAATGGCTGCCGACGAAGCCGGTGCCGCCGGTAACGAGAACTCTGCTCATGGCCACCCTCTTTGAGGCCGAGATTGCCCGGCCTCACGTTAAGATGGATAAATACTGCCGGTTGGCAAGTCGTTTGACGGTTGATTGCGAGTAGCAAGGTCGGGCTTGCCGCCCGACTGACAATTACTGCGTCGTGGTGCTGGTCTGCGTCGCCGCCGGCTGCGCTTCCGCCGGCTTGTTGGCCGGATAAAAATACAGACCGAACAGGCAGACGAGACCGAAGACGATGCGCCACCAGGCGAACGGCGCATAGCCGCGCCGGGAGACGAAGGCGAGCAGCGAGCGCACGACGAGGAGGCCGGAGACGAAGGCTGCGATAAAGCCGATCGCGACATAGGTCATGTCGTCGACGCTGATATTGTGACGCTGCTTCCACACGGTCAGCACGAAGGCGCCGACCATGGTCGGCATGGCCAGGAAGAAGGAGAATTCGGCAGCCGAGCGCTTGTCGGTGCCCATCAGCAGCGAACCGACGATGGTTGCGCCGGAGCGCGACGTGCCCGGGATCATCGCCAGGCACTGGCAAAGGCCGATCTTGAGGGCCAGCGGCAGCGGATAGGCCATGGCGTCGAAATATTTTGGCCTGAGCTTCAGCCGGTCGACGGCGAGCAGGATGATACCGCCGATGATCAGCACGAAGCAGGTGCGGACGGGATCGCCGAACAGGGCTTCGAGGTGACTTGCCACGAAGAAGCCGATGATCGCGGCGGGCAGGAAGGCGACGAGGATCGAGAGGACGAAGAAGCGTGACCGCTGGCTGGAATGCAGGGTCAGCGCCACGTCGAGCAGCTTGCGGAAATAGACCAGCAGGATGGCGAGGATCGCGCCGAGCTGGATGAGGATGGTGAAGGAGGCGGCGACTTTGTTCTTGTCGAAGCCGAGAAAATGCTCGACGAGCAGCAGATGCGCGGTTGACGAAACAGGGAGGAATTCCGTCAATCCCTCGACGATGCCTAGGATAAGGGCGTTGAAATAATCCATGGATGCCTCTTGGTGATGGGCTGGGAGGAAGCCGGCCGAGAATGCTGTGGCCCGCCTGAGTTCCGCCGGCAGGGCGCGACTCGCTCTACCAGCATTCTTTGAAGGAGTCAGTTTACAGATTCGTAAACGTTAAGATTTTATCGGAATGATGGCTCAAATTGTCGATTCATTTACCGGAAACCGCCGGCGGGTGCGAAGAATGAGCCGAACTGCTTGTGTCGGCGGAGCCAAATTTCTATACCTGTCAATTGTCTAATCCACTGACGGCAATTTCCGATTCCCGCTTTGGCGCGGTCGGGAGCGCCGCAGCCAACTTTCTGCCGGTACCCTATGACCCTGCTCTACCACCATCCCATGTCGACCGCCTCCCGTTTCGTCCGGCTGATCTTCTCGGAATATGCCGTGCCGTCGGAGTTGGTGGAGGAGCCGATCTGGGACAAAAGGCGGGATTTCATCGCGCTCAATCCGGCCGGCACGCTGCCTGTTTATGTCGACGATAATATGCGGGCGCTGTGCGGCGCCACGATCATCTCGGAATTCCTCGACGAGACGAGCGGCGTCTTGAAACGCGACCGCCGCCTGCTGGCCGAAGACCCTTTCCAGCGCGCCGAAATCCGCCGCCTGACGGAATGGTTCCTCAACAAGATGGAGCAGGACGTGACGCGGCCTCTGGTGCGCGAGCGCGTCTTCAAGCTTTACATGACGCCCGAGCAGGGCGGCGGCGCGCCTGATTCGAAAATCTTGCGCACCGCGCGCGGCAATATCAAGCAGCACATGCGCTATCTGACCTGGCTTGCCGGTTCGCGCACCTGGCTCGCCGGCGACCGCCTGACCTATGCCGACCTTGCCGCGGCAGCGGCGGTCTCCGTGCTCGACTATCTCGGCGAGATCGACTGGAACGATATGCCGCAGATCAAGGAATGGTACCAGAGGATCAAATCGCGCCCCGGCTTCCGGCCGCTGCTCAATGATAGGATCAGGGGCGTGACACCGGCGCCGCATTATGCGGATCTGGATTTTTAGGACGTTGATCGCCGTGCCTCGCGGCCACCCCCCTCTGGCCTGCCGGCCATCTCCCCCTCAAGGGGGGAGATCGGCAGGAGGCACGCGCTCCGTCCCGAATAACTGTCGAGCGCTGCGCATGCGACAGAAGAGAGGTCCGGGACACTGCCCCATCGAATCTCCCCCCTTGAGGGGGAGATGGCCGGCAGGCCAGAGGGGGGTGCCGCAGCTTCGGTGCTCAAATACGAGGCCTCCTCATGGCCGCCCCTTCTAACGCCCCGGCCGCCGCCAAGCTCACCGCCCACGTCAAATCCCTGGCGCACGAACTCGGCTTCGACCTCTGCCGCATCACCACCCCCGACGCCATCCCCGATGCCGGCGATGATCTCGCTGCCTTCATCGGCCAGGGCTTTCACGGCACCATGGACTGGCTGCCGGAGACGCGTGAGCGCCGCTCGGACCCCAAGACACTCTGGCCGGACGCCCGCTCCATCATCATGCTCGGCATGAATTACGGCCCCGAGACCGATCCTCGCGAAAATCTTGGCCGGCGAAGCACGGGCAATATCTCCGTCTATGCCCGCAATCGAGACTATCACGACGTGATCAAAGGCAAGCTCAAGGAGATCGGCACACGCTTTGCTGCCCGCTCGGGCGCTGAGATCAAGGTCTTCGTCGACACGGCGCCAGTGATGGAAAAACCGCTGGCTGCCTCCGCCGGCTTGGGTTGGCAGGGCAAGCATACGAACCTGCTTAGCCGTGAGTTCGGCTCCTGGCTGTTCCTCGGTTCGATCTTCACCGGCGCGGACCTGATCCCGGACGAGCCGGAGGTCGATCATTGCGGCTCCTGCCGCGCCTGCCTCGACGCCTGCCCGACATCGGCCTTTCCAGCGCCCTACCGGATCGATGCACGGCGTTGCATCTCCTATCTTACCATCGAGCACAAGGGGTCGATCGATCCCGAATTCAGGCCGCTGATCGGCAACCGTATCTATGGCTGCGACGATTGCCTGGCGGCCTGCCCATGGAACAAGTTCGCCTCAGCAGGCCGCGAGATGAAACTTGCGGCCCGGCCAGACCTAATCGCGCCCCCGCTCGGCGAGTTGCTCAGGCTCGACGATGCTGCTTTCCGTTCATTGTTCTCAGGCTCTCCGGTCAAGCGCATCGGGCGCAACCGCTTTGTCCGCAATTGTCTGATCGCTGCCGGCAATTCCGGCGATCCGTCGCTTGTTGCGCACTGTCGGGCTTTGTTATCCGATATCTCGGCGGAGGTGCGCGGCATGGCGGTCTGGGCGCTGTCCAGACTTGAAAAGACGATGGACGATGACGAAGTCAGACGCATTCGTGCCGAAGAGACAGATCCCGGCGTGATCGCGGAATGGCAGAGGGCAGGGTTTTGAATATGAAAATGGTGATTCTCGGTGCCGGCTTTTCAGGCAAGATGATTGGCCGGATCTGTGCGCCGGATTTCGATGAGATTCATGGCACCAGCCGCAGCCTCGAGAATCTCTCGGAACTTGCCGCTCTCGGCATCAAACCGCGGCTCTTCGACGGCAATTCCATTTCGCCGGAGCTTAAGGCCGCATTGGCGGATGCCACCCATCTGGTCCAGTCGATCTCGCCCGGCGAGGGCGGCGACATTTTCCTCAGGCTCACGCCAGACCTCAGGGCACGGATGCCGCGCCTGCAGTGGATCGGCTATCTCTCGACTATCGGTGTCTATGGCAACCGCGACGGCGCCTGGGTGGATGAGACTGCGGAGCCGACGCCGCTGTCCAATCGCTCGAAGGAACGGGTGCTGGCCGAGAACCAATGGCTCGACATCGGCCGGCGGCTGGCAATCCCGGTCGCCGTGCTGCGCCTCTCCGGCATTTATGGTCCGGGGCGCAATCCCTTCGTCAATCTCGCCAACGGTACGGCGCGCCGCATCGTCAAGAAGGATCAGGTCTTCAACCGCATCCGGGTCGAGGATATCGGTCTGGCAACCGCGTTCCTGATCGGTCGCGACGAAGGCGGCATCTTCAACATCACCGATAGCCTGCCCTGGCCGACCCAGGATACGGTCGAATATGCGGCCAGGCTCATGGGCCTGCCGATACCACCGGACATTGATTTCGATACTGCGGAACTGAGCCCGATGCAGCGCTCCTTCTATGCGGAGAACAAGCGGGTCTCCAATGCGCGCATCCGCGCCCTGGGGTTCGAATTCCGCTTCCCGGACTACAGGATTTCCCTTGATCAGATGTGGCAAGAGGGCGCCTGGCGGGGCTGAATTGTGGCAAAAGCTGCCACAATTCTGTCATGTCGGCGGATGAAAGCCTAAAATATCCGGTTAACATCAGGTTAATTGTGAAAAATTTCGTGAAATTCGTGAAGCCGGGCAGAATAAAATGTCGCACCCGACCGTAAAAGGTCTTCACACTGATTCTTTGGTATAAAAAACTGTAAGTTGTAATTTTGTTTCCATCATGTTCCATTTAGCCAATCGATTAATATTTCAATTTTAACATTGCGTGATCGCATCAGGCAAGTTTTTGCCACTTTTGACCCGGCAAAACTCGTTCCCAGAAATAAACGTTCAGGGACGGGTTAATGTTCGAAAAAAAGTACCGCGTTTTGGCCATGGCTACCTCCGCCGCTCTCATCTGTAGTCTGTCGTCGGGGGTCGCCGTGGCCAGAAACGGTTGTGGTGGCGCCTCCTGGTACGCGGCGCATTCCCGCACTGCCTCGGGTGAGCGGATGAATCCGGGCATGCTCACTGCCGCCCACCGCTCGCTCCGCTTCGGCACCCGGCTGCGAGTGACCAACAGCCGCAACGGCCGTGCTGTCATCGTTCGCGTCAATGATCGCGGCCCCTTCATTCGTGGCCGCGTTCTCGATCTTTCCCGTGCCGCCGCCAACAGCATCGGCATGATCCATAGCGGCACGGCGCGTGTCTGCTACGACGTCGTCGGCTGATTTCCGGTCGCCTTCCTTCCCAAAAGCTTGCTCTTCAGGCCAATCGCGGTTACCACGCCCGCTTGGACCAATGGAGATCAGTGAATGCGCTTGGGCGGACGGCTATCTGGAGCGATCGAAGTGCTCAATGACATTGAGACCCGACGTCGCCCCGTTGCCGATGCGTTGAAGGACTGGGGACTGTCACGGCGCTTTGCCGGCTCGGGCGACCGGGCAGCAGTTGGCAACATCGTCTATGATGCGCTCAGGATGAAGCTCTCGCACGCCTGGCTCATGGACAGTGCCACGCCCGCGGCTCTCGGCTATGCGGTGATGCTGCGCCAGTGGGGCTTTGCGCCGGAGGCGCTCGCTGCCGAATTCGAGGGCGACAAGTTCGCGCCCGAACCGCTGGACGAGGCAATGCTCAGAGCCTTCTCCACGCGCCGGCTCGAAGACGCTGCCTCCTATATCCAGGCGGATGTGCCCGAATGGGTCGTACCGTTGCTTGAGGAAAATTTCGGCGACGATTGGCTCAAGGAAGCGCAAGCGCTTGCCACCCGCCCGTCGCTCGACCTCAGAACCAACACACTCCGGGCCGACCGTAATAAAGTGGTGCAGGCGCTGGAAGAGGCGCAGGCCCAGCCTGCCGCGATTGCCCGCCAGGGCATCCGCATTCCTCCGGGTGAGGGACCATCGCGGCTACCGAATGTCACAGCGGAACTGTCCTTCGCCAAGGGCTGGTTCGAAGTGCAGGACGAAGGCTCGCAGATCGTCGCCGACCTGGTGATGGCTGAGGACGGCGAACAGATCCTCGACTATTGCGCCGGCGGCGGCGGCAAGACGCTGGCGCTTGCCGCGACGATGCACAACAGGGGCCAGGTGCATGCCTTCGATGCCGACCGCAAGCGTCTGGCGCCGATTATCGAACGCCTGCGTCGCGCCGGCACGCGCAATGTGCAGGTCCAGGAGCATGAGAAATCGCTCGCCGGTCTGCGCGGCAAATGCGACCGCGTGCTGGTTGACGCACCCTGTACCGGCACCGGCACATGGCGCCGTCGCCCCGACACCAAATGGCGGCTGACACCGAAGAACCTCGAAGAGCGCCTCGGTCAGCAGCGCGAAGCCCTGGCCAAGGCGTCCAACTATGTGCGTCCCGGCGGCTGGCTCTGCTATGTCACCTGTTCGGTCCTGCCGGAGGAAAACCAGGCACAGGTCGATTTCTTCCTGCAATCCGATCCGAGTTTCGAGGTCGTCTCTGCCCTCGACAGCTGGACAAAGCTGTTCGGCGACAAGCAGGTCAGGCCGCACAGCAGCGACGGCAAGACGCTGACGCTGTCGCCGGCGCTCACCGACACCGACGGCTTCTATTTCGCCATGCTCCGGAAAAAAGGCTGATCGACTTCGTGCTCCGCGGCGGATATTGCCGCGGCATTGGCGCAGCACGGTCGCGCCCACCGTCAACGTGACGACAAGGGCGGTTTCTCCCACGCGACCGGTTGAGGGAAATCCAGATCCATTGATCCTATAATTGTTCTAAACTAGACTATTTGACACTAGTTTCATTCTGAGTCATGACACCGCCCAGCCCATCCGCTGCTCTAAGGGGAGTACCATGATCAGCAAATTTGCCCCGCTGGCGCTCACGATCGCGTCGGCCACCGCCATCCTCATGTCCAGCGCGGCGCAGGCCGCCACCGATCCCGCGGCGATCGTCAAGAACTATGTCGCGATCGGCCATGCAAAATATGAGGATTCGCTGATCACCGCCAAGGCGCTCGACAAGGCTGTCGACGCGCTGCTCGCCAATCCCAATGATGCAACGCTGAAGGCGGCGCGTGACGCCTGGATCAAGGCCCGTATTCCCTACCAGCAGACCGAAGCCTACCGCTTCGGCCACAAGATCGTCGACGACTGGGAAGGCAAGGTCAATTCCTGGCCGCTCGACGAGGGGCTGATCGACTATGTCGCCAAGTCCTATGGCACCGAGAGCGACGAGAATCCGGACTATACGCTCAACGTCATCGCCAATCCGCATTTCAAGATTGCCGGCAAGGACGTCGACGCGACGAAAATCACCCCCGACCTGCTCGCCAACACGCTGCAGGAAGCCGACAAGAGCGAAGCCAATGTCGCGACCGGCTATCACGCCATCGAATTCCTGCTCTGGGGCCAGGACCTGCACGGCACCGGCCCGGGCGCCGGCGAGCGTCCGGCGACCGACTATGACCTCAAGAACTGCACGCATGGCAATTGCGGTCGCCGCGCCGAATATCTGAAATCCGCCACCACGCTCCTGGTCAGCGACCTGACCTATATGGTCAAGCAATGGTCGCCGGAGGGTGAAGCGCCCAAGGACGACCTTGCCGACGCGAAGAAGGGCCTGTCGGCCATGCTGACCGGCATGGGTTCGCTTTCCTACGGCGAATTGGCCGGCGAGCGGATGAAGCTCGGCCTGCTGCTCCACGATCCGGAGCAGGAGCACGATTGCTTCTCCGACAATACCTATAATTCGCATCTCAACGACGCCATCGGCATCGCCGAGGTCTATACCGGCAAATATACGCGTCT
This sequence comes from Rhizobium sp. P2_G9, assembly GCF_056403475.1. Classification (NCBI taxonomy): domain Bacteria; kingdom Pseudomonadati; phylum Pseudomonadota; class Alphaproteobacteria; order Hyphomicrobiales; family Rhizobiaceae; genus Rhizobium; species Rhizobium sp. P2_G9. The sequence continues at coordinate 60,560 of NZ_JBFUFK010000007.1, read as the reverse complement.
CGACGGCACCAAGATCGAAGGCGCTTCGCTGCATGACCTTGTGGCGGAAAAGAATCCGGCGCTCGACAAGGAAATGATGGGCAAGCTCAACCACACGCTCGACGCCATGCATTTCATGGTCAAGCGTGGCGAGACGATCGAGAAATATGACCAGATGATCGCCGAGGGCAACAAGGAAGGCAATGCCGTCGTCCAGGCAGCGATCGATGGCCTGGTCGACCAGGCCAAGACCGTTCAACGTATCGTGACTGCGCTGGATTTGGGCAAGATCGAACTTGAAGGTTCCGACAGCCTCGATAAACCTAGCGCCGTGTTCAAATAAGCAAGGCGCGGCGGCGCGGGCCAAAATCCAGCGTCGCCCGGCATAACCATGATGCGTCCATTTCTCGTTTCGCTTCCCCTGCTGGCGCTCGTGCTGGCGGGGCAAGCCGTATCCGGCGATCAGCCCGACAATATGCCGCTACGCAAGGATCTTTCCGTCAAGGACCGCGCCCGTGTCGAAGCGGTGATCCGGCCGACGACGGATTTCTCCCAGGCCGAGCACTTCGAGGCGCTGCAGGCCGGCGCGACGACCTCGGTTGAGGAACCGGACCATCTCGCTTTCTCGCATTTCACCACCAATCTGCATAGCGATTTGGTGATGCGCTTCCATCTCGGCAATGCGCTGTTCCGCCAGATGTGGGTCGCGGCACCCGCCTCGACACATGCGACGGATGGTCTCGGTCCCTTCTACAATGCGCGTTCCTGCGAGAGCTGCCATAAGGACGATGGCCGCGGCCATACGCCGGATGGTGCCGCGGACATGACCTCGATGTTCTTGCGGCTGGCCCGTGCGCCGGCCACGGACAAGGAAAAGCAAGCGCTGGAACAGCATCTGGCGCTGAATTTCCCCGATCCCATCTATGGCCGGCAGTTGCAGGACAAGGCTGTGCCGGGGCTTGCGGCCGAAGGCCGGATGGCGATCACCTATGAAACCGTGCCCTTCACTTTCCCGGACGGCACGAAGATCGATCTCCGCAAGCCCACTTATACGGCCACCGACCTGCGCTATGGCCCGCTCGACAAGACGACGACGGTCTCCGCCCGCGTGACCCCGGCCATGATCGGTCTCGGCCTGATCGAGGCGCTCTCCGACGACGACCTCAAAGCCAATGCTGATCCCGATGATCGCGACCATGATGGCATTTCCGGCAGGCTGCAGATGGTCACCGATGGCAAGGGCAAGCTGCGCATAGGCCGCTTCGGCTGGAAGGCAGAGAATGCCACGATCCGCGACCAGGCCGCACACGCCTTTTCCGGCGATATCGGGATCTCGACGCCGGACCTGCCGGACCCCAGCGGCGATTGCACCGCCATCGAGGCCGATTGCCTGAAAATGCCCAACGGCGAGCAGACGCGGCTCGGCAAGGGTGAAGCACCCGAACAGGTCCTGTCGCTCGTCACCTTCTATTCGCAAAACCTTGCCGTTCCCGCCCGCCGCCAATCCGGCTTTGCCGATGTGCTCAAGGGTAAGCAGCTTTTCTATGAGTCCGGTTGCGTCGCCTGTCACCGCGCCAAATATGTCACCCGCCGCGACTGGCCGGAAAAGCCGCTCGCGTTCCATCTGATCTGGCCCTATTCCGATTTCCTGCTGCATGACATGGGCGACGATCTCGCCGATGGCCAGCCGGTGGGCTTGGCCGACGGAAAGGAATGGCGCACGCCGCCGCTTTGGGGTATCGGGCTGACCAAGACGGTCAGCGGCCATGAAGCCTATCTGCACGACGGCCGCGCCCGCACGCTCGAAGAAGCGATCCTCTGGCATGGCGGCGAGGCCGCCAAGGCGCGGGACGCCTATGCCAAACTCGCGGCCGAGGATCGCCGCAAACTCATCGCCTTCCTGGAGTCGCTCTGATGATTAAGCTCGCCTGGCTCGTGTCTCCCCTGTTGATGCTGGCTGCCGCCCCGCCGGCACTGGCGATCGACCAGACGCTGGCCAGAGAGGTCATGGTCAAGGCGGTGGACGGCTATATCCGGCCCGCCTATGCCGATTTCCATGCCAAGGCATCTGCCCTTGCTAATGAAACGGCAAAGCTTTGCAGCGCGCCCTCGGATGCCGAATTCAAAGCGATGAGCATCCGCTTCGCCGATGCGATCGAATCCTGGAACAAGGTATCGATCGTCACCGAAGGACCGGTCATGCAGGAGAACCGCTTCGAGCGCGTGCTCTATTATCCCGATCGCAAGTCGATCGGGCTGAAACAGGTCCAGGCACTGATCGCCACGCCGGACGAGGCCGTAACCGACCCCAAGGCGCTGAAAGAGCGCAGCGTCGGCATCCAGGGCCTTGGCGCCTTCGACTATGTCTTCTTCGGCTCCTATCCGGAAGGCATCATGGCCGAGAAGAACGGTTTCCGCTGCCGCTATGGCCTGGCGATTGCCAGGAATGTCGAGAGCATAGCCGCGGAACTGCAGGCAGCCTGGGATGACCCGAAGGGTGTTGCCAAGGACTGGAAAAACCCGTCCAAGGACAATGCCGTCTATCGCACCGGCGAAGAGGCGATGCAGGCGCTGATCGGCATTCATGTGCACGGTATCGAAATGGTTCGCGACAAGCGCATCCGGCCCTTCTACGACGGCAGTAACCAGAAAACGACGCCGAATGCCGCGATCTTCCGCCGCTCCGGCAACACGATCCGCACCATCACCGCCAATGTCGAGGGCCTCGAAAAGCTCTGGCAAGCCGCCGATCCCGGCATCTTCCTGCCTGAGGAAAAAAAGGCTCTCGCCGGCAATGTCACCTTCGACTACAAGGCCGCCGCCGCAGCGGTCGCCAAGCTGCCGTCGCCGAGCGCCGAAAACCTGGCGGATAAGACATATCTGGCGAAACTCGCTTTTATCGATTCCACGCTGAAGGATGCCACCACGCGCATCAACAATGATGTCGGCGCCGCCGTCGGCCTCGAAGCTGGCTTTTCCTTCGCAGACGGAGACTGATATGTTCACCGACCCGATCGGCAAGCGCGCTTTCCTGAAAGCAGCCGGAGCCGGCTTTGCTTTGAGCCTGCTGCCGCGCCAGTCCGAAGCGCTGGAGCGGGCGGAGGCGGTTTTCGCCACCAATTTCATGGCTGCGGACAAGAGTTTTGGTGTGGCGCTGCTGACGGAGGAGGGCAAGCCGATCACGCAGTTGAAGCTTCCGGCGCGCGGTCACGATATCTCCTTCGATCCGGTGTCTTCGCGGGCGGTCTCCTTCGCTCGCCGGCCCGGCACATTCGCCTTCGTCTTCGACACCGCCGCAGGCCAGCCGGTCAAGCTTATCCAGGCGGCCGAGGGCCGGCATTTCTTTGGCCACGGTGCCTTTTCCGCCGACGGCAAGCTGCTCTACGTCGCCGAGAACGATTTTGACAATTTTGCCGGCATGATCGGCATCTACGACACCCGCTCCGGCTACCGGAAGATCGGCGAGTTCCCAGCCCACGGCATGGACACCCACGACATCCAGATGATCGAAGGCGGCCGCTATCTCGCCATTGCCAATGGCGGCATCAAGCAGCATCCCGATAGCGGCCGCGCCAAGCTCAATCTCGACCACATGGAGCCGTCGCTGGTGATCGTCGATCTCAGGGATGGCCGGATGGTCGAGAAGCATGATCTGCCGACCGATATACGCCAGCTCTCGACCCGCCACATGGATACCGACAATCAGGGCCGCATCTGGTTCGGCTGCCAATTCGAAGGCGCTCGGGACCGCCACCCGCCGCTGCTCGGCCATTTCAAGCGCGGCGAGGACCTGACGTTCATCGATATGCCCGAAGATGTGCTCGAGGGCTTCGCCAATTATGTCGGCACGGTCGACGTCAACCGCCAGGCGGACCTTGTCGCGATCTCGTCGCCCCACGGCGGTCAATGGGCCGCCTTCGAAACCACGACCGGCAAGCTCGCATACAAGGAAAAAATCGCCAGCGTCTGCGGCCTGGCGCGCGATCAAAAGCTCTTCGCGCGCTCGACGGAAGAGGGATGGTTCGATCGTGAGCACTCGGATGTTGCCTGGGACAATCACATCACGCCGCTGACGTGACCTCAGCCGGACGCTTTGCCGATCCGCTTCACCGCTTCCAGCAAAGCGTGCGCGTGGAGCAGCGCCATCCCCGTCGCATTCAGCATTTGCGGCAGGATCAGCCATTCGAGCGTCCAGGCGGCGCCTGAGCGTTCCTGCTCATGCACCAGCGCCTGATGCAAGCCTGAGACCTGCACGGCATTGAAACGGGCGAGCGACACCAGCACCTCGGCGCGCACCGGGTTCTGTTTGTGCGCCATGGCCGACGAGCCACCGCCACCCGAAAGCGCAATCTCGCCGATCTCGTTCTGCGCCATCAGCGCGACATCCTGGCCGATCTTGCCAAGCGCGCCGGTGACCTGCGACAGCCAGTCGCCCAGCGCTGCGATCCGATCCCGCGCGGCATGAGGCACGTAATCGGGGACGGAAAGGTCCAGCGAGGCGGCCAGGGCCTGTCTGACGGCATCGATCTTGTCGCCGAATTTCTCCGCGGTGCCGGCCGGCCCTGCGAGGGAAAGGATAAGGTTTTGCGACCGGACGGGTCCGAGCGCCAGGTGGACGCGCTTGACGAGGCCGCGCCAGACGGCAAGCCGATCGCCGGCGGAAACCGGGATCGCTGCCTGCATCCGGGTCCGTCCCATCAATTCGGCTTGGCCGAATTCTCCGATCAGGCGATCCAGTATCGGGAGCAACCCGTTCAACCGCGCATCGAAGAGTTCAAAGACACCACGCAGCTTCATCGCCAGCGCCGTATCGATCACATCCTGACTGGTGGCGCCGAGATGCACCGACCCGTCATGCGGCGCAGCGACATGCGCCTTGAGCTGCTTGACGAAGTCAGCAACCACGACACCGTCCTTCAGTGTCGCGTCACCGAGATGCGGTAGGTCCGGGCGGAAGCTCTTGGCACTGAGCGCGATGTGATCGGCGGCTTCGCGACCGATCAGGCCACATCCGGCCTCCGCCTCGGCGAGCGCCACCTCGAAGCGCAGCATCGCCTCGAGCTCGACCCTGGTGCCGATCAATCCGGCGAGCACCGGATCGATCAGCAGTGGTCCAAGGAAATCCGCCAGCAAGCCTGTCATCTCACACCCGTTCGAGCGCCACCGCAATGCCCTGGCCGACACCGATGCACATGGTCGAGATGGAACGTTTCCCGCCGGTCGCGACCAGTTCCAATGCCGCCGTGCCGGCAATGCGGGCGCCGGACATGCCGAGCGGATGGCCGAGCGCGATGGCGCCGCCATTGCGGTTGACGCGCGCATCGTCGTCGGCAATGCCGAGCTCGCGCAGTGTCGCCAGACCCTGCGAGGCAAAGGCTTCGTTGAGCTCGAACACATCGAGCTGATCGACGGTCCAGCCGATCTTCTCCAAGAGCTTCTTCGTGGCCGGGGCAGGGCCGATGCCCATGATCCGCGGCGGCACACCGGCAGTGGCGCCGGCAACGACGCGGGCGATCGGCGTCAGGCCATGTCTCTTTGCCGCCGCTTCCGAGGCGATGATCAGCGCCGCCGCACCATCATTGACGCCCGAGGCGTTGCCGGCCGTGACAGTCCCGCCTTCACGCACGATCGGCCGCAGCTTGGCCAGAGCCTCCATATTGGTGGCGCGAGGATGCTCGTCCTTGTCGACGCTGATCGGATCACCCTTGCGCTGCGGAATGGTCACCGCGGTGATCTCCTTGGCGAGCCGGCCATTGGCCTGCGCGGCGGATGCCTTGGCCTGTGACCGGACGGCGAAAGCGTCCTGGTCCTCACGGTTGACCTTGTAATCATCGGCGACGTTTTCGGCCGTTTCCGGCATGGAATCGACGCCATATTGCTTCTTCATCAACGGGTTGATGAAGCGCCAGCCGATCGTGGTGTCATGGATCTCCGCATTGCGCGAAAAGGCACTGTCGGCCTTGGGCAGCACGAAGGGTGCGCGGCTCATGCTCTCGACGCCGCCGGCAATGATCAGGTCGGCCTCGCCGGTCTTGATGGCGCGGGCGGCGGTAATCACCGCATCCATGCCCGAACCGCAAAGCCGGTTCATCGTCGTGCCGGGCACACTGACTGGCAGGCCTGATAGCAGCGACGACATGCGCGCGACATTGCGATTATCCTCGCCCGCCTGGTTGGCGCAACCAAAAATCACCTCGTCGACTGCTGCGAGATCGAGCGACGGATGGCTGGCGATGAGCGCCTTGAGCGGGATGGCGCCGAGATCGTCGGCGCGGACGGCGGAGAGTGAGCCGCCGAAACGTCCGATCGGGGTGCGGATATAGGCGCAGATAAAGGCTTCGGTCATTTCACTTTTCCTGCAGTTCAGGCACGACGAGATCGGCGACCGTTCTAGCGACATGGAGGCGCGCGCCGGTCATCGCCTGGAGTTCTTCCATAGTCATGGCGGCGAGCTTTTCCCGCACCACGAAATGCTTGTCGACGATGTCGATGACGGCGTGGCTGGTATACACCCGTGTGATACAGCCAACCCCGGTCAGCGGAAAGGCGCATTTTTCCACCAGCTTCGGTTCGCCGTTCTTGGTGACATGTTCGGTGATGACGATCACCTGCTTGGCGCCATGGACGAGATCCATCGCGCCGCCGACGGCCGGCACGCCCTTGGAGCCGACGCGCCAATTGGCGAGGTCACCATTCTCGGCCACCTGATAGGCGCCGAGGATGGCGACGTCGAGATGGCCGCCGCGCACCATGGCAAAGCTGTCGGCATGGTGGAAGAAGGCCGCACCCGGCTTCAGCGTCACCGCCTTTTTGCCGGCATTGATCAGATCCCAATCCTCTTCGCCGGGCTTTGGCGCCTCGCCGAAATTGAGGATGCCGTTTTCCGTATGGAAAATCGCCTGTCGGCCCGGCGGCTGGAATTTCGCCACCATTTCGGGAAAGCCGATGCCAAGATTGACATAGGCGCCATCGGCGATGTCCTGGGCGGCACGCCAGGCGATCTGGGCATTGGAAAGTTTTATGTCTTCGCGCGTATCGATCGTCATGCGTAGACCACCCCGGCTCGAATGAGCTCTTCTTCCTGCTGCGGATTGGCGACTTCGACCACGCCATTCACGAATATGCCCGGTGTCACCACATGCTCGGGATCGATGCCGCCGGCCGGCACGATCTTCGACACCTGGGCGATCGTCTTCGCCGCCGCCATGCACATCAGCGGATTGAAGTTGCGGCCGGCCTTGTTGTAGGTCAGGTTGCCCTGGCTGTCGCCGATATGCGCCTTGACGATGGCAAAATCGGCCTTCAGCCAGCGCTCCTGCACATAGTGCCGGCCGTCGAATTCGGCGATCACCTTGCCGTTCGCCAGTTCCGTGCCATAGCCGGTCGGCGTGTAGAAGGCGGGGATGCCCGCGCCTCCTGCCCGGATCCGCTCGGCCAGAGTCCCCTGCGGCACGAGTTCGAGCTCGATCTGGCCGGCCAGATATCTTTCGGTAAAGGCGCGGGGATCGGATGAGCGAGGGAAGGAACAGATCATTTTTCTCACCAGTCCCGCATCGATCATCGCTGCAATGCCGATGCGGCCATTGCCGGCATTGTTGTTGATCACAGTCAGGTCTTTCGACCCCTTGTCAATCAGCGCGTGAATGAGTTCGATCGGCGCGCCCGAGCCGCCGAAGCCGCCGATCATGACAGTGGCGCCATCGCCGATATCGGCAACCGCATCCGCCAGGCTTGCTATCGTCTTGTCCATCAAAACCTCCATCTCCGACGGAATTTTCGCCGGTGATCTCGACAGGATCAGTAGGCGAAGAAAGGCTCGACGTCTAGCATTTTGTGCGTTATACGATCTTTGTTCGAATATCGCACAAAAACAAAGCCGAGGACATGAGCATGGCAGTCACCGAGCGAGACATGATGGGTGGGCTGGCAAAGGGCCTGAAAGTTATCGAAGCCTTCACTGCCGACCGGCCACGGCTGTCGATCGCGGAGGCAGCGGCCGTGTCCGGCCTCGACCGCGCCACGACGCGCCGCTGCCTGCTGACGCTCTCTGAGACGGGCTATGCACAGTATGACGGCAAGTTCTTCACACTGACCCCGCGCGTGCTGAGGCTCGGAACGGGATGCCTAGCCGCCATGCCGTTGCCGCGCATCGTCCAACCGGTTCTCGATCGCCTGTCACAGGAAATCGGCGAAAGCACCTCCGTCTCAATCCTCGACGAGACCGAGATCGTCTATGTCGCCCGCGCGGCGCAGCGGCGGGTCATGTCGATCGCCTTGATGCCGGGCTCGCGCCTGCCTGCCTATTGCACCTCGATGGGTCGCGTCCTGCTGGCGGCGCTGGAGCCGGCGGAGGCAAGGCATCTCCTGGAGCGCTCGGACCTGACGCAGCGAACCGAGCGCACGGTGACCGATCCGGACAGGCTGATGGCCCTGCTCGAAGAGACGCGAAAGCAGGGCTATGCAGTCAACGACCAGGAGGTCGAAATCGGTTTGCGCTCCATCGCAGTACCCCTGACGACGGCGCGGGGGCAGACTGTCGCTGCGTTGAACGTCGGTCTGGCTGCCGGGCCGGAGGAGATCTCGACGGTCAGGGATCGCCTCCTGCCGGCATTGCTGAAGGTCAAGGCGGAACTGGCGAAGGTTCTTGCGTGAAGAGGAGGACGATACCGCCGCCCTCATTCACATATCAAAAAACACAGTCTCGTCTTCGCCTTGCAGACGAATGTCGAACCGCACCTCATTGCCGTTCCTCTGTCCGATCAGCGTCTTGACCCGCTGCCTGTGTTCGATGCGGGCAAGGATCGGGTCCTCGGCATTGGCTGCCTCTTCATCGGAAAAATACATCCGCGTCTGCAGCCCGATATTGATGCCGCGCGCCACCACCCAGAACAGGATATGCGGCGCCATCAGCCGTGCATCGTTTGCCCGGAACGGCACGCGACCGGGCTTGATCGTCTCGAAGGCAAATTCGCCGGTCTGCATGTCGCCAGGCTGCCGGCCCCAGCCGAGGAAATTCGGATCGGCCTTGCCGCGCGTCTCCGACGGGCTCTGATAAAAGCCATCGGCATCGGCCTGCCAGATTTCCACCAGTGCATCCTTGAGCGGCGCGCCAAGGCCGTCATAGACAAAGCCGCGCACGGTAATCCGTTCGCCGCGCGTATGCTCATTGGTCAGCGGTCCCGAGCCGAGATCGCTGTCGAACACGCCGTTGATGCCGACGAAATTCGGCGTGCAGCCGATATGCACATAGGGACCGGCGGTCTGCGACGGTGATTCCTTGAGATAGTTGAGCGGCTGGACCATGTCAGTTGCCCTCCTTGCGGTTCTCGAAGAAGGTCGAGCGGCGGCCGCGCAGCACGATGTCGAATTTGTAGGCGCGCATGTCCATCGGGATCGTCGCGTTCCAGTCGAGCGGCGCAATCAGCTGTTCGATGGCGCGCGGGTCGGAAATGGTGTTGACGATCGGACATTTGGCGATCATCGGATCGCCCTCGAAATACATCTGCGTGATCAGCCTCTGCGCAAAACCATGGCCGAATACCGAGAAATGAATATGCGCCGGCCGCCAGTCGTTGACACCGTTCGGCCAGGGATAGGCGCCGGGCTTCACCGTCTTGAACCAGTAGCTGCCGTCCTCGTCGGTGATCGCACGGCCGACACCGCCGAAATTCGGATCGATCGCCGCGAGATAGGTCTCCTTCTTGTGGCGATAACGCCCGCCGGCATTGGCTTGCCAGAATTCCACCAGCACGCCCGGCACGCCGCGGCCGCGTTCGTCGAGCACCCGACCGTGGACGAGCAGGCGTTGGCCGATCGCCATCTCGCCAGGCCGGGCATAGTTGACGATCAGGTCATTGTCATAGGGACCGAGCATATTGTGGCCGAAGACCGGGCCGGTCAATTCCGTCGTCGTGCCTTCCAAAGAAATCAGCGCCTTCTGCGGCGAGCGCAGCACGGAAGTCTTGTAGGCCGGCGCATAAGCCGGCGGATGCCAGCCGCGGTCGCGGGCGAAGAATGCTCCCGTCTCCGGCAATGTGTTCTTCATGCCTGTCCTCCTCGCGTCTCTTTCGCCGCGCTCATCTCATCGAGAGTCTTCTTGACGATCTTGATCGCCGAATTGGCGGCGGGCACGCCGGCATAGATTGCCACATGCAGCATGGCTTCGCTCAGATCGTCCGGGGTGGCGCCCGTATTGGCCGTGGCGCGCACATGCATCGCCACTTCCTCGTCATGGCCGAGGGCCGCGAGCAGCGCGATCGTGACGATCGAGCGCTCGCGCTTCGTCCAGTTCGGCCGCGACCAGACATGGCCCCAGGCAGCTTCGGTGATCAGCGTCTGGAACGGCTCGTCGAATGCGGTCTTGTTGGCCTCGGCGCGGTCGACATGGGCGTCGCCCAGCACCGATCGGCGGGTCGCCATGCCCTGTAAAAAACGTTCCGACGGAGCCTTGCTCGCCATCTCAATCTCCGCTGATGAAATCGGTCAACAATTCAGCCAGTTTTTCCGGCTGCTCGATACAGGGCAGGTGGCCGCAGCCCTCGATGATCTCGAATTGCGCGCCGGCAATGCGATCGGCGGTGGCCTTGACGAGATCCGGCGGCGTCGAGCCGTCCCGGTCCCCGACGACGACCAGCGTCGGCACTTTGATCTTCGATGCATCGGCGGTGAGATCGGCATCACGCAAGGCCACGCAGGTGCCGGTATAGCCCTCGACCGATTGCCGGACGAGCATATTGCGGTAACCGGAAAGCTCGGCCGCCTTGTTCGTATGGAAATCCGGCGTGAACCAGACTTTCATCACACCGTCGGCGATCGCCTCGATGCCTTTGTCCTTCACCGTGGCGGTACGCGTGTTCCAGCTGTCTTCGGTGCCGACTTTCGCGGCCGTGTCGCAGAGCACGAGTTTCTCGACCAGGCTCGGCTTCAGCTTATAGACCATCTGCGCCACCAGCCCACCGACCGAAACGCCGCACAGGATCGCCTTTTTGATGCCGAGATGCTCCATCAGGCCGATCACGTCGCGGGCATGGTCTTCCATCGAATAGGGCGTCTGACCGAGATCGGAAAGACCGTGGCCGCGTTTGTCATGCAGCAGGATCGACCAGTTCTCCGTCAATTCGTCGATCAGCGGCAGCCAGATGCGAAAATCGGTGCCCAGCGAATTGATCAGCACCAGCACCGGCTCATCCTCGAACTCGGTGAGATATTCGTAGTGAAGAACCGTCCCGTTGATTTTTGCGAAAGCCATGAATGTCTCCTCAGTCGCACGTTATTGGATGATTTTGTTTTGGTATAATGATATTTTTGCCAGAAATCATAATTGGATTGGCATGAATTGGACAGCCGGATCAAGTTTCGTCATCTGCAGACCTTCATCGAAGTGGCGCGGCAGAAAAGCGTCGGCCGCGCGGCGGACGTGCTTGCCATCACCCAGCCGGCGGTGACGCGGACGATCCGCGAACTCGAAGACTATCTTGGCGTCGATCTCTTCGAAAAGGAAGGGCGCGGCATTCGTATCACTCGTTTCGGCGAGGTTTTCCTGCGCCATGCCGGCGAAAGCGTCGCAGCCGTGCAGCGCGGGCTCGACTCGATCGTGAGGGCAAGGAATTCCAGCGGCCCACCGCTGCGGATCGGGGCGCTACCGACGGCCTCTGCGAGTTTCATGCCGGAAGCAATGGCGGAATTTTTGAAGGCCGGGACGGGCAGCCTCGTCACCATCGTCACTGGCGAGAACCGAACCTTGCTCGACGCGTTAAGGATCGGTGATCTCGATCTCGTCGTTGGCCGGCTTGCAGCGGCGGAGCGAATGACGGGACTGCATTTCGAGCCGCTCTATTCGGAAGAGGTCTGTTTCGTCGTCCGCACCGGCCATCCGCTGCTTTCTCGGCGGAATTTCTCGCTCACGGAACTCGCCCATTATACAGTTCTGATGCCGACGGAAGGTTCGGTCATCCGTCCATTCGTCGATCGCCTATTGCTGACCAACGGCATCGCCGAACTCACCAATGTCATCGAGACGGTGTCGGACAGCTTTGGCCGCGCCTTCCTCGAAACGCATGATGCGATCTGGGTCATCTCCAGGGGTGTCGTGTCGCGCGAGATCGATGCGGGGCGGTTGGCAAGGCTCGATGTCGATACATCGGAGACCTCGGGCGCCGTGGGCTTTACGACGCGAGCCGATGCGGTGCCCAATCTGGCATTGCAGATCATGATCACCACGATCCGGGAGCATGTCCGGACGTCCGGGCGGGGGCTCTAAAAATAAAGCTTTGCCGCGATCGCCAACAGCGACAGCGCGATGACCCATTGCGCCACGCGGCCCCAGCGCGTCGCGCGCGCTTCCGCCTTGCCGATCGCCTCTGCCGTCGCCGGTTCGAAGCGCAGGCCCTTTTCCGTCATCTCTGTCAGTTGGATGGCGAAATTTTCTGCTTTCCTGGTGATCTCAGGCATGGCCTCAGCCAGCCGGAAAGCGGCATAAAGCCCATCCTTCAGGTCACCAGCGATCCGGCGCGGGCCGAGATTGTCGCGAATCCAGCCGCCGACCACCGGTTCCGACGCCTTCCACATGTTGAAATGCGGATTGAGCGAGCGCGCCACGCCTTCGACCACCACCATGGTCTTCTGCAGCATGATCAGTTCAGGCCGCGTCTCCATGTCGAACAGATCGGTAACCTCGAAGAGCAGCGTCAACAGCTTGGCCATGGAGATCGTATCGGCCGGCTGGCCATGGATCGGCTCGCCGATCGCCCGGATCGCCTGGGCAAACGAGGCGTGGTTGTGGTGCGAGGGCACGTAACCGGCTTCGAAATGCACGTCGGCGACGCGGCGATAATCGCGGGTGATGAAGCCGTAAAGGATCTCGGCGAGGAAACGCCGTTCCTTCTTGCCCAGCCGGCCGACAATGCCCATGTCGACGGCGACCACCACGCCATCCTTGTCGACGAACAGGTTGCCCTGGTGCATGTCGGCATGGAAGAAGCCGTCCCTGAGCGTATGCCGCAGGAAAGACTGCATCAGCTTCTCGGCTAATTGGTTGAGGTCGTAGCCGGCGGCACGCAAGCCGTCGACATCAGACATCTTGATGCCGTCGATCCATTCCATGGTGACGACATCGCGGCCGGTCCGTTCCCAATCGACTTTCGGCACGCGGAAGCCGGGATCGTCCTTGGTATTTTCCGCAAGCTCCGAAAGTGCCGCCGCTTCCAGCCGCAGGTCCATCTCGATCTTGGTCGTTTGCTCCAGTGTCCTGGTGACCTCGACGGGCCGCAGCCGCCGGGCGGGCGGATAGAAGCGCTCCTGCATGCGGGCGACGACATAGTTTGTCTCGATATCCCTGGCGAAACGTTCGCGCACGCCGGGACGGATCACCTTCACTGCCACCTTCTGGGCGATGCCATCCTTGACCACTGTCGCAGCATGGACCTGGGCGATCGAGGCGGCGGCCACCGGCGTGCCGAAATCGGCGAACAGGTCCGTCATCCGCCGGCCGAGCGAGGCCTCGATCTGGGCCGTAGCCTGCTCGGTCGGAAAAGTCGGCATGCGGTCCTGCAACTGCGCCAGGTCGGCGGCAAAATCATTTCCGACCACGTCGGGGCGGGTCGCGAGGAACTGGCCGATCTTGACATAGGATGGTCCCAGCCGTTCGACGGCACGGGCGAGATTGTCGGATCGCGTCGCACTTTTCGCCCGGTTGCGGGCGAAAAGACCGGCGAGCGAATGGCCGAATTGCAAAAGCGGCGGCAGGTCGTCGGACGGCAGCGCCGAGATGACGCCTTCGCGCACCAGCACCCAGCCGAGTTTGATCAGGCGGACATAGGCTCCAGCAGTGCTCATGAGATCAGAGTTTCCAGCCCGAATGCAGGGCTGCGACGCCGCCGGTGAAATTGGTGAAGTTCGCGCGTGCAAAACCGGCCTTGGTGATCATCGCGGCGAAATCGCGCTGATTGGGGAATTTGCGGATCGACTCGACCAGGTATTGATAGGGCTCGGCGTCGCCGGTGATCGCTTTGCCGATCTTCGGGATGGCGTTGAATGACCACGTTTCGTAGACGCGGTCGAGCAGCGGCAGTTCCACGTCCGAAAATTCCAGCACCAGCAGCCGTCCGCCGCGCTTCAGCACCCGGTAGGCTTCCGACAGCGCCACATCGATGCGCGGCACGTTGCGGATGCCGAAGGCGATCGTATAGGCGTCGAATGTATTGGCCTCGAACGGCAGTTCCTCGGCGTTGGCCTCGACAAAGGTGACATTGGGCGTCAAGCCCTTCTTCGAAGCCCGATCGGCGCCAACGGCCAGCATCGAGCCGTTGATGTCGAGCACGGTGGCATGCGCCAGCCGGTTGGACGCCTCGACGATGCGGAAGGCAATGTCGCCCGTGCCGCCGGCGACGTCGAGCACCTTATAATCGGCGCTCTTGCGCGGGTTGAGCGCGGAAATCATCGCATCCTTCCAGACGCGGTGCATGCCGGCCGACATCAGGTCGTTCATGACGTCGTAACGCTTGGCGACCTTATGGAACACGTCGTTGACGAGACGCTGCTTCTCGCCCGCGCCGACCTCGCGGAATCCGTAGGATGTTTCCATCCCGCCTTCGGCATTGGTGCGCGCTTCGTTCATCGTCGTGACTCCACTCTTCCTATATGCGGCGCACAATAGCCAATCGCCTCATGGCGCGCCAGTAAGCCAGGCAGCGAAATCGCATGTCCGCCGGCCCGCAAGCGGGCCACTTGCCTATGGACCGAAGCAGCCCGCTCCGCCTATATCTGTGACCAGGATTGATTATCAAGAGTGCGCGATGCCTGAATTGCCAGAGGTGGAGACCGTCCGACGCGGGCTTGCCCCGTTCATGGAAGGCGGATCGGTTCGCAAGCTGACATTGAAGCGCGGCGATCTGCGCTTTCCCTTTCCGGAGAAGTTCGCGAGCAAGGTCGAGGGCCGCAGGATCATCGCGCTTGGCCGGCGGGCGAAATATCTGCTGATCAATCTCGACCAGGATCTCACCATCATCGCCCATCTCGGCATGTCCGGCTCCTTCCGCATCGAGGCCGAGGCGGATAGCGCGCCCGGCCAGTTCCATCATCCGCGCTCGAAGGACGAGGCGCATGACCATGTGTTCTTCGACGTGGATCGCAAGGATGGGCCGGTGCGCATCATCTATAACGACCCGCGCCGTTTCGGCTTCATGCATCTGATGCCGACCTCGGAGCTCGATACCTATCCCGCTTTTGCCGGCCTTGGGCCGGAGCCGACCGGCAACAGCCTCTCCGCCGACTATCTGGCCGGCCGGTTCAAAGGCAAGAAGCAGCCGCTCAAGAGCGCGTTGCTCGATCAGCGGGTCGTGGCCGGCTTGGGTAATATCTATGTCTGCGAGGCGCTCTATCGCGCCCATCTTCTGCCGACCCGAGCGGCCGCGTCCGTCGTCACCAAGGCCGGCAAGCCGGCAAAGTCGCTGGAACTCCTAGCCGACGACATCCATGTCGTGATTGCCGAAGCGATCGCGGCTGGTGGCTCGTCGCTGAGGGACCATATCCGTACCGATGGCTCGCTCGGCTATTTCCAGCACAGTTTCCGCGTTTATGACCGCGAGGGCGAACCCTGCCTGACGCCGGACTGCAATGGAACCGTCACCCGCATCACCCAGTCCGGCCGTTCGACCTTCTACTGTCCGGTCTGCCAGAAATAGAGGAGAGTTCCGATGGCTTACGAAACCCTGATCGTCGAACAGCGCGGCAGCGTGGCTTTGGTCACGCTCAACCGGCCGCATGCGCTCAACGCGCTCAACAAGATCCTGCTGGACGAGTTCCTGGAGGTTCTGGCCCGCTTCGCCGACGATGACGGCGTCCATGTCGTGGTGCTGACCGGCAACGAGAAAGCCTTCGCCGCCGGCGCCGATATCAAGGAGATGAAAGACTTCTCCTATATGGACGCCTATCTCGGCGACCATACGTCCGGCTGGGACAAGGTCGCCACCTTCCGCAAGCCGCTGATCGCCGCTGTCGCCGGCTTTGCCCTGGGTGGGGGCTGCGAAGTCGCGCTGATGTGCGACTTCATCATCGCCGCCGACACAGCCAAGTTCGGCCAGCCGGAGATCACCCTCGGCGTCATCCCCGGCATGGGCGGCACCCAGCGGCTGACGCGTGCGGTCGGCAAGGCCAAGGCCATGGACATGGTGCTGACGGGCCGAATGATCGACGCCGCCGAGGCCGAGCGCATCGGCATGGTCGCTCGCGTCGTGCCGGCCGAGAAGCTGATCGAGGAGGCGCTCGCAGTGGCAGAGAAGATCGCCTCGCTCTCACGTCCGTCGGTGATGATGGCCAAGGAAAGCGTCAACCGCGCCTTCGAAACGACGCTTTCGGAAGGCATGCGCTTCGAGCGGCGCCTATTTCACTCTTTGTTTGGCACGGAGGATCAGAAAGAAGGCATGGCCGCCTTCACCGAAAAGCGCAAGCCGAAGTTCCGGAACCGGTGATAGGGCCGCAGATTCTTTCCGAAAGTCGATTGACGTTCCCGGGGATTGGCGCTATACGCCCGGCCACAGTTTGAAAAGCCAAGCGCTTTTCTGGATGTTCCCTCATTGCCCGGCATTGAGGCCGCCCGTCCTAGGGCAGCGGCATCGGGGCATGTTGGACCAGAATCGATTGAAGAGAGGCATAGATGGCCAATACAGTTTCGGCGAAGAAGGCGACCCGCAAGATCGCGCGCCGCACGGCAGTTAACAAGTCGCGTCGTTCGCGCATCCGCAGCTACGTGCGCAAGGTCGAGGAAGCGATCGCTTCCGGCGACAAGGCGGCCGCCGAGGCGGCGCTCAAGGCGGCTCAGCCGGAGCTGCAGCGCGGCGCAACCAAGGGTGTGATGCACCGCAATACTGCGTCCCGCAAGGTGTCGCGTCTCGCGCAGCGCGTCAAGGCGATCAGCGCTTAATTTCGTCTAAATTCATGCTTAAAAAAGCCTGGCACGTCGTGCCGGGCTTTTTGTCGTTCTGTTGCAAATAGTTAATATTTCCTTCACGCGGCATCAGTGCGATAATTTGAGATGACAAGTTTTATTCAACAAATTCAAATAGATACAGAAGGTCCGCGGAAGGTGCTGTCCGCTTACGCTACGGCAACTTGTCGCAAGAGCGAGTCAAGTGAATTTTTTATTTTTTTCGTCGATTGGCCGAGTCGCGCGCTTCACAACTGAATCCCGTTGATTCCCAAGCGATTATTTTTCCACTCGAGCGGTGGTTTGGGCGCCCACGGTAATGTCAATCGCTTTCTCTTAAGAATGCGTAAAAAAGGGCATTGATCTTGCCCGATGAACTTGCCTAAATGCCTTCCACAGAGGCGAGGCGCTCTGGTCCGGGAATGCTGAAAGGGCATTCTGGATCGGCAGTCCAAAGACCTGTATTCGCGGTGGAATCTCGAATTCCGCTTCATCCCGGACCGTTAGGCAAGGCAAAGGGCACGCAAGCGCCCGATGGAAGGTTTTTGTCTGTCGGGAAGGGCTCATGAAACGGTGGTGCGGCGAAGGAGATAGGCAGAGGACGGCAGCACGTCTGTCGATCCAGGAACCGGAAGACTTATTGAACGTTATTCCCGATTGTCGAGTCGAGCGAGGACCTCTGCTCAGTCCTGGGGACGGGACGGCAAGGTACGATGGACGTCGGGAGAGGAACCAAGGGTACACCCTTGGACCACGAAATACAAAAGGCGGCGACATGCATATGACAATGACAGATAAAAACGCGTATTCCAGCAGGGATAATGCGCGTATTGTGCCATCCAGCAATGCAGATGCAGATTCGGGGGAAACGGGGATGAAACACGACGCCTTGTTCGAGCGCTTCAGCGCGCGTTTGAAGGCGAAAGTGGGCCCGGATGTCTATGCAAGCTGGTTCGGCCGGCTGAAAATCCATTCGATCTCGAAGAGTGTGGTCCGGCTCACCGTGCCGACGACCTTCCTCAAGTCGTGGATCACCAATCGTTATCTCGACATCATGACGGCACTGCTGCAGGAAGAGGATGCCAATATCCTCAAGGTCGAGGTTCTGGTCCGCAGCGCGGCGAAGCCGAGCCGGCCTGATATCGCAGACACCCCTGTCGTTGTCGACGCGTCGATCACGCAATTGCCGCGTAAGTCGATTGCCTCGGCGCCGTTCCTGCCCGCTGCATCGCAGCCGGCCCCGGCTGCCAAGCCTGTGCAGAATTCCACCCTGTTCGGTTCGCCGCTCGACAGCCGTTACACCTTTGCAAGCTTTGTCGAAGGTTCGTCCAATCGTGTCGCCCTTGCCGCGGCGAAGACGATTGCCGAATCCGGTGCCGGCGCCATCCGTTTCAACCCTCTGTTCATCCATTCGAGCGTCGGACTGGGCAAGACGCATCTGTTGCAGGCGATTGCCGCGGCGGCGCTCAGCAATCCGCGCAATCCGCGCGTGGTCTATCTGACGGCCGAATATTTCATGTGGCGTTTCGCCACTGCGATCCGCGACAATGATGCGCTGACGCTCAAGGAATCGCTGCGCAATATCGATATCCTGATCATCGACGACATGCAGTTCCTGCAGGGCAAGCTGATCCAGCACGAATTCTGCCATCTGCTCAACATGCTGCTCGACAGCGCCAAGCAGGTCGTCGTCGCGGCCGACCGGGCGCCTTGGGAGCTTGAATCGCTCGATCCGCGCGTCCGTTCGCGGCTGCAGGGCGGCGTGGCGATCGAGGTCGAGGCGCCGGATTACGAAATGCGGCTCGAAATATTGAAGATCCGCCTGGCCCAGGCCAGGCAGGAAGACCCGAGCCTCGATATTTCCGACGAAATCCTCCAACATGTGGCGACCAATGTCACGGCGTCGGGACGCGAATTGGAAGGCGCCTTCAATCAGCTGATCTTCCGCCGGTCCTTCGAGCCGGACCTGACCATCGAGCGTGTCGACGAACTGCTGTCGCATCTCGTCGGAGCCGGCGAGCCGAAGCGCGTCCGTATCGAGGACATCCAGCGCATCGTCGCCAAGCACTATAATGTGTCGCGGCAGGAATTGGTATCCAACCGCCGCACACGCGTGATCGTCAAGCCACGGCAGGTGGCAATGTATCTGTCAAAGACCATGACGCCGCGTTCCTTCCCGGAAATCGGCCGGCGCTTCGGCGGTCGCGACCACACGACGGTGCTGCATGCGGTGCGCAAGATCGAGGAGCTGATCTCCAACGATCAGAAACTGTCGCATGAGATCGAATTGTTGCGCCGTCTGATCAACGAATAGCCTCAATCCTTTAGGGGAGTGCCGATGGCCCGCGCCAGCCTTGCCATGTACGATTCTTTGCCACCCGTCCGGGCGGCCAATATTCGGCTCTGGCAAGGTATCTGCGACCGTCTGCGCGCCGCGGGATTCGAGGCGCCGGAGGCGCTCGATTTCGAAACCGAGCACGACGATGTCTGGCTCAAGCCGGACGTCGTGCTGGCGCAGACCTGCGGCTATCCTTACGTTTCCTATCTCAAGGGCAAGGTCAGGCTGGTGGCGACGCCGGCCTATGACTTTGCCGGCGGCGAGGGGACTGAGCGGGTCAGTTTTGTTATCGTGCCTGAGGCGAGCAAGGCGCAAGGCCTTGAGGACCTGCGCGGCAAGGTCGCGGCGATCAACGATTGGGGCTCCAATTCCGGCATGAATCTGTTTCGCGCCGCGCTGATGCCGCTGGCGAAAGACGGCAGGTTCTTCTCCGTCGTCAAAATCACCGGCGGCCACCTGTTTTCCATCGAGGCCGTGCGGGCGGGCGAGGCCGATGTCGCTTCGATAGACACGGTCACCTGGGGCATGCTCGACCGGCACCGGCCGGACATGCTGTCCGGTGTCCGCATCCTCACCGAGACCCCCAGCGGCCCCGGCCTGCCTTTCATCACCCGATTGACGGCCTCGGACGCCGAGGTCGATGCCCTGCGCCGGGCAATCGCCGACACGATCGCCGATCCGGCCTATGTCGAAGCCATGGCTGCACTGGGCCTGAAGCGTATCGAGATTCTCGGCGACGATGACTATGATCGGCTCGACGCCTATCGCCGCGAGGCCGAGCGGCAGGGCTATCCGATCATCGCCTGATCGTTCTGCAGTTCCGGCAGGTCCGTTCCAGCCACCGTCGTGGGATGATGGGGGTGGATGGGTTCATGATGCGCCTTGAACAGATAGCGCCGCGCCACGTCGAGATAGCCGTTATAGACGAGGCCGCCGTTCATGGTCAGAAAGGCGTCACGATTGGCCCTGTAAAGGCCGGGGATCTTGTACCAGGCGAGTGCCGGCTTCGTGTGATGCACGATATGCAGGTTATTGTAGAGGAAAAGCAGGCCGAAGGCCGGCGAATTCTCGACGATCGCCGTCCGCTCTTCTTTGACGCCGGCATATTGATGCTCGGCGAAGGACCGCAGCCGCGAAAAGGCGATTCCCGCATAGAGGAAGGCGGTCAGATAGATCCAGAGCGGCATGCCGCAGACCGCAAGCACCCAATAGAGCACGGCAGCGCAGCCGATCAGATGCAGGAACCAGATGCGGGCATTGCGAAAATCGCCGCGCGCGACATGCAGGACTTCATGGCCCCAGAAGGTGGCGAGCGACACCAGCGGCCCGATCAGCAGCCGGCCGGCCAAGGTATTGTCGGTCGTGGTGATCAGCCGGCCGACAGCGCCGGTGCGATGCCAGGCGTCGCCGGTCAGGTAATAGGATTCCGGGTCCTCGATCGGATCGGTGAGCCATTCGTCATTGTGATGTTTGAGATGGGCGCGCTTGTAGAGCGCGTAGGGTAGCCAGAGCGCGATCGGGAACCAACCGATCAGGTCGTTGACCTGGCGAAAGCGGGTCGGGTGTCCATGCAGCACCTCATGCTGCAGCGAGCCGTGCCAGGCCAGCAGCCAGCCGCCGGCGATAACGAGCACGATATAGGGTACGGAGGCCCAGAAATAGGTGAGCAGGAACCAGGCCGTATAGATAAGAACCGCGAGAAAAAGGGTGGGCCATTCGACCGCGAAACGGGATTTCTTTTGCCGTTTCGCGATCGAGCTCGGATCATCGAAATGAATCGTCGCCATTGAAATCCGCGAATGTCAAAATCAGGTTCTGAACGCGGAGAGCAAATCGTCCTGGCGCTACCTTATGTATAGATATATGCGGCCAAGCTTGCGCGGCGGTCAAGAGGCCTGACGGGTCGCTTGCAAAAGAAATCGATGATTTTGGTAGATTTTCGTCAAATCGCTGTTTCCGTGGTGCTTTTGCCGCACTGAAATTTCATTCGGAGGCGAGGTCGGCGACCACCGCATCAAGCACCAGCATGCCGGCCTGGGTGCAGCGCAGCCGCGAATTGCCGAGCCGTTCGAGGAGGCCGTGGCCGATGAGAAAATCTTCTTTCTCGACCTCGATCGACCGGCCGGAAAGTGCGCTCCAGCGTGCCAGATCGAGACCCTCGCGCAGCCGAAGCCCCATCAGCAGCATTTCGTCGGCCTGTTCGTCGCGGTCGAGGCTGTCATTGTCGACCATGCCGTGACCTTGCGCCTTGACCGTCTCCAGCCAGGCTTCCGGATTGCGCTCGGTGGCGGTGGCAAATTTTCGTCCGCCGGAGGTCAGCCGGCCATGCGCGCCGGGTCCGATGCCGGCATAGTCACCATAGCGCCAGTAGGTGAGATTGTGGCGGCTCTCCGCGCCCGGCGCGGCGTGATTGGAAACCTCATAGGCCGGCATGCCGGCGGCCTCTGTCACCTCCTGGGTGATCTCGTAGAGCCGGGCCGCTTCGTCCTGGTTAGGCAGTACGATCTTGCCATTCTTATGCAGGCCGAAGAAGGGCGTGCCCTCCTCGATGGTCAACTGATAGAGCGACAGATGATCGACGGCGTAGGAGATGGCCTCCTCGAGTTCTCTGACCCAGTCCTCCGCCTGCTGGCCGGGTCGGGCATAGATCAGGTCGAAGGACATGCGCGGAAAGATGTCACGTGCCAGCTTCACGGCCTTGAGCGCATCCTCGACATTGTGCAGCCGGCCGAGAAAGCGCAAATCTGGGTCGTTGAGCGCCTGGACGCCGAGCGAGACGCGGTTGACGCCGGCGGCACGGTAACCGCGGAAGCGCTCGGCCTCGACGCTCGACGGATTGGCTTCCATGGTGATCTCGATGCCATCTGGCACATGCCAATGCCGGGCAATTGCCGAAAGAATCGCGTCGACCGTCTCCGGCTTCATCAGCGATGGTGTGCCGCCGCCGAGGAAGATGGAGGTGACGGTGCGCGATCCCGAGATCGACCGCATCGCCGCCATTTCCCGAAGGAAGGCGGCAACGAACGCCTCCTGATCCACCGGCTGATGGCGGACATGGCTGTTGAAATCGCAGTAGGGACACTTGGCCGCGCAGAACGGCCAGTGGATATAGACCCCGAAGCCTGGTTCGCCGGTATCCGGCAGCAGCGGCGCATTGATGTCCAAGGTCAGATGTCCAGTCCGGTTTCGACGAAGAGCTTGAAGGCGCGGGCGCGGTGCGATAGCGCCGCGGCGTCGCCCGGCTTCCAGCCATGCTTCGCATCGGCCAGCATTTCGCCGAAAGTGATGTCATAGCCGCTCGGCTGGAACACGGGATCGTAGCCGAAACCGAGATCGCCGCGCGGCGGCCAGACGAGATGGCCCTCGACCTCGCCCCGGAACGTCTCGGTATGGCCATCCGGCCAGGCAAGGCAGAGCACGCTGACGAAACGGGCGGCGCGCTTGTCCGGCGTCGAAGCCCCCTTCTCCTGCAGCGCCTTTTCCACCTTCTCCATCGCCATGCGGAAGTCACGGCTGCCATCCTCGCGCTCGGCCCAATTGGCGGTATAGACGCCTGGCGCGCCATCCAGCGCATCGACGGCAAGCCCGGAATCGTCGGACAAAGCCGGCAAGCCGGAAGCCGTGGCCGAAGCCAACGCCTTGATCCGGGCATTTTCCTCATAGGTCGTGCCAGTCTCGTCAGGCTCTTCGAACCTGAGATCGGCGGCCGACTTGGCCTCGAAGCCGAATGGTCCGATCAGATCGCGAATCTCGCGGATTTTGCCGGCATTGTGGCTGGCGACGACGATGGTCTTGGTGTCGAGCTTGCGCATTCGCTGTTCTCTCAGGCCTCTTCTATCACGTCATAATGCTGCACGGTCGCATCGTAATCGATCAGCGCCGCCACGGCACCCGGCTCTACGACCGCTTTGCCGATCTCGTCGCCGGCAAAGGCGCGGATCGCCTCAAGATCCTTCCAGCGCGTCAGCACCAGAAATTCGATGGTGTCGCCGAGCGGGCGCCGGCTGAGATGCGCGCCGACGAAGCCGGGCAATTGGCGCAGTTCCGGCAGCACATTGTTGCGGAAATGCGCCGGATAGGTCTCCGGACTGGACGCCGATGCACGGCCACGCCATTCGCGTATGATCATCCTGTCCTCCTGCCGGCCGACAAGTCTGTCAAATGATGTTCCAGATCCGGGCTTCAGCGAATTCCAGCGAATTGCCGGCCGGATCGCGGAAATAGATCGAACGGCCACCCTGTGGCCATTCGACCACGGATTCGATCTCGATGCCGGCCGCCGTCAGCCGCGCGGCCCATTCGTCGATCTCGTCGGATGTGGCGCGGAAACAGAGATGGCCCTGCCCATGCGCCCCATGCGGCGGCACCGGCAACTGACCTTCCTTGTAAGGAATGATCGTCTCGGCTGGATTGAAGATCAGGAGCACGCCTGGGCCACAGCGGAAGAACACATGCCGGTTGCCAAACCGCCCGATCTTCTCCAGTCCGAGAATGCGCTCGTAGAACGCCTCCGCCGCATCGAGGTCATCGACGTAAAGTGCCGATTCCAGAATTTGCGACGGAGCCTTGTTCATCGTCTCATCTCAGGCGATCGCCTGCTTCTGCATTTGCACGAGGTCGCTGATACCCTGCTTGGCGAGACCCATCAGCGTCAGCAGTTCTTCCTCGGAAAACGGTGCGCCTTCGGCCGTGCCCTGGATCTCGACGATGCCGCCCTTGCCGGTCATGACGAAGTTGGCATCCGTCTCGGCCGAGGAATCTTCGAGATAATCGAGGTCCAGGACCGGCTGATTGGCGAAGACGCCGCAGGAGATCGCTGCCACATGATCCTTCAACGCCTTCTCGACCTTGATCATGTTGCGGACTTCCATCCACTTCAGGCAATCATGCAGCGCGATCCAGCCGCCGGTGATCGAGGCCGTGCGCGTGCCGCCATCGGCCTGCAGCACATCGCAATCCACGGTGATCTGGCGTTCGCCAAGCGCGGTGAGATCAACGATGGCGCGCAGCGAGCGGCCGATCAGCCGCTGGATTTCCTGGGTGCGGCCGCCCTGCTTGCCGGAGGTCGCCTCACGCCGCATGCGATCACCCGTCGAGCGCGGCAGCATGCCATATTCAGCAGTGACCCAGCCCTTGCCGGAATTGCGCAACCATGCCGGCGGCTTTTCTTCGACGCTGGCCGTGCACAGCACATGCGTGTCACCGAACTTCACCAGGCACGAGCCTTCGGCATGCTTGGAAAAGCCGCGTTCGAAACTCACCTTGCGCATTTGGTCTGTTTTACGCCCGGATGGCCGCATATTCGGAACTCCTTGGAATGTTGAGACGCGTATTAAGGCGCGTTAAGTCTTTTTGCAAAGGAAAAGGGGCGAATTTCCTTTTGCGTACCCGCTTCGAATCCYTATATTTCAGGCATGAGTTTGATCGATGTGATGGAAAAGGAATGAAGGCGCTCGACGACCGCTCCAGCGAAATCTTCCGACGCATCGTCGAAAGCTATCTCGGCACCGGTGAGCCGCTCGGTTCACGCTCGCTGTCGCGTGTGCTGCCGATGTCGCTGTCGCCGGCGTCCATCCGCAACGTGATGAGCGATCTCGAAGAGCTCGGCCTCATCTATTCGCCGCATGTTTCCGCCGGCCGGCTGCCCACCCAGCAGGGCCTGCGATTCTTCGTCGATGCCTTCATGCAGGTCGGCGCGCTGTCGGAAGACGAGCGCCGTCAGATCGACCGGCAGATCCGTCCGGCCGACCGGGTGGGTTCGGTCGAGAACGCGCTCAATGATGCGAGCCAACTGCTCTCGTCGGCCTCGCGCGGCGCCGGCCTGGTGATCACCGCCAAGAGCGACACGCAGCTCAAGCATGTGGAATTCGTCCGCCTGTCGCCGGACAAGGCGCTTGCCATTCTGGTCGGCGACCGCGACGAGGTTGAAAACCGTATCATCACTCTGCCGGCCGGAACGACCTCGTCGCAATTGACGGCGGCGGCCAATTTCCTCAACGCGCATATGTCCGGCCTGACATTGGGCGAGGCGCTGGAGCGGACCGAAAAGCTCAAGACCACAATCCGCTCCGAGCTCGACCAGCTCTCCGGTGAACTCGTCGACAAGGGGCTCGCTATATGGTCGGGTGGCACTGAAGATGGCCGGCCGACGCAGCTGATCATTCGCGGCCGTTCCAACCTGCTCGAAGGGCTCGAAGGCATGGAGGACCTTGACCGGCTGCGCATGCTGTTCGACGACCTCGAAAAGAAGGAATCGCTGAGCGACATCCTCAATCTTGCCGAAAGCGGCCAGGGCGTGCGCATCTTCATCGGCTCGGAGAACACGCTGTTCTCGCTCTCCGGCTCGTCGCTGATCGTCGCACCTTATCGCAATGCCGAGGACCGCATCATCGGCGCCGTCGGCGTCATAGGCCCGACCCGACTCAATTATGCGCGCATCGTGCCGATGGTCGATTATACCGCGCAGCTGATGTCGAAACTCAATGGACAGGCGCGCTGACGATCCGGAAAATCTCCGACATTTTTGCTTTTACATTGACTTTTGGGCAGAATTTCAGTATTTTCTAAATATAAATTCCCGCAGTTTGTAATTGTCAAGCTACGGTGAGCCTTCCATTTCTGGTCTATATTTTGGTGATGCAAGCAACGCGCCGATTTCGGTCGGCGCGGGCGGAATGACGCGTCAACTTCGTCAGTCATGCGTTCGGGGGAGGGCATTGCGATGCAGACCATTACCTTTTCGGAACAGGACTTCGGTTCCTTCGACCCGATCTACAAATGCAAGGTCAACATCATCCAGTTCCACGGCCAGATCGTTGCCGATGGCGCCCAGGTGACGTCGCCGGTGCTGGCACACGACACGACCTATATGGGGCCGGTGTCCTGGACGTTCAGCAATCCGGTCGATCGCGTCGAATTCGATGTCGGCTATTTCGACGATGTCGACACCACCACGGTCAAATTTTTCGACGCGGCGGGCAACCTGCTCGAGCGGTTCAAAAATGACCAGACCGGCTTCCAGCATTTCGTCTACAGCAACGCGGTCGGAATCGCGCGCGTCGTCGTCAACAACGACAAGAATGACGTGCAGGGCTTCGGCGTCGACAATATGTCGTTCCGCAATCAGCCGCCGCAGGTCAACCTGACCAATACGGACGACATCAACGGACTGCTCTGGGGCTGGAAATGGGATCACAAGGATCTCACCTATTCCTTCCCCACCAGTTCCGATGAATACACCCATAACGGCTACAAGGCGGTGACCGGCTTCGAGGCGATGAATGCGGACCAGCAGAGCGCTTGCGCCACCATCCTTGCCAATGTCCAGGGCGTGTGCGGGCTGACCTTCACGCAGACTGCCGACGTAAACGCCGATATTCGTTTCGGCGAGGCCGATACGATCGACTATTCGGACGGAAGCGGAGCCCATATCCCCGGCAGCCGCACGGCCGAGGGTAATCCTCCCGACCCGGCCAGGGCGACGGTCGGCTGGGGCGATTGCTGGTTCGTCCACAACACATACGACATGCCGACGGTCGGCAGTTTCGCCTATGCGTCAGGTCTGATGCATGAACTCGGCCACTCGCTCGGCCTCAAACACGGCCATGTAAGCCAGGGCGGTCACGGGATCACATTTCCGCAGCTTCCCGCGGATCACAATTCCTTTGAATATTCCGTCATGACCTATCATCAATATGTCGGCGACACGACCCGGGGCGACAGCGCGATCGACCATCCGACGACTCTGATGCAGGATGACATTGCCGCCCTGCAATATCTCTACGGCGCCGATTTCAGCTTCAACAATGGCGATACCGTCTATAGCTGGGACGACAACAACCAACTGCTGATCAACGGCACAGGGCAAGGCACGCCCGTCAATCATCGCGCCCTCCTGACCATCTGGGACGGCGGCGGCACCGATACCTATGATTTTTCCAACAAAACCGCGAATCTCACCGTCAACCTCAATGCCGGCGAAGGGTCGACCTTCGGGCCGCTCGCCGATCTCGGCGACGGCCATCACATGGCCCGTGCCAACGTCTACAATGCGCTTCTCTACAAAGGCAAAACCGCCTCGCTGATCGAAAACGCCACGGGCGGCACCGGCAACGACAAGTTCACCGGCAATGTGCTTGCCAATACGCTCATCGGCGGCGATGGCAACGACCGCCTCGACGGCAGCTATGGCAATGACATCCTGACGGGTGGCAACGGCAACGATGTCTTTATCTTCAGGACCCTTCTCGACGGTGTCAACAATGTCGACTCGATCACCGACTATACGGTCGGCAGCGATCTCGTTCGCCTTGAGAACAAGGTGTTCACTGCTCTCCCCGAGGGCGTTCTAGATCCCACGGCCTTCTTCGATGGTGCACAGGCGCATGACAGATCCGACCGCATCATTTATAACGACGCCACAGGTGCCTTGATGTATGACGCAGACGGCAGCAGGAACGGTGCGGCCGCCATCAAGTTCGCTCAGCTGTCGACAGGCCTTGCGATGACCAACACCGACTTCATCGCCATCTGAGCAGGTCCTCCGCATCGGCACACGGGCCGGCGCCAGCGCCGCCTCTATATCTCTGCGATCTCCGCAATAACCTGATTGCGACATCTGTCATGCGATTGCCATGCTCCATGCACTGGTAGGAATCTTCACCGAAACCCTTGATTTTTTCGCGCTAAACCTCGATATCCGCAGCAAATCACGACATACCAGTATGCGGAGACCGCCATGACGGATGAAAATAACAATGCGTATCAGACGGACGCCGACAATGATGTGAATGCGGCGCAGGGTGCCGATGGCCAGCCCGCCGTAGCGCCGGAGCCCGATCCGATCGATGTGCTGAAGGCCGAGAATGCCGATCTCAAGGACCGTTATCTCCGGCTCGCCGCCGAGATGGACAATCTGCGCCGCCGCACCGAACGGGATGTGAAGGACGCCAAGACCTACGCCGTCACCGCCTTTGCCCGCGACATGCTGGCGGTTTCCGACAATCTGCGCCGCGCGCTCGATGCCATTCCGGCCGAAGCGCGCGCCGGCGGCGATGCCGGCTTCGTGTCATTGGTCGAAGGCGTCGAGATGACCGAGCGCTCCATGCTTTCGGCTTTGGAACGCCACGGCGTCAAGAAAATCGCGCCCACCGGTCAGAAATTCGACCCGAATTTCCACCAGGCGATGTTTGAGATCCCGAACTCGGAAATCCCGGCCAATACCGTGGTCCAGGTCGTGCAGGATGGTTATGTGATCGGCGATCGCGTGCTGCGGCCCGCCATGGTCGGCGTTTCTAAGGGCGGCCCCAAGGCGGAAGCCCAGAGCGGCACACCGGAAACCGCAGCCTGATAAGGCACATTTTTCAAATGACCTCCTGGCCGCCTGGAGAAATATTCCCGGCGGCTAGGCGACAACAGATGCGAAAATCGCGCTGGCTGCCTTTACGGCCGCCTGCGGCGCCAGCTTCACTTGCAGCCCGCGCTGGCCGCCATTCATGAACACCAGATCATGCGCCATGGCTTCGGCCTCGAACACGGTCGGCACCTGCTTCTTCTGGCCGAACGGCGATATGCCGCCGACGACATAGCCGGTGGCCTTCTCCGCCGCGGCCGGCTTCATCATGTTGGCCGACTTGCCGTGGAAGGCGGCCGCCAGCTTCTTCATGCTGACTTCCTTGTCCGAGGGGATGACGACGCAGACC
Source organism: Rhizobium sp. P2_G9 (assembly GCF_056403475.1). Classification (NCBI taxonomy): domain Bacteria; kingdom Pseudomonadati; phylum Pseudomonadota; class Alphaproteobacteria; order Hyphomicrobiales; family Rhizobiaceae; genus Rhizobium; species Rhizobium sp. P2_G9. Next base: position 31,621 of record NZ_JBFUFK010000007.1, on the reverse strand, counting down.
GGCTTGCCGTCCACCTCCGCCATCAGCGTCTTGAGCACGATCGCGGGTGAGACGCCGAGCGCTTCGGCTGCCTGGATGCCGATCTTGTCGGCATCGGGATCGTAATCATAAGTGAGCACTTCGAATATGGCGCCCGCCTTGGCAAGCGCGAGCGTCGCACGCGTGGATTTGGACATGATCGCCCCCCGATCGGCTATCGGTATGGATTAGCGCTGAAACAATGCAGCGTATATGTCCGGCTTGAATCCGGCGGTGATCCTGTCGTCTTCCACCAGCATCGGACGCTTGATCATCGTCGGGTTCTGCACCATCAGCCGGATAGCCTTGTCTGCATCCAGATCGACCTTGTCGGCATCGGGAAGCTCTTTGAAGGTCGTCGAAGCCTTGTTCAGCACCTTCTCCCAGCCAAGCTTTCTCACCCAGTTCTTGACCGTGCCGGCATCGATTCCCTCGGCGCGATAATCGTGAAAATCATAAGCGACATCGTTCGTCTTCAGCCAGTCGAAGGCCTTTTTCATCGTGTCGCAGTTCTTGATGCCGTAAATCCTGGCGGACATGCTTGTCTTCCTGTCTGTTTCTGCCGTCTCTATCAATCCACCTGCGGATTTGGAATATGAGATTTCCCTGGCGTCGATCAAATCGGGTGGCGACCGCGACATCTCGACTCTATCTATTGGCTGCCGCCATTCCCGAATGACCCGTTTTCCGGATTTCTCATGGCCATCAAAAGCCTTCAACTCTCCTCCATCGAAGCCGATCATGCGATCGGTCCGATACTGATCGTCTTGGACGGGGAGAAACTCGTCGCCCTCGATTTCGATTCTCCCGAAGGCCGTCTGCGTCAAATTCTGCAGCCGCGTTACGGCCGTGACCTCAGTTTCGAGGAAACCGTCTGTCCGACCCACATTGCCTCCGCCATCCATGCTTATCTCGACGGCGCCTTGGATGCGCTCGACAGCATACCTGTCGAGCCGGGCGGCACGTCTTTCCAGCGGCAGGTCTGGATGGCATTGCGCGCTATTCCAGCCGGCACGACATTGAGCTACGGCGAACTGGCTGCCCGGCTGGACAGGCCGAACGCGCATCGGGCCGTCGGATCGGCCAATGCGCTCAATCCCGTCAGCATCGTCATCCCCTGCCATCGCCTTGTCGGCAGCAACGGTGCCTTGACCGGCTATGGCGGCGGCATGGAACGCAAGCGCTGGCTGATCGACCATGAACGCCGCTCACGCTAGCGGCGGCCATTGCCAGAGGCTCTCGTGCCGGCATTCGCCGATATGGCTCCAGATGATATGGAAATCCCGCACCAGCCATCGCACCGGCGTTTCCAGCGATTGCCGCATCACAAGCTGTTCGGTGTAAAACAGCGTCAGATGCGGGGTGAATGTCCGTGTCGCTTCACTCTCGACACCCGGCTGGCTTTGGGCCGCGGCGATATTTTTCTGCAGTTCGATGAGGTAGCGATTTGGCTGGCTGCAGCATAAGATCAGCGCCTTTTTGTCATGCGGCCGCTGGAAGCTCATGATCTGGTCGAACGTCAGCATGAAGGGTTCGACCGCGACCGACGACAATTCCTCCTTCTTCGCAGCCAGATCCATAAGGGAGAACATGTTATGCATGCCCAGCCCTTGGAGCGTGACATGCGGCGGCCGAATCTCCTCGGCGACACCGAGGCGGCGCATGAAAACTCCGGCTATATCGGTCGCTTGTCTGGCCGCGGCAGCGGATGCCTGCAGGCCAACAAACAAATCCACTCTGGCCTTGAAACTTGGCGGCGGATTGTTGTCTTCGCCCCCGGTCAAATCGAATTCGAATTGTGCGCGTGACATTGGCATCTCCATCAGTTCGTTTGACGCCTTCACTAAGCCTCAAAAATACCGGCAGATCAAGAACAAAAAGAGAACAAATTGCTTTGGCAAGGGCCGTGGTTTCGAGTCAAACTGATATACGCAGGCGAAGCCAAAGACGTTTCAGCTCGATGTGAGAAACCGCGAGAAATGCGCATTTTGTGCAAGAATCGGGTGGAGGCTGGAGGATTTGAGCACGATATATGGGGCATATCGAAACACGAGGGCTGAACCATGGCTCAGATGAATCAATTCTATCATGTCTTCGAAACCGCAGCCGGTTTCTGCGGGATCAGCTGGAATGAAAGCGGCGTCACACGCTTCCAACTGCCGACCAAAGCCGCGGAGTCCACGGAGAGACTGCTGCTGCGCCGCATCCCGACTGCCAGCCCCGCCACACCGCCGGCCGAGGTCATGGACACCATCGCCGCCGTGAAACGCTATTTCGACGGTGAAGCTGTCGATTTCTCCGGCGTGAGGCTCGATCTCGGCGAGCAGGACGATTTCTTCCGGCGCATCTATGATGCTGCCCGCCGCGTCGAATGGGGCCACACGACCACCTATGGCACGCTTGCCAGGCAACTCGGCGCCGGCCCCGAGGCCGCCCGCGATGTCGGTCAGGCGATGGCGAAGAACCCGGTGGCGCTGATCATCCCCTGCCATCGCGTGCTGGCGGCCGGCGGCAAGATCGGCGGTTTCTCGGCGCCGGGCGGCTCTGATTCCAAGCGGCGCATGCTGGAGCTGGAAGGCGTGGAGGTCACGCCGCCAAAGCCGGTGCAGCAGTCGCTGGCCTTTTGACGGCGGGGACACGTCTGCGTGACCGGGAAGCAGGCGTGTCGGCGACCACCTGTCAGAGAATGAAATCGTCCTTCGTCAACGCGATCGCACCATCGAGGTGAATGGCGAAATCGGCTTTCTTGTCACCGTTCGTGTCGCCATACACATAGGTGTCGGCGTCCTGCTCGACGAAACGCAGTTCGCCGACCTTGCCGGTGAAAGCCGCCGAACCGAGATAGGTGAAAGCCTGGTTTCCGGATATCTGCGAATTGGCGTCGATGGCCGAGAGAGCGATGTGATCGCCGTCTGTGCCCGAGAAATCGAGGATCGAATCCTGGCCGACAGCGGCAACCGTGCTGTCGGCCAGCGTCTTGAAGACGAAGCTGTCTGCCTGCGTGCCGCCGGTCATCGTGTCTGTGCCGAGACCGCCATAAAGGGTATCGGCACCCGCGCCGCCGGAGAGCGTGTCGTCGCCGTTGCGCCCTGACAGGACGTTGGCGACGTCATTGCCGATCAGGATGTCGGCGGCGGCAGCACCCCTGGCATTCTCGATGACGACAGAATGGGCAATGGTGTAGCCGCCGGTCAGTGTCTCGGATGTCGAAACCCAGCCGCCGCCGCCGATCTCGGCTTTGAGCGTGGCAGCGCGCAGGTCGATCTTTGCCCGGCTCTCGCCGCGATAGGCAATCGTGTCCGTGCCGCCGGTATCCCAGATGGTCGTGTAGCCGTGGTCGAAGTCGACATTGTCGGTGAACGTATATGTGTCGTTGCCGGTATTGTGGGCGCGCGCGCCATAGATGTGCTGCAGCGACGCGATATCGATCGCGCCATAGGAACCTGGCTGCGCATTGACCGGCGTGTCCAGATCCACGGCATCGGTGAACGGATTGTCCTCTCCCAGGAAGGGGAACGTATATCCCATGACGGTATAGAGCTGCGAGTTCAGGTGGCCGGTCCCGTGGTCTTCCGGATTGACCACGCCCGGAAGTTTCGGCCCCTTCGATACGTCATGCGGATGCTTCAGCCCGAGCGCGTGTCCCGTTTCGTGCAGCCATGTTTCGGAAAAGGTCCCGAGCTTGACGGCTGCCGCCGATCCCGCCACGTCGACATTGATGCCGACTGTCGAGTCAAGCGTGGTCACGCCCGGCGCCGGAACGCCCGATTCACCGCCGCCGCCTTCCACCAGCTTGAAGTTGATATTGCCCTGGCTGGCGACATGCTTGAAATTGAGGTTGGTGAAGGATTCGATGTTGGCGAGGATCTCGCGATAAAACGCCTTCCAGTCGCCCTCGTTGAAATCCGGAATACCGTTGCTGTTGATGTCACCGTCGGCGAAACTGTAGGTGACAGTCTGAGCGTTCCATGCTCCTCCATCGATCAAACCGTTCAATACCGGATTTTTGGAAAGAGCGACGGGTCTGTATGAATCGGCCATGAAATCTCGCTTTATGTCTGCATATAACGCCGGTTCCACCACGACTGTCTTCGTTGAGCAGTGGCAAACGGCGCTGCGGCTGGCATATTCCAAGCAAGCACGCGGCTGTCAATTCGAGCGGAGGCAAGCCTCGGAGAATCCTGCGTTAAACGGATAGGCGCTATGGGAGATTTTGATAGTGTCTGGCATGCCGCAAGTCTTGGTTTGGCGGCGACCTCGGTTTTGTCGTGTCTATCTCCTTATGCGAGGTCGACCCGACGCTCGATAAAGCGGCCGGGCGGAGGATGCCGTCCGCCTCCAGCATGCTCCCGTGCCTTCTCTTGACGTAGAAAGGCTCATGGCTAGTCAAATAGCTTTTGGATGTCCGCCATTGATCGGAAGAGCTTCAGAGGCCGATCCGGAAACGGCAGGAAACTTTCGCGCTCATAGAAGCGCTTGGCGCTCTCGTCCTTGGCATCGACAATGACCGCAAATGACGCGATCTCGCTCCGAACCGCGCGAAAGAGTGCGTCAGCCAGCAAGAACCGGCCGTAGCCCCTTCCTTGATATCTTCGGTCGACGGCGAGGCGGCCAAGCAAGGTCGCCGGAATCAGCGGGTAGCGTGGAATTTTCCGGACCACGGCTTCAGGCAATTCCGGTAGCTCAACCGCCGTCGACGACAATGTGTAATAACCTGCCACCGTCCCGTCGGACAGAACAAGGACGAACGGTGCCGCCATCTTCTTCTTGTAATCTTGTCCGGCCTGGGTCCTGAAATATCGGTCGAGCGGCTCCACGCCGCTCGAGAACCCAACACGGTCGTGCTGCGGGCCAAGAACTTCAACCCGAAGCCTATCGTCCAACCATTCTCCCATGAATTAGACGCCTGTTTTCTCGCGATAGCGGCGAATCGTGTCATGCATCCGGTCGTTGACAGGTTGAGGTTCGACCAGTGCGTCGACAAACGCTGTGGCGTCTCTCATGGAAAGTGTGAGATGCTGATATTCCTCGATTGCTCGTCGTGCGGCATCCTGAACGCTGGTCAGGACGAAGTCGGTCACGCTCCGACCCTGTAGTGCGGCAGCATGTTCGATGAGGCGTTTCTGTTCCAATGTCACACGCGTCTCAAGTCGCTCACTACGGACGCGGCCCGTTGCTTCACCTATAGCCATTTTCTCGATCTCCTAAAGTTTTGGAAAATGTACGGCCAATGGCCGGAAAAGGCAACTGCAGCATAAGACTGGCTTCAATGCATGCACCAAGATGCCATCGCGCATTGGAGCGAGATTTCCCGCAGAGCGACAAGGGCTGTCAAATTTTTGAAGCTATGTCAGGCTGGGGTGATTGTTTCAGCGCCGCCAACGACTGGACAAGGCCGTCGGATAGGGGCAAATCACACAACACCCTGTTCGCCACGGCCTAGCGCCGTCGAACGCCTATTGATGATGTGCACCATAGTTCGCGGAGTGCCAAAGTGACCAAACCGACCTATTTCGCGCCCAAGGGCGGCGCCCCGGCGCAGACTGATCTTCTCACCGGCCGTGCCGTCTTCACCGAAGCCTATGCAGTCATCCCGAAGGGGGTGATGATGGATATCGTCACCAGCTATCTGCCCTTTTGGAATGGCACGCGTCTTTGGGTGATCGCGCGTCCGCTCTCCGGCTTTGCCGAAACCTTCTCGCAGTACATCATGGAGGTCGCTCCGGGCGGCGGCAGTGAGCAGCCGGAACTGGATCCAGGCGCCGAAGGCGTGCTTTTCGTCATGGAAGGGGAAGTGACGGTCGAGCTCGGGGGCAACATACACGTGCTGCAACCCGGCGGTTTCGCCTTCCTGCCGCCCTCAAGCGGCTGGCGTCTCCACAATCGCGGTTCGGTTGCCGCACGCTTCCACTGGATTCGCAAAACCTATGAGGCCGTTCCCGGCCTGGACACGCCGGAGGCATTCTTCACCAATGAGCAGGATATTGCTCCGTCGCCGATGGCTGGGACAGAGGGGAAGTGGGCAACGACCCGCTTCGTCGACCCGCTGGACCTGCGCCACGACATGCATGTGACAATCGTCACCTTCGAACCCGGAGCTGTCATCCCGTTTGCGGAAACCCACGTGATGGAGCATGGCCTCTACGTGCTTGAGGGCAAGGCGGTCTATCGACTGAACCAGGACTGGGTGGAGGTCGAAGCCGGCGACTTCATGTGGCTGCGCGCCTTCTGCCCGCAGGCGTGCTATGCCGGAGGCCCAGGAAAATTCCGCTATCTCCTCTATAAGGATGTCAACCGTCACATGAGGCTGTCGCGCTGACTGCATTGAGCACGACGAGGCGAAAGGAAGCAGCATGACCACGGTCCGCGATGAAATTTCCATCGACGTCCCCGCAGCCTTTGCCTGGACCAAGCTGAAGGATGTATCCAGGACCCACGAGCTTTTCCCCGGCGTGCTCGTGGGGTCCTCGCTCGAGGGCGATATCCGCACGGTGACGTTCGCCAATGGCTCGGCCGTCCAGGAACGCATCATCAGTATCGCTGACGAGCTCAGGCGAATTGCCTATACCGTCCTGGGCGGACGCTTTGAACATCATGCCTCTTCGATGCAGATCGAAGCCATCGACGCCGATCACTGCCGGTTCGTCTGGACCAGCGACTTTCTACCGGACTCGAGGGCTGAGACTGTCAGACCTCTGATGTCGTTGGGGTGTGCGGCCCTGAAGCGGGCGCTTGAACACGACAATGCCGATCACTCCTTGACCTCATAAGCGCAGCATGTCCGGCACTTATGAGGCGAGCTCGAATTCGTCTGCTTTCATGCTCCGAGGCTGACACGCGCGTCTGCATTCTGCTCTGTCAGAGACACGCCACAAACGTCGATGAGGATATTCGACAAGGCGGCCGGCTGTGACAGGAATGGCGAGTGGCTGCTTTCCAACGTGTGCGTCACCGTCTTGCCGCCGATGGCGGCGTCAACCGCCGCAATCATGTGGTCCTGACCTGTTACCGGAACCGCGCGATCCTGTGTGCAACGGATGTAATGGCGCGGCACCGTGCCAAATCTTTCGGGCGTGATTTCCGATGGAGCAAAGGCGCCAGCGTTCGATTCGTCGCAATGAAGTTGCGATGCCATATGGGCGGATTCGGCCTCCGACACGTCGCCGTAAAATGACGCTTTGAGCAGCGATCGATAGGCTTCGTCGGATGATCCAGGATTGATCCTGGTCGCACCAATGGCAACGGGGTCGCCGATGAACAGCAAAGGCGCAAGCGCTGAAGACATGGTTTCATGCTGAAGCATCGCCAGCAGCGGCATGCCGTTCGGCACCATGAAGGCGGCCAGATAGACGACCGCCAGAAGCAGGTTCGGAACCTCTTCCGCGACAGCTGAGATCGTCATTCCGCCCGCCGAGTGACCGACCAGGATGACCTTGTCGCCGCTTGACGCGGCTTCTTTCACCAGCGCGACGACTGCTTGCGTCCGCTCCTCCTGTGTCACGCCAGCCATCGGTGACGGCTCGGCGGCAAACGCCGCAGGGTCGAACGGGCGGGCGCCGAACGCTTTTGGCGCTACCGCATGGACCCCGGCGCCTGGAAGGTCGAGCGTCAAAGCCCCGAAGCCGTTGGCTTCGAGGATTGGCGTAACCTTGTCCCATGCCGAATGGTTGTGCCAACCACCGTGGACCAGGACAAAAACTGCTCTTGTTGCTGACATCTCAGCCCTCTTTATCTGATTTTACGATTCTTACGACCTGAACAAGCGGCTCTGCAGGGACGAGCAAAAGGAAGCCAGTCAAACGTCCCTATTGTCGAAGAGGAACATCTGCACGCCGGAGTCATCCGGCGCATAGAGACGGCGATCCGCGCCGGCCGCCTGTCCCTCCGGGCTTGCAAACGCAGTCTGGATCGCCGCAAGGTCGTCGAAATAAAGCGTTCCGATCCGATGAATTTTGGTGGTTCCGACCGGCATCGCGATGGCACCATGGCTGACCTCGTATTTCCTCAGACCAGGGATCTTCTTGGCGAGCGGCACGTGGATGTCGAAGTAATGACGGTCAAACGCTTCTACATCCCTGGGGGTTGGGTAAATCACCAGCATGCGGGCCATTGCAATTCTCCTTGTGTTTTGGACACACCAAGGACGACGCGACGACCGGAAACGGATCGCCACCTGCAAGATTTTTGGAAAATTATCTTGAAGTGCTTCAACGTGTTTGCCGCTCGGCTGCAACGGCTGACGCGGCTATTTGGCTGACTTGAAAGGCTGTATGTCGAACATAACCTGGCCGCGCCGAATCAGGGCGGCAACGCCCTGATCCGGCGAAGAAGGCCTTCACCCGTTCGCGCGTCGCAACCCGTTCGCAAGCGCCGAAAGCGCGTCGGCGAGCTGTTGGGCGGTTTCGCGTGGCGGCATCGGCAGCTTGAGGCTCTGTACGCCGGTTGCCGGATCGCGCTCGACCCAGGGATGCGGCTGGGCCTTGGGATCGTTGGCGGCCGCGAGAGCTGAAACCAATTGTGCGCCCACCTGGACCAGGGCGGACCACGGATCGGCCGCAAGGTTGCTCGGCGGCGCCACAGGCATGCTCGGCGGCGCGACATCGCCGTGATCGATGCCCGCCCCTGCCTTCACGTCTTGCTCGGATCCTGCATCGTCGGCAAAGCCGCCGGTGCTCCCGATTTCCTCCGCCGGCGTCACGGCCTCGCCTGCGCCCATGCGTCCGGTGACGTTCTCCACCTCTTTCATGAAGCGTGTGAGGCGCGAACCGCCCAACGAAATCTCGCCGCTGCCGCCGTCGAGAATTCCCGATGACAGCGAGCGCTTGAACGCCAGCACCGAAAGCATGCCTTCCTCGATCGTGCCCTTGGCGACGAAATTGATGATCCGCACGGGCTGTACCTGCCCCATGCGATGGATGCGGGCAATGCGCTGTTCCAGCACCGCCGGATTCCACGGCAAGTCCATGTTCACCAGGGTAGATGCATGCTGCAGATTGAGACCCGTGCTGCCGGCGTCGGTGGACAGGAATACCCGGCAGGCGGGGTCCCCCCGGAAGCGTTCGACGAGCGCCGGCCGGTTTTCCGATGCAATGCCGCCGTGGAAGCTGACATAGCCGAAGCCGCGTTCTTCGAGGCGCCTGATGACGATCTCATGGGTCCGCGTCCATTGCGAGAACACCACCGCCTTGGCCGTCGGCTCGGCAAACAGATCGTCGAACAGGGCTGCCAATTCGTCCGCTTTGACGCCGTGGTCGGTCTCCTGGTCGAGCAGATAGGTGCTGTTGCACGACATGCGCATGTTTTGCAGCGATGAGGTCAACCGCCGCTGATCCTTGTCCGACAGGAACCCGGTCTTGCGCCAGCGCTGCACGATTCTCGCCACGATATCGGCATTCTCCTGATGATAGAGCATCTGCATCTCTGTCATCGGCACCAGAAGGTTCTGGTCGAGGCGTTCGGGCAATTGCTTGAGCACTTCGGATTTGCGCCGGCGGACCATGATCGGCGCCAGCGTCTGGCCGATCTTATCGAGCTGGGTATAGCCGGTGACCCGCCCACCTTCGTCCTTGATCTGGTGCTCGTGCAGCAGCTTCCATGTCGGCCCCAGCCGATGCTGGTCGACGAACTGAACGATGGACACCAGCTCTTCGAGCTTGTTCTCAAGGGGCGTGCCTGTCAGCACGATGGCATAGGGACTATCGATGCGCTTCAGGGCCCGCGCCGCGATCGTGTTCCAATTCTTCACCCGCTGCGCTTCATCGACGATCACCAGGTCTGGCGCCCAGGCAGCGATCAGGTCGAGGTCGGGACTGAGCTTCTCGTAATTGGTGATCTTGCAGAAATCGTCCAGGCGATAATCAATCTGACGCTGTGCCCGGCCACCATTGATGACCCGCGCCGCATTCTCGCCCTGCCGGCCGGAAAACCGCAGGATCTCGCTATGCCATTGATATTTGAGCGAAGTCGGGCAGATCACCAACACCCGTGCTGCGCCGAAATGCCGCGCCAGCAGTTCCATGGCGGCAATCGCCTGGGCGGTCTTACCCAGTCCCATATCGTCGCCGATCAACGCCCGACCGGACCGGACCGCGAATAGCGCGCCTTCGGCCTGATAGCGAAAGAGCGGCACTTTCAGAAGACTTCCGAGTGCCGGATCGGCAGCGCCGAGCGGAAACAGTTCTTCAAGTTTCGCAGCCCGGCGCTCCGCATCGCGCCTTCCGGCAATGAAATCGAGCGCATCGTCATAGGCACGAAACTCATGGTCCAGGCTCGAGGCGGCGGCGAGGAAAGACTCGATCTCATTCAGCCTGTCGTCCAGCAGCATTCCGTCGTGATCGGTGTCGAACAGCACCTCGGCCGCCTCGATGAGCGCCTGCGGACAATCCGTACCGGCCCGGAAATGGATACGGCGCTTGCCGTCATTGCGGAGATAGAGTTCAGAAAAAGCCGGGCGGTAGCCCCGCGCGAACGCGGCCTTGGCGCCGCGCTTCTTCTCCAACTGGGCGAGGGTGAACTCGATATGTTTGCAGGTCCCCAATTCGCTCGTCGCATAATCGGGGCATGAGCAGAAATTGCCGCCCGGCCCCTTGCCTCGGATCACCACGCGATAGCTTGACTTGGAGGCCGGGTTGCTCACCCGGAATTCGGAGAAGAACGGTTCCTTGGTGAGATTCTCGAGCCCGAATGCCTGCTCGCGGCCGAACTGGCGGCGCAAGCCGCGTTGCCAGTCCACCGGCGACAAATCGGCGGGTGCGTGGGTGCGTGAGAGTTTTGGTTCCTTTGGCTTGGCCGCAGATTTGCTTCGGGGCTTGGACTTCATCGCGCTATCTTCCGTTCAGACCAGGTTTCTCGTGAGACGTTGATCTCGCAGCCCATGGCAGATTGCAGGTCCGTCGGAGACGCCGTCAAAATTATCGGCCACCATCAGCACAAGGCGGTGATCGAAGCCGAAGCGTTAAAAATCGACATCTGTCTATCACAAGCCAAGCTTCGACTGGTGATGGAATAGTTAATTATCAACAGCACCGTCCGCAGAGCGATATGCCTCTCCGAAGCCCCTCTATGAACCGTCAGTGCCCAGCGTCCTCAGCATCTCAGCGACCAAATCAAATCCGATTCTCTCGACGTCCTCCAATCACACGAGGACATCCGAATGTCGTTTGGCCGTCTTTCGACCATTTGTGCCAAGCCCACGCCAAGTTTGCTCGGAATTTCCTGGATCACTCCTGTTTTGCCAACAGACCGCTGGCCAAATGTCGGAAGGCCTCGACGGCCTTCGGAAGAACATCCTTTGGAGCGTTGCTGGCCGCAATCCAGAGGGCCGCATTGAGCGCAGCGCCACTGACGAGCCGGGCTGCGGCTTCTGCGTCCACGGACTTCAGAATTCCCTGCGCGAGAAGCCGTTCCACGGTCTCCTTGGTCACCTGCAAACAGCTGTTCTGACTCGGCCATTGCGATGGATCTCCGAGCACCGCCGGCCCGTCGAGGAGAACAATACGCTGGACTTCGGGGTCGAGCGCCATCTCGATATAGGCGGCCCCCTCGGCCAGCAGGCCGTCCCAATCGCCTCTCTCCCTGGCGCCGATCGCCTGCGCCCGCAAAGCCATTTCGGCATCGATCTGATGAACGACCGCAGCCAGAAGTCCGCGCTTATCCCCGAAATTGTGGTAAAGCGCCCCGCGCGTCAGACCGGCTTCCGCGGTCAGTTCATCCATGGATGCGGCGGCATATCCTTTTTCGGCAAAGGCTTTTCGCGCCGCGGCAATCAGTTTTGCACGGTTCTCTTCCATCGTCTCGACGCGTCGCTTGGCCATTGTCGTTACCCATATTCACATACGTATCGTATCTTATTTGACATACGCATCGTATGTCGGTATCTCACATACATTGCGTATATCAAATGGCGCGGCGATATGGAAGTTCCCGCGCCGCGCATTGCCCAATCGACAACGATGAAAAGGAGATCATAGGATGACCCAGCGCGAAGCTATTTTTCCTGCCGACAGGCACGCACTGTATGAAGCGCATGGCTATTCAGCCGCAATCCGCTCCGGAGAGCTCCTGTTCGTCTCAGGACAAGTTGGCAGCCGCTCCGATGGAACCGCCGAGCCTGATTTCCCGCGCCAGGTTCAATTGGCCTTCGACAATCTTGAGGCAGTGCTGCAAGCAGCTGGCTGCTCTTTCGCCGACATTGTCGATGTGACCACATTTCACACGGACCCGGAAAATCAGTTCGAGACCATCATGGCCGTCAAGAATCAGATTTTTAGCGCCAAGCCCTATCCCAACTGGACGGCGATCGGCGTGAACTGGCTCGCTGGTTTCGATTTCGAAATCAAGGTGATCGCTCGCATTCCCTGAGAGGTATAGCGGGCGATTTCCGCTATGTGCATTGGCGAGATATCGCGTGCTCAGTCTCAAGCGGCGGCAATGCGAGCGATGCCTTGAGCCGCTCGAGACTGAAGGCGTACCGGCATATAGAATGCCGCAGCATGCGTGATCGGAGCAGCAGCACGCCGAAAATCGGAATCAACTGGAGCGACCAAGTGTTCCCCCGCGCGCGGGAAGTCGACCGTCCCTCAATTGAATTGAATGATGGTATTTATCTTGGGATTTGGATTGACGGCGGCGCGGATCCGGTGTGCCACATTTGGTGCCACGGTTTTCAAGTAGTTTGGATTCTGCATATAGGCTCTGAAGGCTTCCGCCATCAGTTCAGCCCGTGCATCAGCGCCAAAGCACCCTCTCTGCTCAGGCCCGAAGCCCCGATATTCAGGATCGTCGGCTTGATCGGCATCCGGCTTGATGCTTCTTGCTTCGCCCAGCGCCGGATTGTTCAAATCGTTGTAGACGTAGCGAATTTCATCGTCGATACCGTCCTGATCGATCGCTGATATAGTTTCCTTTTTCTCATTGAGACACGGCTGGCCTGCCTTCAGCTCAATGACGTGGCCGAGCATATGGAGCACAATGCGGCGGGCAGTCCCAGCATCAAGGGTGTGCAGGCGAGCAAGGTGTTTTCGACACGGGCAATTGGCAAACAGCTTCTTGTTTTCGGGAGCTTCGAAGAACGGAAGAAGGGTGTGCTGGGGAGCTTCGAGGAGCGCGGACAGGGATATTGCCGACGCATCGGCCTTCTTCTCGCGCTTCTTTTTGCTGAATAGATCGAATAGCACTCGATGGCTCCATTGTTGAATCCGGCCACCACAGAGCGGAAGCCTGTGCAGAAGTCGTTGGCATCGTCATGTTGTTGAGATTCTACACCAGGCCTCGACGCCTTCAACCATTTATACCATCCAATGCGGTCTCTTCCACTGTTCAAAATCGCCGGAGAATTTCCGCGACCACGAACTTGTCGTCGCCGGCAATCATATCTTTTAAATGTATATTGCCGGTAGCGCCTTGTTCGACATTGGTGGCGTAAATTCTCCGGCGATTTTGAAAGGAAATTTATTTTCGTTCAACGGAGGTAATGCCGGACATAACGTCGGAAATCTGGGCTTTGATTTCATTAATGAATTTTCGCTGTTCGCGAATTCCATGCTTTCGTGGACTATCGATAGGACCGTCGGTTTTCCTTCGGAGACAGGCAGCGCAACTGAAAGCATGTCTCCAAGGCTGTGGAGAAGCCTGGCGAGACTGTCATTTGGCGACAATGCCTGTCCTTGACCCGACTGAGAAAGTCTTCTGACAGGGTGCATGGACGGAGCGCCCCACACAGGTGGTTATGCTCAACGATCAACATAGCGTCTTGACAAGATTCGAGAACAAAGCAAAAACATCCGAAGTGAGTTTGTGGAGGCAGCGATTGCCTATGCACGTTGTGAATGACCCGGCGGATCTCTTTCGTCACGTGAGCACCGAGAAGGCCGCATTCTACCGCCGCATCATGGACGTCTTCGCAGCGGCCAAACGGCAATACCGCTTGCAGTTGCGGCCCGACGAAGTGCTTGCCGAAGCCCGCTGGCCGGACGGGTCACCGCGCCTTGAGGACGTGAATGTGGCGCTCACCCAACTCACGCAATGGGGCAATCTCGAATCACACCCCGACACTGCGCGGGTTTCGAGCCTCAGCGACTTTTACCGCGCGCGCTTTCTATACCGGCTCTCGCAGGGAGGCGAGGCCGTGGAATCGGCATTGACGGTGTTCTTGCAGACCTTGCAGCGCCGCGCCGAACTGCAAACGGTGGCGCTCGAGGACATAGCGAGCCGACTGCACGCCCTTCAGGCGCTGGCCGGTGCCGCCGAATCCGATGTGGCCAAGATCCATGAAACGCTGCGGGATCTGGTGCGGGTGTTCGAAGGCCTGGCCGAGAACGCGCAGGCGTTCATGGCCGGTGTCGCCCGCAGCATCGAGCTGCAACAGGCCGAGGCGGGGGCGGTTGCAACCTACAAGAGGCGGTTGATCGATTACCTGGAACGTTTCATGGGCGATCTGGTGCGCCGTTCCGACACGATCGCGCGCCTCGTCCAGGCTTTGGAGCCAGATGTAGACGGCCTGCTTGGACAGGTGGCCGAACGCGAATCTCGCGACGCGGCTCCCGGTGGAGCGCAGGATCAGGCCAAGTCGCGGGAAGCCTACCTGCAGGCCTGGCGAGAACGCTGGAAGGGTCTGCGTGGCTGGTTCCTCAGCACCGGCCACGAGCCGCCTCAAGCAGAGCTGCTGCGAGCGCGGGCGCGGTCGGCCATCCCGCAGCTTCTGGCTGCGATCGCAGCGCTCAACGAACGGCGCAGCGGCCGTAGCGACCGCTCTGCCGACTTCCGCCTGCTTGCCGGCTGGTTTGCCGCCTGCGCAGACGACGGCGAGGCACACCGGCTCGGGCGGGCTGCCTTCGCTCTCAATCCGGCGCGGCATTTCTCGCTTAACGCCGATGCGGAAACCGAGCTGCCGGCCAGCATCTCATGGGCTGACGCTGCGCCGCTCAAGGTTCACCCGCGTTTGCGCGAATATGGCGAAGCGGCACCGCGCGGACCCCTGCCGCGCGTGCGAGACCGCGCCGAAGAGCGCGCGTTCCTGGCACGCCAGCTTGCGGAGGAATCACGGCAGGTCGAAGCGGCGCGCAGGCGTCTCGCGACCAGCCGCCCGGCGCGGCTTTCGGATCTGGGGGAACTCGACATGCATGCCTTCGGTCTGTTCCTGGGCCTGCTCGGGGAGGCTCTGGCTGAACAAGCCGGGCCGGAGACGCCGGTGGAACGCCAGACCAGCGACGGCTTGCTGCGCATCCACCTGAAGCCGCTTGCCCCCGACAGTCGCGCCACGATCGACACGCCGCATGGCGTCTTTGCCGGGCGTGACCATCTGATCACCATCACCCCCTTGCAGGACGGTCGATGAAGGCGGCGAACGACGACAACGACAGCCGCGGCATCGGCCTGCTGCAACAGCGCTTCCAGCGCGAGGAGTTTCGCGCCTGCGTGCGCGTGCTGCTGATGACGCCTTTGATAGGTCCGGCACATGAGGATTTTGCCGCCATACGCCGCCAGGCCGAAGCATTGCGCGAGTGGTTTTCTCGCGAGACGGGCTGGATGCTGCAGGTCGAGCGCGAGGGCGCACGCCTCTATAAGCTGCCCGGAAACCTGACCGACGCCACGCGCGGCATCCCTGGCTACGATCGCCGGCGCTATGTGCTGCTTTGCCTCGCCTGTGCCGTGCTCGAACGCGCCGACCCGCAGATCACTTTGCGCCTGCTAGGCGAAAGGCTGCTGGAGTTCTCCGCTGAGCCGACGCTCGATTTCACCTTCACGCTCGAGGCGCAACACGAACGGCGCGAACTCGTTTCGGTGTGCCGCACATTGCTGAGCCTCGGGGTGTTGTACCGCGTGGCCGGCGACGAAGAAACGTTCGTGCGGGCCGGCGGCGATCAAGCCGATGCGCTCTATGACGTGCAGCGCCGCATGCTTGCCGGCGTGCTGGCGTCCGTGCGTGGCCCTTCCACCTGGACCCCGGAAGAGGCGCCGGCGGCGATCGAGGAGCGGCTGCGCGCCTTGGTCGGCGAACATGTGGCGGATAGCGAGGAAGGTCGGCGTACGGCGCTGCGCCACCAGATTGCGCGCCGGCTTCTTGACGATCCGGTAGTCTATGTGGAGACGTTGGAGCCGGAAGCCCGGGCGTATTTCTTCAACCAGCGCGGAGCGATGGCCGCTCGCCTGTGCGACGCCGCCGGCCTGGTGGCGGAACAGCGCGCAGAAGGGCTGGCGCTGGTCGACGACGCCGGTCTGCTGACCGACGTGGCGATGCCGGCCGAAGGCACCGATGCCCATGTGACACTGCTTGTCGCCGAGTATCTGGCCGCCGGGCAAAGGCAGCGGCAGGCGAATGGCGCCGACACGGCGAAAGCCTTAGCCCGGGATATCCACGAACATGACATCGCTGACTTCCTGCACGAGGCGAAGGCCCAATACGGCCGTTATTGGCGTAAATCGGCCCGCGAACCAGGCGCCGAACGCGAACTCGCTGCCATCGCGATCGAACGATTGGAAAAACTGCAGCTGGCTGTGCGAGACGCCGGTGCCATACACCCGCTGCCGGCGCTCGCGCGCTTCGCGATGGGCGACGCCGAAATCCGCGAAACTCGCAAGGCGCCGACCGTGGACGTCGGCTTTCGGTTCGAACCGACATGAATGACCGCTTGAATCTGTTCTCCCTGACGCCGGAAAAACCGGCTTTGCCGATGCCGACGCGGCAGCGCTGGCAGCCGTTGCGCCTGGGCTTGGTGGAGCTCTTTCACTACGACAGCGAGGAATTCTGGTTCCGCGACGGCCATCTGTTGCTGCGCGGCAACAACGGCACGGGCAAGTCCAAGGTGTTGTCACTGACGCTGCCGCTGCTGTTCGACGCACAGCTCAAGTCTTCGCGCATTGAGCCCGATGGGGACGGCGGCAAGAAGATGGCCTGGAACCTGCTGATGAACAGCTACGACCGGCGCATCGGCTACGCGTGGATCGAGTTCGGCCGCGTCGCGGAAGACGGCACGCCGCGTTTTCTCTCGCTCGGCGCCGGCCTTTCGGCGACGGCCGCCCGTCCGCAGGTCGACAGCTGGTTCTTCCTGCTGGAAGACGCCGACGGCGCGACACGCATCAACCAGGATATTTGGTTGACGAGTGGGCAGCGGGTGGTGCTGACCAAGGAGCGCCTGCGCGACGCGCTCGATGGCCGTGGTCAGGTGTTCGACACCGCGGCCGGCTACCGTCGCGCCGTCGACGAGCGCCTGTTCCGTCTGGGCGTCAAGCGCTACGACGCGTTGATGGACACATTGATCCAGCTTCGCCAGCCGCAGCTTTCCAGAAAGCCAGACGAGACCGCACTGTCGAACGCACTGACCGAGGCCTTGCCGCCGCTGGCGCCCGAATTGCTCGGCGACGTTGCCGAAGCGCTCGGACAGTTGGAAGAAGACCGCCGTCAGCTCAACGAATATCAGACTCTGGCCAAGGCCGTCGGCCGTTTTGAGGAACGTTATCGCGTCTACGCTGGCACGCAGACCCGCCGCCAGGCCCGCTTGTTGCGCCAGGCCCAGACGGAGTTCGACAACGCCAGCCGGGCACGAGGTGAGGCCCAGGCTCACTTCGACGAAGCGCAAAGGCAGGAAGTGCTGGATCGGACCGCTTACGATAGTGCCGAGATCGCTCTGACGCGCGGGCGTGCACAGCTCGATACCTTGCGCTCCGACCCAACGATGCAGGACGCCAACCGCCTCGAAAACGCGGAGAAGGAGAGGGCGGCGCGATTGCAAGCAATGCTGAAGGCCACTGCAGCCGTCGAAGAAGCGGGCCGACGACTGGGGCTCAGCACCGAGGAAGCCGGACGCGCAGCCCAGCGCGTGGAACTGGCGGAACGCGCATTGGCCGATCTGCGTCGCGAAAGCGCAGTTTACGCCGATGCGGCTGGCATCGCCCGCCAGCACGCCGAAAACCTCCTCGCCCAATTGGAGGCTTCCGCGCTGGTCGAACTGACGCAGCATGCTTTCGACGGAGCATGCGTCGAGCTTCGCAACCTCGTTGCCGTCCGGCGTGAACAGATCGCGTTGCTGCGTCGCCGCCACGGCGAAGTCGCTGAGGCCGAGGCGACCTATATGCGACGCCGCGAAATCCGGGATGAACGACAGGTCGAAGCCGAAGAGGCCGCCGAACGCCGGACCCAAGCTGATGCCGAGGTCGAGCGGCAAGGCTGGAATCTGGTGGAAAGCTGGGACCGCCATTTCGTCGGCCTGAAGCAATTGCAGATCGATCCCGACAGCAGGCCCGCGGCATTGACGGCCCTGGCGGAATGGGCCGCGACGCTGCAGGGCGACAACCCTGCCCGCGACCTCCTGCAATCGGCATATGATGGGGCCGGCCTCTCCCTGACACAGCGTCGCGTGGCGCTCGACGGCCAACAGCAGACACTGGGGGCGGAACGTGAGGCGCTCGAAGACGAACGCGGACGCTTGGAAGCCGGCGACGACATGGCGCCGCCCCTGCCGTATACGCGTGGTCTCGATGCACGCGAGGCGCGCCAAGGCGCGCCGCTCTGGCAAGTGGTCGACTTTCGCGACGCGGTGGCGGCTCCGCAACGCGCCGGCCTCGAGGCCGCGCTCGATGCCTCCGGGCTTCTCGACGCCTGGATCTCTCCTGACGGACGCCTCCAGGCCGGCGATGACGGGATCCTGCCTTACGACACGCAGGCGCTGGAACGGCAAAAGTCTTCTCCGTCGCTCGCCGACTGGTTGGAGGCTACCGTACCGGCTGGTTGCGCTGTGCCGGCCGATATCGTCGAGCGCCTGTTGTCGGGCATCGCCTGCGCCGATGACGATCCCGTCGACAGTGAGGCGTGGATCGCTCTCGACGGCCGCTTTCGCCTCGGCGCGCTGTCCGGTGCGTGGGGCAAGCCTGCGGCGGTTTACATCGGCCACGTGGCCCGCGCCGCCGCCCGCATGCGGCGATTGGCCGAGATTGCCGGCCGCCTTGCGCAACTCTCCGAAGAATTGACAGCCGTGCGTGTCAAAGTGGAGCAGCTCGCGCTGGATCGCAAACAGGCCGACGAAGAGTGGCGCCTTGCGCCCGCCGACGAGGTGTTACGAGGCGCTCATATGGCGGCGGCCGCCAGCGCCCACGCGGCGCGTCTCGCCAGCGAAAGACTGGCGGAAGCGGATACGCGGTGCCGTGAAGCCGAACAGGCGTTCAAGGCTGTGTGCAAACAGCGCGCCGCGGATGCCGCAGACCTGCGCCTGCCCGAAATGCCTGACACGCTGCCCGCCGTCGAAACAGCGCTGGATCATTGTCGCGACGCGCAGGTCCGACTCCAACAGACAGCCCACGAGTTCCGTCTGGCGCTGCCGGAATGGCAACGCCAACGCGCTCGCGAGAACGAAGCGCATGGTGACCTGCGGCAGCGCGAGGAGGATCTCGCGGCGGCACATGTCGAAGCGGAAGAGGCCTCTGCCCGGCTCAATGTGCTCAGGGAAACGGTCGGCGCCAAGGTCGAGGAATTGCAGCTGCGGCTGAGCGAAGCCCGCCGTGCCGTCGAGACCGGCGAAACCACGCTGAAGCTTGCCGGCGAAGCCCTGCGCAAGGCGGGCGAGACACGGGCGGTCGCTGGCCAGCAGGCCGAGACGGCGAACCTTGTCCTGCAGCAGCGCGGTGAGGCGCGCGGCCAGACGATCTCCAAACTGCAGCAGTTTGCAGAAACCGGCTTGTTCTCGGCGGCGCTGCCGCATGTCGAACTTCCCGATATGGGCGTTCAGTGGACGATCGACCCGGCGCTGACACTGGCCCG
Organism: Rhizobium sp. P2_G9; assembly: GCF_056403475.1. Lineage (NCBI taxonomy): Bacteria > Pseudomonadati > Pseudomonadota > Alphaproteobacteria > Hyphomicrobiales > Rhizobiaceae > Rhizobium > Rhizobium sp. P2_G9. Next base: position 11,853 of record NZ_JBFUFK010000007.1, on the reverse strand, counting down.
CCGCGCGGAACAGGAGCTGTCGAACCTCAAGGACGACGACGAGGCGTGGGCGCGCATCCAGCGGCAGATAGCCGAAGAACTGACCGAGCTGCAGCGTGCGCTCGGCGCGCTGGGCCACCAGGCCCAGGCCGATCCCAGCGACTGGGGTTTCAGGGTGGACATCGTCTACCAGAACCGCCGCGAACGGCCGGACCGCCTCGCCATGCGGCTGGCCGAAGAGATCGCCCAGCGCGGCGAACTGCTCAGTGCGAACGAACGCGCCGTCCTGGAGAACCATCTGCAGGCCGAAATCGCCGCGGAGATCCAACGTCTGTTACAGGCTGCCGAACGCCAGGTCGATGCCATCAACGGCGAACTGCACAAGCGCCCGACCTCCACCGGCGTGCGCTATCGCCTGTTGTGGCAGCCGCTGTCTGAAGAGGAAGGCGCGCCGGTGGGTCTCGACGCGGCGCGCAAGCGCCTGCTCAACACCAGCGCCGACCTTTGGTCGGCAGACGACCGGAGTGTCGTCGGCGCGATGCTGCAGCAGCGTATCTCCGCCGAACGGGAGCGCGCTGATTCCAGCGGCGGAAAGGACAGCGGCGGCATCTTGCTCGACCAGCTCGCCCGCGCCCTGGATTATCGTCATTGGCACGGTTTCCGCGTCGAACGCTGGCAGGAGGGCCATTGGCGCAAGCTGTCCGGGCCCGCATCGAGCGGCGAGCGGGCGCTCGGCCTCACGGTGCCGCTCTTTGCCGCGGTCGCCAGCTTCTACAGCCAGGGCAGCTATGCTCTGGCTCCACGGCTGATGCTGCTCGACGAAGCCTTTGCCGGCATCGATGACACAGCGCGAGCGCATTGCATGGGGCTGATCCGCGAGTTCGATCTGGACTTCGTCATCACCAGCGAGCGCGAGTGGGCTTGTTATGCCGAATTGCCGGGTGTCGCCATCTGCCAGTTGCAGCGGCGCGAAGGCATCGACGCCGTATTCGTCTCGCGATGGACCTGGGACGGACGAGAGAAGAAGCCCGAGGCCGATCCCGATCGCAGATTTGCGCCAGCATGAGCGATCAAGTCGACCCGCGTCTTCAACGCCTGCTCGGTGGTGACCATCTTGCCTCGCTGCGCAAGCGGCTGCGCCAACGCTTCGAGCGTGCGCCGATCGAGGGCGCCGTCGATCATATTCGCGTCGTCGGACTGAGCGCAGAGGAATACGCGGCACTGGCCGCGCTGCTCGGCCGCCGGCAGCGCCGCTCCAAGTCCCTGCAGATCGACGTTCTCCGGCTTGATGCCGACCTGCGGCGCTCCGGCATCGCCACATCCCTGCGCGATGCGTTGGAAAAGCTTGACGGCACCATCCCTCATCTCGCCGGAATACGCCTTAGACAGCAAACATTGTGGTCGGGCGTGATAGACAGTTGCAGCCACTCCGACTTGGCCAGCCTGCTCCTGACTCCGGGAGGTATCAGTCTGCTCAAACGGCTCGCTCGGGGGGATACGGCTGCGGCAGCGGAGCTTTGCTGGCGCGCCGAAGAAGTGCTGCGGCACCTGCCGGCAAAAGGCATAACGCGTTCGCAACTGGCCGCGGACGTGCTGGGCGACGCCCATGCGCTTGACAACGGTCGCGGGGTCGCCGCCCTCGTTCTGGCGGTCTTGCGCCAGATCGCCACGCCCACTCTCGACGCCGCAGCACTCATTGCCGACGAAGACAGCGAGATGGTACGGAAATCGAGAGAGGATGTCGTTTTGGAGCCGGTCGCCGGTGCCGAGCGGATACGGGATACATGGGCCAGAGCAGGCGTTCTGGTCAACGAGTTGGCACGCCCGGCCCTCTTTCTGAACCTGCCGCCAAACGGGACCGAAAGCGATCGTTGGCCCTTGGGAGAGCCGGCCTTTGCATCGCTGCGATCGCTGCTGCGCTCGCCGCCTCGATGGGATGTGGCGGGCCGCGACGTTTACGTGTGTGAGAATCCCAACCTGCTCGCCATTGCCGCGGACCGATGGGGGGCTGGCTGCGCGCCGCTGGTCTGTACCGACGGCATGCCCGCCGCCGCGCAACGATGCCTTCTGGATCAACTCGCACTGGCCGGCGCGCGGCTCCGCTATCACGGCGATTTCGACTGGCCCGGATTGCGTATCGGCAACCAAGTCATGCGAGAACACGGTGCGGAGCCTTGGCGGTTTGGCGCCGTCGACTATATTGCCGCGGTGCGGACGGCACAGAGCCTGGCACACCCGCTTGGAGGAAAGGTGGCCGAAGCATCATGGGACGGAGCGCTGGCGCCCGCGATGCGTGAGCATCGCGTGGCCATCGCCGAAGAGGCCCTGGCCGCCTCGTTGTTGCAGGATCTCGATGATCGGTGAAGCTTCTTCAAAGAAGGACGCATTTTCAGCGCAACAGGAGAAGCAAGTTATCAATCAAGATCACGAAGGTGAAGAATGCGGCGGAACAGGCGTTATATGGCGCTGTGGGGTTGACGACCGCAACGCCGTTCTCGCTCTCTATTTCAATGATCTCATTGATGAGAAATTCCTCCGGTCCGAGGTCAGCAAGAAGACCGTCCAAGAGCTCCCAATGTTTGTCGGCAGCGACCTGAGGGACGACGATGAAGAGGCATCAAGCCCCGGTCGGTTTCGCCGCTCAGTCCGAGCCAGTTGACGTGGCTTGCTTCATGTCAACGTTCCCACGCAACCGCGACCAAGGATGCGGACAAGCACTGATGGATCGGAAATTTCACGAGATCACCGCGTTTCGCATTGGTCAATTGCCGTGGGTCATCCTTCAAGATCACACGCTTCGACGACTTTATTTTCACGCCCTGCTCGGAGAGCTGACTCTCCGATTCAGCCAGAAATCGGGCGTTCTAAACCATACGACACGCCAGTGGTCATAGCCGGCAGCTCCGCTAACCCATCTGCCCTCAGCGAAACGGTTTTCCAGTTCTAGGGTTGCCTATTTTGCCTATTTTGCTTATATTGCCCAAGGAGAACGAGTCATGAGCGCAGTCAAACCATCTCATCTTACGCGGGCCGCCCTGACCAAGGCGATCGAAAGCAAGGTCGAGCGCATGCCCTTGCATGACCTTGTCGAGCTGGCTTCGACGCTGAAGGTGCCTATGCCCGCTGTCGCTAAAGCGATCCGTCGGCGAGAGCCGAAATCAATGTCGTCGCCGCCACCTTCCGATGGCCGCGTGCTGCAAGGCGACGGTGTCGGCCCGGTCGTCTCGGCGGCGGAGGGCGGCAGGCTTCTGGATGCCATCACTGTCGACGATGAAGCGGCCAACTGGACCGAGAGCGAACTCGTCGGGGCTGGAGATTTAGTCCGGCGACTSAGCATTGCGCGGGGAACCCTCGATAACTGGCGTAAGGCGGGAAAGGTCATCGCGCTGCGAAAGGGGTTGCGGAATTTCGTGTATCCACTTCGGCAGTTTGATCGTCGCCGGCCTTTAGACGGTCTCGACGAGGTGGCGGAGCACTTCGCTTCAGCCGAAGAGACGTGGGAGTGGTTGGTCGCGCCTAATCGGATGACGGACGGCAAGGCTCCGATCGACGCCCTGCATGCCGGCGACGTTCGTGGCGTCGTGAGCGCGGCGGCGGGCGCCTTTGATTACGCGTGAAGCTCGTAATGTCCAAACTTCGTGACCGGGTGATCGCCGCGTGTCTCTCAGACTGGCCGCGCATTCTGCCCACAAAGCACCGGGCGGCGCCGMCCGGCGCCGGGTTCGGGTCGAGCCGCTACTCTAGTCCGACCGACTCCTTCCGCGTGCTCTACGCGGCGGACAACTTCTCTACTGCATTCGCCGAGGCCGTCGTGCGAGACCGATTTGAGGACAAGTCACGGCGCTATCTCTACCGGCCTCATCTGGAGCAGGTGTGCCTAACCGCCATCGGTTCCAGCCGAGATCTCACGCTGCTCGATCTGCGGGGAGCCGCGGCCTATGAGCTGGGTGTCGACACCGACGCGAGTCGGGCTCGCGACCACACCGCCGGCCAGACCTTCTCCCAACTTGTCCACGATCAGATGGCAGATGTCGACGCCATCTTGTTCGACTCGCGCCTGACCAGTGGTGCCTGCGTCGCCATCTACGATCGCGCCTTTTCCGCATTGTCGGCAACAGTCCCGATCGGCCTGCTGCAGGCAGCGTTGCTGCCGGCCGAAATCACCCGCCTGGGGATCACGCTACGCCGCCAACGGGGCTATGCGCCATGATCAGGCCATCTCACCGCCCTTCCGTCCGCCCTGGGGCCAACTAATGGCCAAGCGACTTCGCATCGTTTCGCCGAAGCGGAACAAACGCCTGCAGACTGGGAAGGCTTCTTTCCTTACTACGCCGGCTATCCCGAGCTATTCGCCCGCGAGTTGCTGCAGAGCGCCAAGCTACCGCGCGGCGCAGTCGTGTTAGATCCGTGGAACGGCAGCGGCACCACGACCTATAGGGCCACGTCGCTCGGTCTGAACGCTATCAGGATCGACCTGAACCCGGTCTGATCATCGTCGAACGCGCCCGCCCGTTGCCGCCGAGCGAGGCAGATCACCTCCGACCGTTGGCAGCGACGATTCTATCGCACGCCCGCTCGGCACCGCCGAAACTGTCGCCGAATGACGCGCTTCTGGGCTGGTTCGATCCGGAGACCGCCGCCTTTATCCGTGGCATCGAACAGAATATCCGCCGAAGCCTGGTCGGCAGCATGACCAAGTCCCCGGACGGGGTGCATCTCGATCGGATATCAGGTACCACGACGACGCTCTATGTGGCGCTGTTCGCCGCCTGCCGCCGACTGGTCGCACCCTTCCGCTCGTCGAACCCCACCTGGCTGCGCGCACCCAAGGCGGACGACACCCGGATCTCCGCATCGCGCCGTCCCGCGATGAAATCGAGTGCATCGTCATAGGCGCGAAACTCATGGTCCAGGCTCGATGCAGCGGCGAAGAAAGATTCGATCTCGTTCAGCCGGTCATCCGGCAGCATTCCGTCGTGATCGACGTCGAACAGCACCTCGGCAGCCTCGCTGAGCGCCGGTGGACAATCCGGGTCGCCGGCGACCCGCCGCGCGTCAGTCGCGCGAAATGGACAAGCCCGCGAGAAGCGGAGCGTAGGCGGCGAGCCTGCGGGATACGAACTCCGTGAAGAGCCGCACGCGCTTGGTCTTGCGTGTCTCCCCCTGTGTGAGAAGCCAGAGCGTTCCGTACATGTGCAGGTCGGTGCCCGGCACCCTCACCAATAGGGGGTCGGCATCTCCGACGAAGCACGGCAGCGCCGTCATCCCGAGCCCCTGCCGCACCGCGACGATCTGCGCCTCGCCGTCCGTGGTCCTGAACGGAACCCCTGTGGCGCGAACCTCACCGTCGCTGGCCCAGTCCGGAATTCCATGAATGCTTATGACGATCCACCGGATGGGATCAGGCGCCCCCGCGCGCCACGCGGCCAGTCGATCGCGGGACATGTAGACGCCGCCGAACAGCTCCGGTCCTTTCAGACCGTGAAGATTGAGCGGCAGGGATTTGCGGTCGTAGACGACGCGGATCGCGACGTCGGCCTCTCGGTTGGTCAGATTTGCCAGCTCGCCCGACGACAAGATTTCCATTTCGATGTCCGGATGCAGGCGCGCGAAATCGGCGAAGTCCGGCATGAGCAGGTGTGCCGCAAGGGGCGGTGCCAGCGTCACCCGCAGAAGCCCACGCACGCTCTGGTCGCGCCCGAAGACGCGCGTTTCCAAGAGGTGCGACGACGCTTCCATCTGGTCCGCGAACTCGAGGACCTCCTCGCCCGCAGCCGTCAGGCGGTAGCCCGAAGGCAGCTTTTCGAACATCTGCACGCCGAGGCGTTCCTCGAGCTGGGCGATGCGTCGCAGCACAGTCGAGTGGTTCACGCCGAGGCGCTCGGCGGCAGACCGCACCGAGCCTCCGCGCGCGACGGCAAGAAAATAGCGAACGTCGTCCCAGTCGATCATGGTGCAATCCCGCACCGCGGGGTGCGCCTCCCAAGGCCCGTGTCCAACGCCATCGAACATCCTCTCGAATGTGGGGTAGCACGGGCGGCCATCATAGCTCAATGCCCGACAAACAGGTCCTAATTCCGAATGGCGGACGCCGATCGCCGCCGCTGCCGTCAGTCGTCCAACCGGATCGATTTCGCACCACCGATATGCGCGTTTCCGCACTCAACGCCTGAAGCTAGCAGACCTATTTCGAGGTTCTCGGGGGCCTCCCCGAACGGTCAAAGACAAAGCCCGAAAGGAGAAATTCATGGGAAAGCTAGACGGTAAGGTTGCAGTCATCACGGGTGGATCGAGCGGCATGGCGCTGGCGAGCGCCAAGCGGTTCGTTGAAGAAGGCGCCTATGTTTTCATCACGGGCCGGAGACAGGAGGCGCTGGACGAGGCCGTCAGGCTGATCGGCCGGAACGTGACCGGTGTGCGCGGCGACGCGTCCAATCTCGACGACCTCGACCGCCTGTTCGATACGGTCAAGCGGGAAAAGGGCAAGATCGACGTCCTGTACGCGAGCGCCGGCATGGGCGAAGCCGTCCCACTGGGCGAGATTACCGAGCAGCACTTCGATGCGGCCTTCAACCTGAATACGCGCGGCACGCTGTTTACGGTTCAGAAGGCGTTGCCGCTGTTCAACGACGGCGGATCGATCTTCATGACCGGGTCAGTTGCTTCGGTGAAAGGTTTTCCTGGTTACGGCGTGTATGCGGCGAGCAAGGCGGCGTTGCGCTCATTCGCACGCACCTGGCTCAACGAACTGAAGGGCAGGAATATCCGGGTGAACGTGCTGAGCCCGGGGCCGATCGCCACACCGATGCAGGACCAGGTTCTCACCGAAGAAGCGAAGCGGATGTTCGAATCCCTGATCCCGCGGGGAAAGATGGGTCGTCCTGAGGAAATTGCAGCGGCTGCGCTGTTTCTCGCTTCAGACGATTCGAGCTTCGTGAATGGCGTGGAATTGTCTGTCGACGGCGGCTTCTCGGCCATCTGAATTCGCACCGGATCGTGGGGAGTGGTGATCGGCGGGAACGTCTACGAAGGTCGCCACACTGCGAAACGGATAACCCGGCGCCGTTGAAGGCCGGAATCAATATCAACACGGATTGGAGAAGCATTATGAGCTATGCGATTGTAGGATTCGGTAAGGTAGGCCAGGCTCTCGCCCACGCCTTCGCCCGTAAGAACATCGACGTGACCGTCGCGAGCCGCCGGCCGCCCGAGACGTTGGCGCCGCAGGCTCGGGCGATTGGACCCACGGTCGCCGCCAGGTCGCTGCGGGATGCACTCGAGGCCGATACGATCATCTTGGCGGTCCCGTTCGGCGAACATCGCGAGGTTGCGAAGGCCCTGCCGAGCTGGAAAGGCAAGACGATCATCGATGCCATGAACGCGTTAGTTCCCCTTGAGGAGCTGGACGGCCTCCCGTCCTCCGCCTTCGTCGCGAAGGCGTTCACCGGCGCCAAGCTCGTGAAAGGTTTCAATCACCTGGTCGCGGCCACCCTCGCTGCCGATCCGATCATCGAGGGCGGCCACCGGGTGGTCTTCCTGTCGAGCGACGACGAGGATGCGACCGCTCCCGTGGCGGCCTTGGCCAAACAACTGGGATTCGCACCCGTCAAACTGGGAAAGCTCAACGAAGGTGGCGCGCTGGTGCACGCACGCGACCGCATCTGGGGCCAGCTCATCTTCCAGGATTTGTTCAAGAAGGAGCAGTAATCGATCTACGCCGCTTGATCGACGCCGAAAGCTGGTCGCGCGCGCTAACTTCTTCGAGCAGCGCGCGACCGAATATTTGAAGGCCACAAAGTTGCGAGGGTTGGGGTGGGCCTGACGGCGCATAGGCGCCGTTCGAGGAGCGGGGAGACGCCCGACAGAGTGGCTAGATCTGCGGGTTGCTTAGAATCTATCGACCGCTATCGGTGGCCCAGGATTCGCTCGAGTGTCCTGCGCTATCCAATACCACTCCACGGTACTCCCCGTCACTCCCACTCGATTATTTCCTAGCGCCATAACAAACTGATTTTATTTGATAAAATATTTTTCACGGAACGCTATACCGCCAAGCGCACCGTCAAAAAACGGCGCTTCTGAAAACACTGGGTTTTTTGGCTGGATATCGGAAAAGGACCTTCCGCCATCTATCGCCAACCACGGCTGAAACGGTCTCTCGCAAGGCATTCAGACCGACATCGCCGTTTCCACGCTAAACTACGCCCAGGGCGAACTACGCTCCATCTTTCTATACCGTCATTGAGGATCGATGCCGCTGTTCAACTGCCTCGAAGATTGAGATCTCGCACCGCGATGAAGGCGCGATTTGTTTCGGCAGCGCGACGCGACTTCTCTTCCAGCATGTCGATCAACGACACTTTGCGCGACAGCACTTCGTACAGATCGAGCCCATCGACGCAGATGAGATTGGTTTGTCGCCCTCGAGAAAACGCCTCCAGCCCTTCGGCCGTAAATCCGGAATTACTGACAAACAGCCCGCGTGACCAAGCCGCCTTGCCCGAGACCTTTCCTGAGAACGTCATCAAATCGGCAAAGCCAATCTGCGGTCCGTGCCATTTGGCCTCCACCAAATAGGTGTGGCCCTGCAGCCTGAAGCTGCCATCAATCTGCTCTCCCACGATCCGAAACGCGCCGCGTGGCGCAAGCCCGAACCCGGCGAACAATTCGTTGAGGAAGCCCTCGAACCGGAGCCCCCGGGTTTGGGGATCAAGCTTGGTGATCTCGATCAGAAGCGTCGCGAGCTCCTGTGCCTTTGCCTCGCTCAGCACCGTCGCCGCTTGTGAGGAAGGCTCCTCCGTCTTGGGCTGGCCAAAGCTGCTGAGGAAGCTGGGATCGAGCAATTCGGGAATCTTGAATTGTACGCCCGGAAGGAGCGCGTTCAGGCGATCGATTTCGGCGCGGGTCAAGGGATTCGCCTTGCCGCGCCGATAGGTCATCGCCTGTCGAACGATCGCGACGATGAGCTTGGTGAAAAGCGACCGGCGCTGTTCGAGAGTGCCGGTCAAGAGCTGGACGATCGCCGGCCGCTTGCTCCCTGGAATCCATAGCTCGCCGACGCCAGCCTGGGCAGCTGCAAGCGGAAACGCCGTGCGAGTGTTCCCACTGCCGGGAAGGAAATCGTAGAAGAGATCGGCCAGGTCCTCGACAGCCTGGGCTTCACGGAATGACAGCATAATTTACTCGACCTCGGCCCCCTCCATGCGCGCTTCGAGTTCGTTCAGGAACGGCGAGCGGCCCCAATACATCCTTCCGCTGCGCGTATCGACGTAGCCGGAATACAGCATGTGGATTTCGTCACGAGCCCGGGTCAGCCCGACATAGAACAGCCTTCGACTTTCGCGTCGCGCCGCCGGCAACTCGTTCCTCCACGGCAAACCGCCCAGATCGAGCCCCACCATGATCACAACGTCATACTCACAGCCTTTTGCGGAGTGCAGCGTCAACAGATTCAAATGGAGAGGCGACCCGTCGCGTCCACCGAGGCTCGCCAAATCCAAGTCGGCGAGCGTCCCACCGACAGCGAGCGCCGCCGACATGCGCACCACCTGCTCGCGCTGATCGGCAAGGCTTGGCTCTGCCGTCATCAGCGCGTCGAGCATTCCCACCCGTAGCGCGCCGACGAAGTCCCGCGCCAACCCGGCGTCGGTCCGCAGCGACCAGAGGAGCTTGGTCAGCCGCTGGGCCTCGCCGCGGGATTCGGCCTCTGCGAGACGGGTGCGGTGAAAGCCAAGCCACCGGTCAAGCAATCCGCGTAATTGTGGCCGCCCCTCACGCCAACCATCGGCGCACCAGGCTGCGCAATCCTCGATCCAGCTTGTAAGCGCCACCTTGCGATATGGCGCGGCTGTATCGACGCGGATGAAGTCGAGGCCTGCAGCAGCTGCGGCCTCGGCGACGACGTCGCCGGTGCGATAGTCCCGGTACAGGATGGCGATGTCACCTAACGCGCGGCCAGGCTTCGCGGCCAGCGCCGCCGGGATTATTTCAGCCACGGCGTGCACCGCTTGACCTTCGAGCCCATCGTCGCACTCGACGAACGCGATCACCGCTTGCCGATCCGGCTCGCTCGAGACGTAGCCACGCACCTCGCCAAGCGCCAATTCAGAGGCGCTGACAATCTGCGAGGCCGAGCGATAGTTGAGTTGGAGCTGGACCCGCTCTACGTCTTCCCGCTCGGCGAGCTCCTGCAGCAGCGCGCCGTCCGCGCCTGTAAAGCCGTAGATCGACTGGTCCGAGTCTCCCACGGCAAAGAGCCGAACGCCGCCGTCGAACGCCATGCGCTTGACGATACGGTGCAGCGCCACTCCGAGATCTTGATATTCATCGACCGCCAGGACCGGGAATTTCGCCTGAAGCAAGGGGAGCACCCAGTCATGCTCCGACACCAGCCGTTGCCCGAAAATTACGAGATCGTCGAAGTCAATCAGGCCCATTTTACGCAACTCGGCCTCGTACTCTTCCGCCCATGCGGCCAGCTCTTCTTCGCTGGTCCAGGCAACCGAGCCGCGATCGAGGATCGACCGCCTATGGCGTCCCAGATCCATCGGCTTGTTGGGATGCCCCACGCCGAAGAGCCGATCGCCGACCCGCTTCATCGCCTGGTCGCTCTGCCGCTGGGTCGCAACGGCAAGTGGGAACGGCACGGGCAGATTGGCGAGACGGGCATAAGGCATGAGGAGATGCCTCAGGCAAAAGCCGTGAACCGTGCCGATGAACAGGTTCGGCGCCTCACGCAGCCCCAACCGTTCCAGACGCCTCGTCAGCTCGCGTGCGCATTCCTGGCTATAGGTGATGCAGGCGGCGCCGCGAGGCGTGCGCACATCCTCGGCCATGATCCGGGCCAGCTTGAGCACCAACGTCTTGGTCTTGCCGCTGCCCGGGCCGGCCAGAACGACGCAATGGCCGGTCGAATCGTAAGCCGCCTGCTGGCCCGGATTGCCAGCCAGATCGCCCGCCTGGGCGAGATATGCGGCGCTGACGCTACGAAACGGCATCGCGGATATGCTCCAACGCTTGCCGAATGTAATCCGGGCACGCCTCATTGCTGACGTGGGGAGCGAGCGCCTGTGCGAAGCGGCCTTTTCCAATGCGCTCAATGAGCTTGATCAGGCGCTCCTCGTCGAGGTCATCGGTATCGTCCACCCAGCTCTGCACAAGATCGCGCGTGGTCTGGTTGATGGGCAGCTCTTGTTCGATAACCTCCAGCATGGCCTCCGCCAGCCCGCCGACGAAAAGCTCGGGCTCGAGGGTGTTGCCGTTGACGAAGTAGCCAAATGGTTCGGCGCGCGCGATCATCGCGTCCGCATCCAGAGGAACGTAGTTCACGCCCGTCTCCAGGAGCGAAAGAATGTTGATCAATCGTCGCCTGACGAGTGGCGGGTTGGTGCCGTTCGGATCACGATCGGTCAGGATGACATGCGGGATGTTCAGCCCCTGGGGGCCTAGCAGCTTCACATAGGGAGTGAAGTTCGTGCCGCTCACCGAGCACACGGTGATGCCCAACATGTCGAGTGGGATGTCCAGCGCCTCCGCAAAGGCGGGGATGAGAAATCGCTCGGCATCGCCCTCAACCAGAATCACGCCGCGTGCGAAGAAGATTTCGCCGCGGCTGACGTCAATGTAGCGCTGAAGGTCCGCCTCATCTCGCTCTGTAAGTGGCGCCTTCGCGGTTGAAACCGCGTTCGTCGTCTCCTCGCTAACGTCGTGGCGCAGCAACACGATCGAACGGATTGGGGTGACACTGGCGATATGCGGTGAGTGCGTCGTCAGGATAGTCGTGAGCGGAGGCGTATCCTCCTCGTCATCGCCGGTATTGCCAAGAAAATAACGATAGACGAGCCGCTGCACATGCGGGTGGAGAGCGGGTGGAGA